>WGCW01000115.1 GCA_015493585.1 Acidobacteriota bacterium
ATGTGTATAAGAGACAGCCTCAGAATGACATTTGGGGGAAAAGGCTTCGCCTCCTCTCAACTAACAGCACCTGGATCATCCGGGAGAAGGTTACGTAACGTACTGACACCTTGCCACTTCGAGAAACCGAAAAAATCGTACCCGAATCCCTGTTAGTCCACCGTATCGGTGCCCCCTCCGGGGCATGTGGGTGCTCAGAATGACACCCCTCCCTGTCATCCTGAGCCAAAGGCGAAGGACCGCGCCTCCTCTCAACTAACAGCAATTACCTCGCGTCGAAGAAGGAAACGTAACGTACTGATAACACGAAACGTCGAGAAAGTGTCTGCAAATGCCTGTTAGCCCACCGTCCCGGCGCCCCAGCCGGGAGCATGTGGGTGCTCAGAACGACAGGGGAAGGATGGCTGCGGCTCTGCGTTTCATTCCCCTTCTCACCTGTCCCGCTAAGAAGCGGCGCACAGCGCAACAACCTCTGCGAGACACGAACCTTGACACGTACCTCCTTGTCTGGCGCGGGCCGGACGGTTGCCGGTGGGGAGAACCGGCGTGCGCAGTGGTTGACCCGTGTGGAGGATGCTGCGAAAGTGGAGGTGTAGAACGGAGTGCGCAAGGAGGGCTGGGATGGCTCTAGGCACAGAAGGGCGGAGATGGAAGCTCCTCGTGGCGGAGGATGAGCTCGTCTCCCGGACCCTCTTGACGAGGCTGGCCAGCTCGTGGGGGTATGAGGTCATTGCGGTCGAGGACGGCGTTCGCGCCCTTGAGATGCTCGAGGGTGATGACCCCCCCAGGCTTGCGGTGCTCGACTGGATGATGCCGGGTCTGGATGGCGTCGAGGTCTGCCGGCGTATCCGTGACGTCAGGAGAGAGCCGTACATCTATTTGATCGTTCTGACCGCCCTCCAGGAGCGGGAGAAGCTCGTCGAAGCATTGGAAGCGGGTGCCGACGATTTTCTGACGAAGCCTGTTCAGCCGCACGAGCTCGAGCTGAGGATTCGTGCTGGCCGGCGGATCTTGGAGCTCGAAGAGCAGCTGATCGAGGCGCGCGAGGCCCTCCGTGAACTGGCCACGCACGATCCCTTGACGCGGATCTGGAACCGGAGGGCGATCCTTGAAATTCTTGACAAGGAGATTGCCAGGGCATCACGAAAGGGTGGTACGGCTGACGTCTGTGTCCTGATGATCGATGTCGATCATTTCAAAGCGGTCAACGACCGCCTCGGCCATCTCAGTGGGGATCAGATCCTGACGCACGTTGCGGACCGGATTCGGAGCGGTGTGCGCCGCCACGACGAGGTGGGCAGGTACGGGGGGGAGGAATTCCTGGTCGTCTTGAGCGGATGTGGGGAGGAAGGGTTGCGAACTGTGGCTGAGAGGATTCGTACCGGAGTTGCCGAGCGGCCGTTCAACGTGGGGGATCACACGATTCCGGTCACCATAAGCATCGGTGGGGCACGTATGAGTGAGGGAACAGTCGAGGGAGCTGCGACCAGTCTCATCGGCCGGGCCGATCGAGCCCTCTACGCGGCGAAGGAGGCCGGCCGGAACCGTGTCATCCTCGAAGGAGATCCGGAGGTTCAAGGATGACGCAGGATCAAGACGGTAAGAATGGCATTGGCAAGGACCTTCCCCAGCAGGAAGGTCCCAGGGGTGTGTCGATCCTGCCGATGGTGGTGGATGCCGCGCACGAGCTGCGCGGGCCGCTCAACGTGATTCTTGGGATGACCGAGCTGCTTGAAGAGTCGCACCTGGCTCCCGAACAGACCGAGCTCATCAAAGACATCCGCACATCTGCGGAGGTCCTGATGACAGGCATCAACGAAATCACCGATGTCGTCAACATGGCGAACGACGACGTGAGACGCCAATCGATCGCATTTTCTCTGCGCACGCTGCTCGAAGACCTTGGAGATCTCATCGCACCGAAGGCCGAGGCCCGCGGACTCGAGCTGGTGCTTTCGGTGAATCCCGACGTGCCGGAATCGCTGGTTGGTGATCCAACGGGAGTGAGGCGGGTCCTGTCCATTCTGGTCAACACGGCCATTCGCCTGGCCCGCCGGGGTGAGATCGAGGTTCGGGCGAGCCTGGCGTTGGGATCCTCTGGGGAGCTCCTTCGCCTGAGCGTGGCGTACGATGGCCCGGCCATCACATTCGACGGCCGGCGGGACATTGAAACTGGCCGCACACATGAAGGCGTCACGGCACCGAATGTGCTGAGGCTGAGGCTTGCATCCCGCAGCGCTCAGCTCATGGGTGGTGCCGTAAAGGTTGAGAGGAACGGGGAGGGGGGTACTCGCCTGGTGCTGGAATCCGCCTTCGAGGCGGTTTCGCACGAGGGGCGGACGTCTGGGAAAGTGGACGTCAATCTCGATGGGCTGAAGGTGTTGATTGCCGACGATAGCGATTCAAACCGGAGGTTACTCCAAGAGATTTTGCACGGATGGGGTTGCGAGACGGCCGTCGCGGCGGACGGCGGTGAGGCGCTCGATCGTCTCCATGATGCCGAAGGATCTCGTCCCTTCGACCTCGCGATTCTCGATTTTGTGATGCCGGACATGGACGGTGCCACCGTGGCGAGGGCGATCCGCGCGCATCTTAACGCCGCCTCGATGCCGTTGATCCTGCTGACCTCGTCTCCGGCACCGGGGGACGGGGAGCGGATGCGGGAGGCCGGCTTTGATGCGTATCTGACGAAACCGGTGACGCGATTAGACCTTCTCGAGGCGATTCGGGGTGTTCTCGGACAACCTCCTGGAGGACGGGCGGGCCTCATCACCCATCACACCTTGCGTGAGTCACGGCGCTCCCGGCTGCGGATCCTTCTCGTGGAAGATGACGAGACGAACCGGAAGGCGATCGCGGAAATGTTGCAACGGCTTGGGCACGGGTGCGATCTGGCGGCAAATGGGGAAGCCGCCGTGCGGGCTCTGGCCAGGCGAGAGTATGACGCCGTCTTGATGGACTATCAGATGCCGGTAATGGACGGATTTGAAGCGACACGCCGGATTCGCGAACGGGAGAAGGTCCTGCGGCGCCGGACGCCGATCATCGCGACGACGGCCGATGCGCTGGCCGGGAGCCCCGACACGCTGCGGCGAATGGGGATGGACGAATACATCCCAAAACCGATCGATATCCGGGAGCTCGCCGGGGCGCTCGCCCGCTTAACCGGCGAGGAGATCCCCGCCCCAGAGCCGTCTGTGACGGTTGAAGGGGGAGCCGAACCGGTTGATGCCTCCCGGCTCGAGCTGATGGCGGGGAATGATGTGGGCTTTCTGAAAAAGATTGTCTCGATGTTTCTCGAAGAGAGCGAGGGCCGGCTTGCGCGGCTCGAGAAGGCCCTGAAAAACGGTGACCTCGATGCTGTTCGATCCGAGGCACACGCGCTCAAGGGGGCCGCTGGAAATGTAGGTGCTGGAGAGATGGCCTCGACGGCTGCCGCTCTCCAACGGAGTGCCGAGTCGAAGGACCGCCCAGCATGTGCACGTCTGTTGCCCCGGCTCCGCGTTCGCCTGAACGAAGCGGGACGCTGGCTCGGGGAATATGTCAACGGTTTACCGAAACGGAGCAGACAGGGGAGCGAAACCACCTGACCTCATGGCCGGCACGCCAACGTCATGGCGGGAGCCAAAGCCAAGAATACGGCCGGAATGATAGAGTGCACACAGCATCTCCGTGGATGAAGGAGGGTGCACATGGCAACACGGGTCACAGTTCTCGGCGGAGGACGGGTCGGCGGTGCGATCGTGCGGGATCTGGTGCGGTCCGGGGGATGGGATGTCTCGGTCGCAGATACCTCAGCGGATGCGCTGGCCCGTCTGGCGGAACGCACCGGCGTCACGACGATCCATGCCGACCTGACACAGGCTGGCGAGGTTCACCGGGTGGTTCGTGACGCCGATCTCGTCATCGGCGCGGTTCCAGGATTCATGGGCTTTGCAACCGTCAAAGCTGTCATCGAGGCTGGAAAGGACATGGTGGACATCTCGTTCTTTCCGGAAGATCCGTTCCAGCTCGATGCGGCAGCCAAGGAGCGGGGCGTAACCGTCCTGGTTGATTGCGGCGTGGCGCCGGGATGCGGCAACATCGTCCTGGGCTATCACAACGCGCATCTCGATACCGTCGAACGCTTCAGCTGCATGGTCGGCGGGCTGCCCGTCGAACGCCACTGGCCGTACGAATACCGGGCCGTGTTCTCACCGGTCGACGTCATCGAGGAGTACACGCGGCCGGCACGGCTCGTCGAGCACGGAAAGACCGTCGTGCGGCCGGCGCTCTCAGATCTGGAGCTGGTCGATCTCCCCGGTCTTGGGACGCTTGAAGCGTTCAATACCGACGGCCTGAGGAGCTTGCTGACAACGATGCCTCATATCCCGTTTATGGCGGAGAAGACCCTCCGGTACCCGGGACACGCGGACCGGATGCGGATGTTGCGGGAGACAGGATTTTTCGGGCGGGAGCCGGTTGAGGCCGATGGGGCCCCGGTGACGCCATTGAGCCTGACCGCGAAGCTGCTCTTCGATGCATGGCGTCTGCAGCCCGGGGAAGAGGACCTGACGGTGATGCGGATCGAGATCACGGGACGCCGGGATGGGAAGCCGGTGCGGATCAGCTACGATCTGCTCGATCGCTATGACAGGGATACGGGGACGACCTCAATGGCACGGACAACGGGCTACACCTGCACGGCCGGAGCGCGGGCTGTGGCGGCCGGACTCGTGCATGAGGCGGGCGTGTGGGCACCGGAGCACCTGGGCGCCACTCCCGGAGGGTACGAGCTCGTCATGCGGCACCTCGCAGAACGTGGCATCGTCTTCGAAATCTCGGAGGCGTTTGAGGATGATGAGAGGGCCAATGATGCCAATGCCTGACGGGGCCGCCGGGGGTGGATGGCGATGACAGCAGCGGCCGTTGCCCTGACGGTGCTCTTTGTTGCCATCCTTTTGGCGGGGGAGCGGTTGGAGCGGATGGCGCTCCGGGCGCCGGCAAAGGCCGCTGCATCGGCCGTGTTCGTTGCGGCCGGCGTGCTGCGATACACCAACGGTCATCCGTATGACGCGTGGCTTGTGCTTGGACTTGTGCTGGGCGCCGTGGGCGACGTTCTTCTGCTCATTCCACGTGGCTTCCTCGCGGGCCTCGTCGTGTTTCTGCTCGGCCATGCCGCGTACATCGTGGCGTTTCACACGCTGCTGCCCGTTCGCTCATGGCCGTTCGGGCTCCTTGCGCCGGTGGTGGTGGTCAGCGGCGTGATCGCCAACAGGCTCTGGCCCCACCTTGGGAAGCTCCGCTGGGCCGTGTTGGGGTATGTCACCGTGATCTCGATCATGGTCTGGGGCGCGGCCGCAACGGCCGGAGCCGGACACCAGGCCGGGTGGATGCGGCTGGCCGGCGCGATGCTCTTCTATTGCTCAGACCTCTTCGTGGCGAGGGATCATTTCATCAAGCACCGGTTTCAAAATCGCGCGTTGGGTCTTCCGCTGTACTACGCTGGCCAACTGATTCTGGCATTCACGGTGGGTATTTCAGTGTCATGAGCGAGTTTGCCAGCCCAAAAGGGGATGGAGCCGTGCCCAGGCGAAACGTGAAAAGTGCCATCGTCATGGGGTGGCTCGTCCTGCTCGCCGCCGCACTGTGGATCGCTCCGCCGGCCGGGGATGATGCATATGCACATGCGGTCATGGCGGTCGAGCAGGCCACATGCTGGCAGCACGGGGTCATCTGGCCCCGTTTTCATCCGGACTGGAACGGAGGGACCGGCTCTTTCCTTCCCGCGGTGTATTCACCGCTCGTCCTGTCCGCCGATGCGGCGTTGACGCTCGTAACGCAGGAGGGGACGCGGTCCGTTGCCCTCTCTCTCATCGCGGCTCTGGCCGCTGGGGCATGCTTCATGGCGATTGGGTCCGGGCGCAAAGATCTTCCCTGGTGGCTGTTCGCCTTTGCCCCGTACCTCCTCGTCAACGTCTTTTCGCGTGCGACCGTCACGGAAACGTGGGCGCTCGCGGCGGTGGCGGGTGTGCTCGTGTTCGTGCTGCCTTCCGGAGTGAGCCGGCCCAAGGACGGACTGGTGGCGTTGGCGGGGATGATGATCGCCGCAGGGGCGCAACCGGTCATGCTGCTCATTGTTGGCGTTCCGGCAGCGGTAACGTGGGCGCTCGCGCTGACCGTCCGGCGGGGCGCTGGGTTCGGACGGCAACTTGGTTGGGGTGTTGCGTGGATGGCTGGGACGGCGATCTTCTGGATGCCGCCGCTGCTCCTGATCAAGAACCTCGATCGGGCGGCGGTCTTTTCTGGACATTACGGATGGCAGGGGCACTTCGTGACGAACATCCATGGCAACGGGCAGCTCGGTCCGGTCCTGCTGGCCATCTGGCTCGCACTTGGGATCATCGCCATCGCCAGCGGTTTCGTGCTTCGTGGCCGCTTCGATCTCCGGAGTGGAGCCATGCTGACATTTGTCGTGATGTGTCTGGTACTTGCAAGCCCCGTCTCGGTTGTGTTGTGGGAGCTTCCGGGGATGAGGCTGGCTCAGTTTCCATGGAGGTTCCTTGGGCCCGCTTCGATCGGAGCCATCTATCTTTTCGCGAGGCTGCCGAGGAGCTGGCGGTTCGTGCTGACGGCTGTGTTCCTCGTCCCACTTGCGTTTCTGCCCGTCGAAGTCGACGGAGGCCAGCCCGCCCTGCGGCCGGATCTTCCGGCCGGGCAGCTCGCCAAGGTCTGCTCCATCCGGTATGGCATCGCCCCCATCCTTCCGTCGACGCCCGGTGAGTACGCGAGAGGCTTTCAGCCGCTCAAGAGCCTCGCTGCCCTGCACAATCAGCGCGGTGTCAAGGTGATCACGCGTTCGAGCTCGTGCACATCGAGAATGTACCGGGTCTCTGTTGCAGATGCGGGGCCGGTGCTCTTGCCCGTGCAGTGGTGGCCGACCTGGGATCTCCGGGTCGATGGGAAGCCGGCCCGGTTCACCAACCGCCTCGGGCTGGTATCCGTCCCGCTCGGCACCGGTTCTCATGCAGTGTCGATGCATCTCGTTGGGTCGGGGGCGCGCGTGTCCGGTGGCCTTATGACCGCCGGAGGTCTGCTCCTGGCGGGCTTTCTCTGGTGGTTTTACGGCCGGCGTAAGGGTGGTTGACCGGAGCGGAGGCAGACTTCGAGGAGGTTGCGCCGGTCACCGGGCTCGAGCCCGAAGCCGCGTGCGAGGACGGGCCAGGCGCCAAGGATCAGGAAGGCGGGCGCGAGAGACCTGATGATGGAAGCCTGAAGCTGGCGTTTGACCTCCGGTCCCCCAGCGGGATCGGTGTTTTCAAGGAGCGCCTCATAGGCCTGGCGGAGAAGGGGGGCGACAGCCTCGGCGGTGCCATCGCCCCCCTCGGAGAGATCGCGCAACAGGAGCCGGAACGCGGCATCATCTGGAGCGAGCCTTTCCATGGAACCGATCAGGGCGTCCCGGATCGTGTCGACGAGACCCTGGTTGCCGTGAGCTGCGCCGGAGACTGCCGCGGTCAGGCTCGCTGCGGCCTTTCGGACCACGATCCGGTAGAGTTGCCTCTTCCCTCCGAAGTAGTAGGACACGGCACCGGGATTGGCACGTGCAAGGTCACAGATGGCGCGGACGGAGGCGCCCCGGTACCCATGTTGGGCAAAGAGGCGGGTGGCGGCATCGATTAGGCGATCACGGGCGGTTGCTGTACGATTCATACAGACGCTTGTATCATCCTCGGCCCCGTTACGCAAGCCTGCATCGCCGGTCGCTGTCATAACATCAGCTATATGAATATGATCCACGATATAGACAAACGCTTGTTTTAAATCGAGCTGGAGATATTGACTTCCCTGTGTACCCTGGGTAGCATCGATCCACAGAATGGGACAGACGATGTCTTCCGCCATTGCGGTCATTCCCGCGCGCTGGGGCTCAACGCGTTTTCCCGGCAAGGCACTCGCGACGATCGCCGGAGAGCCGATGATCGTGCACGTGATCCGGCGTGCCTTCAGCGCCCGCACGATCGGCGAGGTTGTGGTGGCCACGGATGACGAGAGGATCGCCAGGGCGGCTGCCGAAGCCGGTGCTGAGGCGGTGATGACCGGGGCGCAGCCCTCCGGAACGGACCGCGTGGCCGCCGCGATTCTCAACCGCCGCGGCTGGGAGATTGCCGTCAACGTCCAGGGGGACGAGCCGATGCTCCCCGGGGAGAACATCGATGTCCTTGTCGAGGGGATGCGGCGTGAGCCATCGGTGCCGATCGGAACGCTGTGCCGGCCGCTTCCCGCTGAGCGTGTTGATGATCCAAATGCTGTGAAGGTCATCCGGGATGTCGAGAGCCGGGCGCTCTATTTCTCACGTTCGGTCATCCCGTATCCACGTTCGCGCAAAGAGGCGGCGCTGCTGTGGCGGCTCCACGTTGGGATCTATGGGTACCGGCGTGAGGGGCTCGAGCGGTTCGTGTCGCTTGGACCTTCGCCTCTGGAGCGGGCGGAAGGGCTCGAACAGCTTCGCGCGCTGGAAAACAGGATGCCGGTGCTCGTGCTCGATGCGCCGCAGGAGTCGTGGGGCGTCGACACTCCGGAGGATTTGGAGCGGGTGCGGCGACGGTTCGAAGAACGGGATCGATTGGGCGGAAAGATAGGGAGCTGAGATGGCAACGAAGTACATATTCGTCACGGGTGGCGTCGTTTCCGGGCTTGGCAAGGGGATCACGGCGGCTTCTTTGGGAGCGCTCTTGGAGGCGCACGGCTACTCGATCACCATGTTGAAGGTTGATCCGTACGTCAACGTCGATCCGGGGACCATGTCGCCGTTTCAACACGGGGAAGTCTACGTGACGGACGATGGCGCGGAGACCGACTTGGACCTCGGCCACTACGAGCGGTTCACCTCGGTACGGATGTCGAAGAAGAACAACTTCACGACGGGGAAGATTTACGAAGCGGTGATCGCCAAGGAACGGCGTGGCGACTACCTGGGCAAGACCGTCCAGGTGATCCCTCACGTGACCGATGAGATCAAGGAGAACATCCGGGCGCTGGGCGGTGAGGTCGACTTTGTGATTACCGAGATCGGCGGTACCGTCGGCGACATCGAGTCGTTGCCCTTTCTCGAAGCGATCCGCCAGTTCCGCATCGAGGCGGGCCGGGGGAACGTGCTCAACATCCACGTCACGCTGGTTCCGTACATCAAGGGCTCCCAGGAGCTCAAGACGAAGCCAACGCAGCACTCGGTCAAGCAGCTCCAGCAGATCGGAATTCAGCCGGAGATCCTCGTTTGCCGGACGGACCGCGCGTTGCCCAACGAGCTGCGGGAGAAGATCGCCCTGTTCTGTAACGTCGAACAGCGCGCCGTGATCCCCGCCGCGGATGCGGACACGATCTACGAGGTGCCGCTCAAGCTGGCGGCGGAGGGTTTCGACGACTATGTGCTCGAGATCCTTGGCCTCCCGAAGGGGAGCCGCGACCTGACCCGCTGGAGGAAGGTGGTCGATGCGTTTCACCATCCGAAAGGTGAGGTTTCTATCGGCATTGTCGGCAAGTATGTCGAGCTGTCAGACTCGTACAAGTCGCTCAACGAGGCGCTCGGGCACGGCGGGCTGGCCAACGAGGTCCAGGTCAACCTCGTGTTCATCGATTCGGAATCGCTCGGGGGGTCGGGCTATCCCGAACAGCTTTTTGAGGTCGACGGCATCCTCGTGCCCGGCGGGTTTGGGAAGCGTGGGATCGAGGGGATGATTCGTGGGATCGAGTTCGCCCGGGGGAAGAAGATCCCGTTCTTTGGGATCTGTCTCGGGCTGCAGACGACGATCATCGAATTTGCCCGGAACGTTTGTGGCCTGGCCGATGCGAACTCGACCGAGTTCAACGGCACCCCACCGTACAAAGTGATTTACAAGATGCGCGAGCTCGTTGGCGTCGACCAGCTCGGCGGCACGATGCGGCTCGGCAAGTACCCGTGCCGTCTCAAGCCCGGTTCCCTCGCGTGGGAGGCGTACGGGAGTGACGAGGTCTGGGAGCGTCACCGGCACCGGTACGAGGTCAACCCTGAGTACGTGCCGCTCTTCGAAGAAAAGGGGCTCATGGTCAGCGGAAAGTCGCCAGACCGGACCTTTGTCGAGGTCGTCGAGCTTCCCGACCATCCGTGGTTCCTCGCGTGCCAGTTTCATCCCGAGTTCAAATCGAAGCCGTACGATCCACACCCGTTGTTCCGCTCGTTCATCCGCGCCGCCAAGGAGTACCGGACGACTCGCCTCGAGTCTCCGGCAGAGGAGACCGCGGAGGAGGCAGCTTCGTAGCCACGGTGTCCGTCGTGTCGTCAGACGCCCGGGCTGGTGTACACTCCCGCCGTGGAAACGAAAGCTGGATTCGACATCGCTCCTGGCATCGTCATCGGTGGTGGCGCCAGACCGGTGTACATCGCCGGTCCGTGCGTCATCGAATCGGAAGCCATGGCCCTTTCGGTCGCCCGCCGTCTTAAGGAGCTGGCCCGGGCTCACGGCATCCCATTGATCTTCAAGGCTTCTTTTGACAAGGCCAACCGGTCCTCGCTCGAAAGTTACCGCGGGCCCGGGCTGGAGGCGGGTTTGAAGATCCTGGCGCGGGTCAAGGAAGAGACCGGTTTGCCGGTGCTGACCGATTTCCACGAGCCGTGGCAGGCTGAGCGCGTCGCGCCGGTCGCCGACGTGCTCCAGGTGCCCGCGTTCCTCTGCCGGCAGACGGACATGCTGCTCGCCGCAGGCCGGACCGGCGCTGCCGTCAACATCAAGAAGGGGCAGTTCATGGCGCCGGAGGATATGCGTCACGCCGTTGCCAAGGTGACCTCGACCGGCAATGGCCGGGTATTTCTCACGGAGCGTGGTTCGTCATTTGGGTATCACAACCTCGTCGTCGATATGCGGAGCTTCCCGGTGATGCGTGCGTTTGCACCGGTCGTGTTCGACGTGACGCATTCCCTTCAACTGCCCGGTGGTCTCGGCCATGCGACGGCGGGTGCGCGCGAGTTTCATCCCTACCTCGCCCGTGCCGCGGCGGCAGCGGGGGTTGACGGGTTCTTCATCGAGACACATCCCGATCCGCCCGCAGCGCTTTCGGATGCAACGACCCAGCTCAGCGTCGAAGAGCTGGACGCACTGATCCCCCAGTTGGAGCGCGTGTCCCAGGTGATCAAAGGAACGGATCGATGACGCTCGATATCGCACGCCGTGTCCTGGAGGTCGAAGCGGATGCCATCCGGGGGCTGATTTCGAGAATCGGCCCGGAGTTTGAGAGAGCCGTCGACATGATCCTCGCCTGCGAGGGACGGGTCGTCTGGTCGGGGATGGGGAAATCGGGGATCATCTGCCGCAAACTGGCGGCAACGATGGCGTCGACCGGAACGCCGGCGCTCTTTCTGCATCCGGCGGAGGCGATCCACGGCGATCTTGGCATGGTGACGGCTGACGATCTCGTGATCTGTGTCTCGCATTCAGGTGAGACGGAAGAGATGCTCCGCTTGACCGAGGTGCTCAAGCGGCTCGGAATCACGATGATCGCCATCACCTCGAACCCGGCGTCGAATCTGGCGCGGGTCGCCGATTTACACCTCGATCTGGGAGTCCGGCGTGAGGCGTGCCCGCTGAACCTGGCACCAACGGCATCGACGACGGCGACGCTCGCGCTCGGCGATGCGCTGGCGGTCTCCGTTTCGGTGCGCAAGGGCTTCGGCGAGGAAGACTTCGCCCGCCTCCATCCTGGCGGCAAGCTTGGGAAGCGGTTCTTGCGGGTCGAAGACCTGATGCATGCCGGTGAGCAGATACCACGGGTTGGTGTTTCGACCCCGATGAAGGACGTGATCTATGAGATGAGCCGGAAAGGGCTCGGGGTCGCCACCGTTCTGGACGAGGCGGGCCACCTCCTCGGCGTCATCACCGATGGCGATCTCCGCCGGCTGATGGAGCGCGAGGCCAATCCCCTTCGCAAGACGGCGGGTGAGGTCATGCACCCGGGCGGCGTGACGATCGAGCCCGGTGCGCTCGCGACCGCTGCCTTGCACACGCTGGAAGAACGGCGGATCACCTCACTGATGGTCGTTGATCGCGCGGGCCGTGTGCAGGGCGTGCTCCACCTGCACGACCTGTGGGGCGTCGGCTTGTTCTGAGCCCTGCCTCTGCCGGCACAAAAATCGGCCCGGCAGTTGCCGGGCCGATGTGAGCTAGCCAGGATGTGTCAGCCGAGGTGCTTGTGGGCGTGCAGGTGCTCGTGCATCGTCTTGCCAATTTCGGCCGGGGTCGGGACGACGGCGATACCAGCGGCTTCGAGCGCCTTCATTTTTTCAGCGGCCGTGCCCTTACCACCTGAGATGATCGCGCCCGCGTGGCCCATGCGGCGTCCCGGAGGTGCGGTCTGGCCGGCGATGAACGCAACGACCGGCTTCGTCATGAACTGCTGGACGAATTCGGCAGCCTGCTCCTCGGCGTTACCGCCGATTTCACCGATCATAACGACGCCCTCGGTATCGGGATCCTCCTCGAACGCTTCGAGGCAGTCGATGAAGTTGGTGCCCGGAAGCGGGTCGCCGCCGATCCCGACACAGGTGCTCTGGCCGAGTCCGAGCTGGGTCAGCTGGTGAACGGCCTCGTACGTCAGCGTTCCCGAGCGGGAGATGACGCCGATCGATCCCTGCTTGTGGATGTGAGCCGGCATGATGCCCATCTTGATCTTTCCGGGTGAGATGATCCCGGGGCAGTTCGGTCCGATCAGCCGCGTGGGGAGCCCTTGAAGCACCCGGCGAACGCGGATCATGTCACGAACGGGGATCCCTTCGGTGATGCAGACGACGAGGTCGACGCCGGCATCGGCCGCCTCGAGGATCGCGTCAGCGGCAAATGGCGGCGGCACAAAGATCAGCGATGCATTGGCGCCGGTGGCGTTGACGGCATCCTCGACAGTGTTGAACACGGGAACGCCATCGACTTCCTGGCCTGCCTTGCCCGGCGTGACACCCGCGACGATCTTGGTGCCGTACTCCCGGCACTTCTCAGCGTGGAAACGGCCTTCCTTCCCGGTCAGACCCTGAACGACAACTTTTGTTTCCTCATCAACCCAAATACTCATGACAGCCCCCTCACTTCCCCGCCACAGCGGCGACGATCTTCTCGGCGGAATCGGCCATGCCTTCGCCGACGATCAGGTCAAGGCCGGACTCGGCGAGCAGCCGGCGTCCCTCTTCGACGTTGGTGCCTTCGAGGCGGACGACGAGTGGAACGTTGATGCCAACCGCCTTGGTGGCCTCGATGACGCCCTTGGCGATCATGTCGCAGCGGACGATGCCACCGAAGATGTTGATCAGAACGCCCTTGACCGACTCGTCCGACAGGAGGAGCCGGAACGCCGCTGCCACGCGCTCCTGGGAGGCGGCGCCACCGACGTCGAGGAAGTTCGCTGGCTCGCCACCCGAGAACTTGATGATGTCCATCGTAGACATCGCGAGGCCCGCACCGTTGACCATGCAGCCGATGTTCCCGTCGAGCTTGATGTAGTTGAGATCGTACTTCGACGCCTCGACCTCATGTGGCTCCTCTTCCTGAATGTCACGCAGCTCGACGATGTCGGGATGGCGGAAGAGAGCGTTGTCGTCAAAGTTCATCTTGGCATCGAGGGCGATCACCCGGCCGTCGGTCGTGGTAATCAGCGGGTTGATCTCGGCGAGCGATGCGTCTGTCTCGGCGTACGCCCGAGCCAGCGCGGTCATGAACTTGACGCCGGCCTTGAACGCTGCGCCTTCGAGCTCGAGGCCGAACGCGAGCTTGCGTGCCATGAACGGCTGCAGCCCGGAATCAGGGTCAAACGGGACTTTGAGGATCGCCTCGGGATGCTCGGAGGCGACTTCCTCGATCTCCATGCCGCCGAACTTGGAAACCATCATCACCGGAAAACCCTCGGAGCGATCGAGGACGATGCCGAGGTAGAGCTCGCGTGCGATCGGGAGCGCCTCCTCAACGTAGACCTTGTGCACGATCTTGCCCTTCGCACCGGTCTGTTTTGTGACGAGCTTCATCCCGAGGATCTGCTTCGCCACTTCAACGGCTTCGTCCGGGTTCGCGGCCAGCTTGACGCCGCCGGCCTTGCCGCGTCCGCCGGCGTGGACCTGTGCCTTGACAACCACGCGTCCGCCGAGCTCCTCCGCCGCCTTGCGTGCATCCTCGGCCTTGGTGACCAGGATGCCTCGCGGGACAGCCACCCCATAGCGTGCGAGGATTTCCTTCGCCTGATACTCGTGTACTTTCATAGGACCTCCTTCACATTCCCCGTCGCTGAGCGGCGGTGGATGGGTCATTGTGCACGTTTTTTCACAAGCCTGCAACCACGCGGGTTGAGTAGAGCCCACCGGTGTGGTGTATGAATGGAAACTCGTCGCCGGCCGTTGTGCCTTATCTTTCCCCTGCCTCCAGCTCTCGATTTCCACCAACGGTGAAGGAACGGCGCGCGGGGCTCGCCTCCTCAGAATGACGCCTTCCCTTGTCATTCTGAGCTGCTCCACTTCCCTTGTCATCCTGAGCCGGAGGCGAACCTTTTCCCCCAATGTCAATCTGAGCAGGCGAAGCGCTGCCTTCCCCTGTCATTCTGAGTACCCGCATGCCCCGGTGGGGGCACCGAGACGGTGGACTAACAGGGATTGGGGTACGGTTTCTCCGGTTTCTCGAAGTTTGGATTTGTCAGTAGGTTACGCTACTTACTTCCACGTGATCCAATTGCTGTTTGTTGAGAGGAGGCGAGATCCTTCGCCTTCGGCTCAGGATGACACGGGAAG
>WGCW01000116.1 GCA_015493585.1 Acidobacteriota bacterium
CAAACCGTCTCTACCCCCTTGTGCCTCTGTCCTCCTCTTCTCTCTGCGCTGCCGCGATCTCCCCGGTGAGATTCTCCAGACGGATCATCACGAGATGGGGACAGTGTTGAGCTCATCTGTGCCTTCCTCTGCGAATCTCTCCGACCTCCGCGGTTGCGTTTTTCTCGCAGTCGTTCCCCCACCCAGATCCTTCGCGGCGCGCCTTTGGCGCACCACTCAGGATGACGCCTTCCCGTGTCATCCTGAGCCATGCCCCCCCATGTCATCCTGAGCCATGCCCCCCCATGTCATCCTGAGCCGAAGGCGAAGGATCTGGGTGGGTGGGGGCCGTCCGTGGAACGGCTGCGCCTCCTCTCAACTAACAGGAATTGGATCACGTGGAAGCAAGTAGCGTAACCTACTGACAACACCACGCTGCGAGAAACCAGAGAAACGGTATCCGAATGCCTGTTAGTCCACCGCCTCGGTGCCCCCACCCGGGGGCATGTGGGTGCTCAGAATGACATGTGGAGGGAAGGCTGCGCCTCTGCGTTTCCTTCCTCTTCCCACATGTCCCACAAAGAAGCGGCGCACAGCGCAACAACCTCTCTTTGACCGTGCGCGTGTGTTGTGGCCGGGTTACAATGAGAATTGAAGTGCGGGAGGTTTCGTGGACTTTCAAGTTGGGGATAAGGTCGTCTACCCATCACAGGGTGTTTCTGTTGTTGAACAGATCGCGGATGAGCGTCTCGCCGGACAGGAGATCCGTTGCTATCACCTGAGGTTGCTGAGCACGAACTCGAGGGTCATGGTTCCGGTGAATAATTCCGAGCGCGTTGGGCTGAGGCCGTTGTCGGATTCGAAGAAAGTCAGTCATGCGTTGCGCCGGCTTCGCGGGGAAGAGGCGGGCGGAGAGAACGACTGGAAGGATCGCTATAAGGCAAATCTTGACCGGATCAAGACGGGCGACCTCGCCGAAATCGTGGACGTGCTCCTCTGTCTCGCGGACGTGGCGTCACGGAAGACATTGTCGTTTCGCGAACGAAAGATGTTCGATCATGCGCGGCAGCTCCTGGCGTACGAGGTTGCTGAGGTCGAAGACCGGCCGGTCGAGGATGTCGATAGTGAAATTGAAGAGGTTTTGCAAAAACGTATCCAAGAGATGAGTGAGGAAAACTAACCCTCGGGAGAAGCATGGCGTTGAAACGAGTTGTGATCACCTGCCTCGTGGCCGTCGTGGCCTCCGGTGTGGCTGCGAGCGAGCGGACGACACGTGAGGCCCTCCGGACGATGATCTCGGTTCAAAAGAAGGTCGTCGCGGCGGGTTTGGCAAAGCTCGAGCGGCGGCAGGCCGATCTGAGGGAAGCGTGGTCGCGCGTGGACCGGCTCAACGCAGATCTCGTCCGGGCCGAGGAGGATGGGGAAACCGCCAGGAGCTTGAGCCAGCGCGACCAGGATCTGAGAATCGCTGAGGGAACGCTTGTGATGGCTGTGCTGAGCTGCCAGCAACTGAGATCGGCCCTGATGGCGGCCCAAGAGAGCCTCAAGAAGATGGAAGACGAGCTCGGGCGGTTGGAGAAAGAAGGAAAGAAGGGGCGCGATCCCATCTCCGGGAAGTGGAAGATCATCATCGATCCAGGCGGGCAGGAGGGCGTCATGACGCTCGATCTCGATGGGACTCTGGTCAACGGCACCTACAAGCTTGACGGCGGCTGGACGGGATCGCTCCGCGGGACGTTCGTCGCCGGGAAGATCCGCCTGGAAAGGATCGATGCTCAGCTTGGATTTGCGGCCGTGTACCACGCCGTCGTCAGGGCTTCCGGAGGCTCGGGCCACATGGAAGGGAGCTGGGAGGGGACGCATCTCACAGCCGGTATGCCTGGCAGCGGCACGTGGGTCGCCGATAAGGTGACCAAGGACGAGCAGCCGGGGTATGCTGAGCAGTGATGTCCGGCAGCGTCTGGGTTCGAAAGAGCCCGCCAGCCACCGGTCATCGCCATAGGACAAGGAGAATCGGCAGCAATGCTTTTCAACAAGTGGGTAACCCTGATCGTTGGTTTGATGATTGGCTTGGCTGTGGGCTATGCGCTGGCGGAGCTGCAGCCCGTTCCTCCGGCGCGGGCGCTGATCAACGGAATGGACGAGGCGCAGGGTCAGACCGGTGGGATGCCGCCGGGGCATCCTCCCGTCAGTACCGGGACCCAGGCGCAGGCGAAAGACTCTGCATTTGCGCAGGAGGTGCACGACCTCGAGGGGTTGCTGACCAAGGATCCGAAGAATTTCGATGCGCTGCGGCAGCTCGGCAACCTCTACTACGATCATTCGGAATGGGCGGACGCTGCAGCGTGGTACGAGCGTGCACGAACGATCAAACCGGATGATGCTAACCTCCTGACGGATTTGGCGGTCGCCTACCGGAACCAGCACGAACCGGAAAAGGCGCTGACGCTGCTCGATCACGCCCTCAAGGTGGATCCCTCCCACTGGCAAGCGCTCTACAACAAGGTCGTCGTGCTCAACTTCGATCTGCACCGCCATCAGGAAGCCGTGGCGACTCTCGCACAGCTCAAAGCGCTGAAGAAAACTGATACGAGCATCCCCGACTTGAGCAAACTTGAGAAGGACGTCTCGGGGAAATAGCGCGCACGAGCCATGCGACGGTTACTGATCTTCATCACCGTTCTTTATGTGATTTGGCGGGTGCTGATCATCATCGGGTCGAGAATCCAGAAGAAGGCTGCGTCCTCCAACCCTTTTGGAGACTTTTTCCGTCACGGATCTTCCGCCGGACGGGATCAGCAGGGTCAGGGCGAGCAACTGATTGCCTGCTCCCGGTGTGGAACGCTGTTTCCGGCAAGCCATGCCATTCACGGGTCACACGGCGCTGTGTACTGCTCCGAGGCGTGCAGGCAGCTCGCGCGACAGGGTGGGAAAGGGTCCGATGATGGCTCCCACTGAGCGCCAGATCCGCCTCGATCTCGTGAGAGCCGGTGCTGTTCTGGCATTGCAGGGATTGATCCGCCCCGGAGAAGGGAACCTCTCCGCACGGGCCGGCGATACCTTCCTGATCACACCGGCAGGCGCGGACAAGGGGAGCCTGCGTGCGCAGGACCCCATTCCAGTTGAGATCGATGGGACCGGTATCCCAGCGCTCGCGTCCTCGGAAACCGAGATGCACCGCGCCATCTACCGGCGGTTCCCCGGTGTGCGCGCGATTGTTCACGCACATCCAACAGCGGTTTTGCGCCTGGCCGCCCTCGGACGGCCGCCGGACGTCCGGTTGACCGAGCTGGGGCGGCTCGAATTCGGGACCGTGGGCTGGACGGGGTTCTATCCTCCGGGTTCGGCCGCGCTGGCTCAAGCGGTGGCGGAAGCCCTTGAGGGAACCACGGCCTGCGTCCTCGACCAGCATGGAGCCGTCACCGTGGGTGATTCGGTCGAGCTCGCGCTCCGGAGAATGCTGCTGCTCGAGCAGCTTGCGGCGATCACGCCGTGATGATCGATGACTGAGGCCACCCGAGATCACGGGAACACCCCGCTTGCCGACCGGATGCGGCCACAGAGCCTCGATGAAGTCGTTGGCCAGGATGTGCTCGTTGGCACAGACGGCATTTTGAAACAGCTCATCCAGCGTGGCGATTTTCCGTCGATGGTGCTGTGGGGGCCTCCTGGATGCGGGAAGACGACGATTGCGCGTCTCCTCGCCGCACAGGCTGGCGCCGAGGTCGTGACATTCTCGGCCGTGCTGTCCGGCGTCAAGGAAGCCCGGGCGGTCATGGCGGAGGCAAAGAAACGGCGCGAGATGTTCGGGACGAAGACCGTTCTGTTTGTCGATGAGATTCACCGGTTCAACCGTTCGCAGCAGGATGCGTTTCTGCCATACGTCGAATCGGGAGACATCGTCCTCGTCGGCGCGACCACCGAGAATCCCTCCTTTGAGCTCAACCGTGCACTGCTCTCACGGCTGAAGGTCTATGTATTGGAACCGTTGAGCGATGATGATCTCGTCCAGCTTCTCGAAAGGGCGCTGCACGATCCCGATCGCGGGCTGGGGCATGAGCCGGTATCTGTCGATCAGGAGGTGCTCGAGATCATTGCCCGGCTCGGAGCCGGAGACGCCAGGCAGGCGCTCAATCACCTCGAGATGGCGGTGTCGGCCGCCGTCTCGGAGGGGCAGCACGAGGTCAGACGGGAGCTGGTCGAGCGGGTGGCTCAGCGGATGCTCGCGGTGTACGACAAGGGGCGTGAAGAGCACTACAACCTGATTTCGGCGCTTCACAAGTCGATCCGCAACTCCGATGTCGATGCGGCACTGTACTGGCTCGGCAGGATGCTCGAAGGTGGGGCCGATCCCCGGTTCGTCGCGCGCAGACTCCTGCGCATCGCGTCCGAGGACGTTGGCATGGCCGATCCGCGGGCGCTCGAACAGGCTTCGGCAGCGGCTCACGCCGTCGATCATATCGGAATGCCCGAGTGCGAGCTCGCTCTGGCGCAGTGCGCCGTCTACCTCTGCCTGACGCCGAAATCGAACGCACTCTACACGGCGTATGCCGCCGTCAAGAAGGAGATCGCCCGCCGGCCGAACCTGCCGGTTCCCATGCACTTGAGGAACGCGCCAACGGCGATGATGAAGAAGCTCGGGTACGGGAAAGGATACCGGTATGCGCACAACGAGCCTGGCCATGTGGCCGACATGGAGTGCCTCCCCGCAGAGCTCGCAGGTACGACGTTCTACAGGCCGGCGGAGGAGGGGTGGGAGGCGCGGATCCGCCAGAGGCTCCGGGAGATCGCCGAGGCGAAAAAGCGCAGGTGAGCCCCGCCCTCATTCGGCCGGGTGCGGCGGGTCGAACGCGGGGATGCCCGTCAAGTACTGACCGAGGATCAACGTGTGGATGTCGTGGGTGCCCTCATAGGTGTAGACCGTTTCGATGTTCATCAGGTGGCGCATGATCGGATACTCGTTGACGATCCCAGCCGCGCCGTGGATCTCGCGGGCGAGTTTGGCGCACTCGCGGGCAACCCAGACGTTGTTTCGTTTCGCCAGCGAGACGGCCTGATGTGTCATCGTCCCGGCGTCCTTCATCCGGCCGAGCTGCAACACGAGAAGCTGGCCCTTGACAATCTCCGAGTACATCCACACCAGCTTCTCCTGCTGAAGCTGGTGGGCCGCGATCGGGCGTCCGCCGAACTGGATTCTGCTGACGGCGTAGTCGCGGGCTGCGGAGAACGTCGCCATGGCAGAGCCAAGAGCGCCCCATGCGATCCCGTACCGCGCCTGGGTCAGGCACATCAACGGATTCTTGAGCCCAGTCGTGCCGGGAAGGATCGCGTCGGCCGGAATACGGCAATCCTCGAAGACCAATTGTGAGGTCACCGACGCTCTGAGCGAGTACTTGCCGTGGTGATCGACGGCCGTAAAACCGGGTGTGCCCCGCTCGACGAGGAAGCCGCGAACACCGCCGGGAGTCCGGGCCCACACAACGGCAATGTCGGCGATTGAGCCGTTGGTGATCCACGCCTTCTCACCGTTGAGCACCCATTCCTGACCATCCTGGACCGCCGTCGTGCGCATCGCGCCAGGGTTCGAGCCGAAATCGGGCTCGGTGAGGCCGAAGCAGCCGATCGCCTCACCATGACCGAGGCGGGGGATCCACCGGTCCTTCTGTTCCTTGGAGCCCCACTGGAGGATCGGATACATGACGAGCGCCGACTGAACGGAGACGAACGAGCGGAGGCCGGAATCTGCGCGTTCGAGCTCCTGGTTGATCAGGCCGTACCCGACGCCTCCAAGACCAGGGAGGTCGTAGTCCGGGTAGTTGGCGCCGAGGAGGCCGAGCTTAGCCATCTCCGGCACCAGCTCGATCGGAAAGTGCTCGTTCCACGCCCACTCCTCGATGTGGGGCAGGACCCGGTCGGCGGCCCACTGGCGGACCGTGTCACGGATCATACGCTCCTCGTCGGTGAGCAGTGCATCAATGTGGTAAAGGTCAAGATCGTGAAGCTGAACCATGGTCACTCCCGTATTCCGGCCTGCCGCCGGAGCCCGTATTGTGGCACAGCTCCCCGAAAGCGCGTGTTCGATCACCGGTTGCGGAGGAGTTGCCACGAAATATGCCCCCCGCCCAGATTCTTCGTCGGCTTCGCCTCCTCAGAATGACACTTCCCCCCATGTCATCCTGAGAATGACACCCTTCGCATGTCATCCTGAGCCACTCTCCTTCCATGTCATCCTGAGCCACTCTCCTTCCATGTCATCCTGAGCCGAAGGCGAAGGATCTGGGAGAGGGGCTCGAGTGGACGAGCCTTGCCTCTTCGGATGGACAGGACCGGGAAGGATTGCCCATCCGCGAGCGTTCGGGCTGAGAACATGGAGCGGTCTGGTGGAGCGGAGGTGGTATCAGATCTGAGGTCAGAGCCAGCCGGCGAGGGTGTCGATGGCGATGCTCGCGAGGGCCTGGACGTGGACGGGCCGGTCGTTGAGCGCGGGGATGTAGCGGAAGCTGCTGCCGCCGGCCGCTTCGAAGATGGCGTGGTTCTCGACGGCGATTTCGCCGAGGGTTTCCAGACAATCGGTAGCGAAACCCGGGCAGACGACGTCAACGGAGCGGAGACCTTCTCTGGCCCAGCGTTCGAGGGTTGGAGCGGTGGACGGTTCGAGCCATCGCCCGCGGCCGAAGCGGGACTGGTACGTCATCGCCCATGCATCGTGAGTGAGCCCAAGCTCCTGTGCAAGGGCGGACGCGGTGGTGGTGCATTCGGTGGGGTAGGGATCACCGGCATCGGCGTACCGTTGGGGGAGGCCGTGAAAGGAGAGACAGAGCCGCTCCGCGCGTCCATGGGTGTGCCAGTGCTCCCGGATGGAGCTGGTGAGCGCCGCGATGTAACGCGGGTCTGCGGCATAGCCGGCGATCGTGCGGATCGCTGGGACGTTGCGCCAGCGCCGAAGCTCCTGTGCAGCGGCATCGGTGATTGATCCAACTGTGGCCGCAGAATATTGGGGAAAGAGCGGCAGGATGAGGATCCGCCGGCTCCCCGCTTCTGCGAGCGTACGGAGCCCTTCCGCAACGGACGGGTGGCCGTAGCGCATGCCGATCGTGACGGGAACGGGTTGGCCGGTCCGCGCTGTGATGGCCTCTTCCAGAGCCACGGCTAGCCGGCTCGTGATGGCAATGAGCGGTGAACCTTCGGAGGTCCAGATGCGGGCGTACCTGGCCGCCGAGCGCCGGGAGCGAATGGGGAGGATGATGAGGTTGAGGAGAAGCGACCAAGGCAGGCGAGGTGCGTCGATGACCCGCGGGTCAGTGAGAAACTGGCGGAGGTACCGCCGCACGGCCCGAGGCGCTGGTGTGTCCGGTGATCCGAGGTTTACGATCAGAATGCCGGTCCTGAACTGGGTGACACGGGTGCGAGGCACCCAGAATCCTCTCATTTCAGCACCAACTCCCGAAGATTGTGGCCCTCTGTGCGGCAGGGCATGCTCCGCAGAGGTGCGGGCTTCGCCGGCTGGCTTTACGAGAGAGCTTCGAGCTCATGCAGGCATTGTACCCCCCTCCCGCGTGCGCTCACCTCAGGAAGAGAAGCACGCCGCCGAGGACTGCCACAAATGCGCCGGCGATCGCAACCGCCCGGGGACGGTCGTGATAGGCGAGCCACGAGGGGATGAGGATCGTCACTGGAGTTGTGCCGATCAGCGCCTGCGCGACCCCGGCTTCGGCATTCTTGATGGCAACGAGGGAAAGCCAAACCCCGAGGACGGGTCCCACAATGATACCGCTTCCAAGCGCCGGCCAGGCAGCGCGGTTGCGTAGGCTCGCGAGCGTGGCGGGGAGCCGTCCGATGAGCGCCGTGACGAGAAAGAGACCAGCCGTGGCCCATACCATGCGAAGCAGAGTCGCCGGCAATGGGTCCAAAGAGCGCATGCCGATTTTGGCGAACGTGGCTCCAAGGCCCTGCCCTGCAGCGCCCAGGAAGGCCGCAACGAAGCCGCGGCGGATCGTCGATGGGGAGTGGTTGCGAAACACTTCACCCCCGTCATCCCGGCCCAGACTCGCAAGCGCAACGCCGGCAATGATCACGCCAATTCCGGCGAGCGCGATCAGGCTGAGGTGCTCGCCGAGGAGGATCCAGGCGCTGATCACAGTGACGATCGGAGCCGTTGACATGACGAGAAGCGATCGTCTGGGGCCGATCATTGTAAAGGAGGAGAAGAGGAACATGTCACCGAGTGTGAGCCCCGTGATGCCGCTGAGCCCGAGCCAAACATGCTCGTGAATCCCGGCGGAGAGCGGCCATGGAGACCCGGTGGTGATCCACAGCCCGGCTGAGAGGAGCACGACGGCTAAGGGCAGCCGGGCGAAGTTGACCGACCACGCTCCGATCCTTCGTGACGCGGAGGTGAAGGCGATCGCCGTCACTGCCCACAGCACGGACGTCACGACGGCCGCGGATTCGCCCAGGCTCAGGGCCGTCATGAGAACCCCCGGAGGGCGCAGATCGGTGACATGGGTGGATCGTACCGTACTGGCGCACGAACCCCAAGACACCATATGGAGAATGGACTCTGATGATTCATGGGTTTTCTCTTGCAGGGCGTGATGCACCGCGGTCGCCAATAGCCCACGCGGGGCGCTTTGCAGCTCCAGGCTGGTTGGTTCCATATGAAAACACGGCCATCGCCGCACCTAGGCAGTCCGTGACGAACCCTCATGAAAAATCAGATTCAAGCGTATACTGGTGTTGGCGGTTTAGACGATGCGAGAAATGCTTCAGGTGGTGAGAGGGAGTGGCGTGCTTGTCGCATGCCTGGCCGTTGCTGGCGGGTTGACGGGATGCAGGCGGCATATTCCGGCGCCGGAGGCCGTCACGATCGGGTATGCAAACCGGATCGTTAGTCTGGATCCGTATGCTCAGGATGAGACAACGACCACTGCCGTGCTTGCAGCGCTCTACGAGCCTCTCGTACGACTTTCGCCCGATCTCGAAGTAACGCCATGCCTCGCTGCGACATGGACAACACCCTCGCCGACGCGATGGCGTTTGCACATTCGGCAGCACGTGCTTTTTCATGACGGGCGGCCGCTCAAGGTCCGCGATGTGTTGAGCTCGCTTCATCGCGCGCTCAATTGGCCGGGTTCCGTCGTAGCGTCGTACCTTTCTACCGTCAAGGATGTCCGTGCCGTCCCAGGCCAACCATGGACGATTGAAATTGAGACGACGCGTCCAACACCGCTGTTACTCGTGCGTCTAACGATGATCCCCATTGTTCCGGAAGGGTTCGATCCGTCACACCCGGTTGGGACCGGGCCGTATCGTTTTGTGACGATGTCGCCAAAGGGCTCGCTGCTCCTTGAGAGGTGGGACCGGTACTGGGGTCCCCAGTCCGCTTTCCGGAGGGTGCACATCGAAGTGGTGCGTACGCCGGAAGAGCTTGCACATCTCGTGAAGACCGGAGAGATCGACGTCATGGCTCCTGTGTCGCGCGCCTTTCTTGCGACACACAGGCTTGGGCCGCAGTACCGAATCGTCAAGATGCGGTCCCTCACGACGATGATGCTTGGGCTCAACCTGAAGAAGTGGCCGTTTGAAAATATTGCGGTGCGGCGGGCTCTCGATCTGGCCATTGATCGCACCGAGCTCGTCAGGAAGGCCTTCCCAGCGGGAGATGCCGAGCCCGCCGTCTCATACATTCCTGCAGGTGTCTTCGGCTTTGTTCCAGTCTGTCCCCTTCACCGTGCTGATCTTGGGCGAGCGCGGGCGTTATTGCAGCGGGCCGGTGTTGCTCCCGGCACAGGTATCGACCTGCTTTGTTCGCCCGAAAGTTCGACCACAGCCAAGTACATCAAGACGATTTTTGCCAGAATTGGCCTCGACGCACACATCACGTCCCTTCCGTGGCCTGAGCCGTACGAGAGACTTGTCAGGGGGAATCTTCAGGCATTCTTTTTCGGGTGGAACTTTCCTTTTGCCGACTCGTCCGATTTTCTGGAGGCGCTGGTTCATTCCTATGACCCGGCGTTGCATTTGGGCTTGCAGAACGGCATTGGATACCACAACGCCGATGTGGACCGCTGGATTGAGTCGCTCCCATCGGCGGGAACGATCGAGGCCCGGCGCGAGCTGATTCAAAAGGCGCTGAAGCAGCTGTGCGCTGACGTTCCGCTGATTCCGCTGTACCACCAGTCCCGGAATCTGCTTGTCAAGCGGCCCTTTACGGTTGTGTCGAGACAGGGCGCCTGGACGTTTCCACAGGACGTTGGCATCCGCCCTGAGCGCTCCCGGCCATGAGAGGGTCTTGCGCTGTGCGCCGCTTCTTTGCGAGATCGGTGGGAAAGGAATGAAACGCAGAGAGGCAGCCATCCCTCCCTTGTCATCCTGAGCCGGAGGCGAAAGCACCCCTCCCTTGTCATCCTGAGTCGGAGGCGCAACCACCGCTCCTTTGTCATCCTGAGTCGGAGGCGCAACCACCGCTCCTGTGTCATCCTGAGTGGTGCGCCAAAGGCGCACCGCGAAGGATCTGGGTGGGGGCAACCGCCTCAGGGAGAATCTAACCGCGGAGGTCGCAGAGGTTCGCAGAGGAACACTGTGATGAGTACAACACTGTCCCTAAAACCGGGTCTTGGCGAGGTTCGCGAGCACGTCTTGCCATAGAGGCGACGAGGCATGGCCGGTGCATCGGGCTCCCCCACCCAGATCCTTCGCCTTCGGCTCAGGATGACATGGGAAATGAAAGAGCTCAGGATGACATGGAGAGGAGTGAGCGGCTCAGGTTGACATGTGGGGGAGATGTCATGCTGAGCACCCACATGCCCCGGTTCGGGGCACCAAGACCGTGGACTGACAGGCATTGAGGTGCGGTTTCTCCAGTTCCCCGAAATGGCGACGTGTCCGAATATTACGCGCCCTTCTCCCGGATGATCCAAGTGCTGTTAGTTGAGAGGAGGCGAGTCCTTTTCCCCCTGGTGTCATCCTGAGTGGTGCGCCAAAGGCGCACCGCGAAGGATCTGGGCGGGGGAACGAGCAATTCTCATTACCGGTTGACCGCTGATATTCAACACTGTCCCCATTTCCTGAAGGTCCATCTGGAGAATCTCACCGTGGAGAGCGCGGAGAGCGCGGAGACAAGAGCAGCACAGAGGCACAAGGGGGCAGAGACGGTCTACCAGCCGGCCGGTCGCACGGGTTGCTCCGCGTGATTTCGCGATCTCGCCTGCTTGCCGGGGAGAAAGCTGCTATTTCGGCCATTTCTTTGGGTGAGGCCGAACCTGGCGCCTTCCGGTCTCCCGATCCTCGTTGGCCTTCCGGACAGCGCAACGCTCTTCCTGAGGCTTCGGCTGGGTGTCATAGCGGTCACGCGCCAGAATTGCTGAGCTGAGGTAAAACTGAAATGCCAGAGACGAGCTTGATGCGGCCTGCTTCTCCCTCTTCGACTATTCCGGTAATGGCGGCATCCGGGAGCCATCTGACGAGCTGGACGGCCTCGTCCGGTTCGAGGGCGACGAGCAAACCGCCGGAGGTCTGGGGATCGAGCGCAAGATCGGCGAGAATCGGGTCGAGACCATCCTCGATGTCGAGCACCGCTGCGAGACTCTCCCTGTTCTTGCCCGTTCCAGCGGGGACGAGCCCCATGGCCGCGGCGTCATAACTGCCCGGCAAGAGGGGGAGCCGTGAGGCGTCGAGCCGGATCACCGTTGCGGAGGCTTCGGCCATCTCTGCGGCGTGACCTACGAGTCCGAAGCCGGTCACGTCGGTGACGGCGTGCGGGTGGAGCTTGGCGATCGCCTCAGCGGCACCGCGATTGAGGGTCGCCATCCACCGGATCGCCGTCGTCAGGTGGCCCGGGTCGGCCAGCTCCGCCTTGGCGGCAGTCGTGATGACGCCGGTGCCGAGCGGCTTCGTGAGAACGATCCAGTCTCCTGGCCGTGCCCCACCGTTTCTCCACAATCGTCCGGGATCGACGGTGCCTGTCACCGCCATGCCGTACAGGAGCTCCTGACCCTCGACGGTATGGCCGCCGGCCAGCACGGCGCCGGCCTCCTCCAGGGCGGAAAGCCCTCCCCGGAGAATTTCCTTGAGCGTGGACTTGTCGTAGAGCCCAAGTGGGAAGCTGACGAGATTCATTCCGGCCAGCGGCCGGCCTCCCATCGCATAGATGTCGGAGAGCGCGTTGACGGCGGCGATGCGGCCGAAGCTGTACGGATCATCGATCATCGGTGGGAAGAAGTCGGCGGAGTGAATCAGGGCGAGATCATCCGTGATCCGGAGAACGCCCGCGTCGTCGGCAAACTCGATACCGACGATCAAATCATCACTCTCGAGGCGGGGGAGGCCGCAGAGAATCGTCGCCAGGAGACCCTTCGAGAGCTTAGCGCCACACCCGCCATACGCGGTTTGCTGTGTGAGCTGGACCACGGGCTGAGAAGAGGTTTCCAGGCTCCCGAGCACCCAACCATCGCCGCTGCGCCGGTAGACAAACTGTGGGTTGAGCTCGAGCTCCCGGAGAAGCTCTGCGAGTGGGGATGCTTCTTGAGAACGCGCTTCGAGCACGACGCCGCACTCCGAGCTCACGGATCTCGGCGCGGGGATGACATCGACGTCGAGCCCACGTTTTGTGGCGTGTGATTCGGCGCGCATCACCCGTTGCACGGTGCCGAAGACAAGGATCAGATCACGGGGTTGGGTCACATGCGCCTCCTGGACGAAACGTATTCTTCGACGGCGGACAAGAGCACTTCAATATCGGCATCCGTCGAAAATGGGGAAATACCGGGCCGGAGCGTCCCCGATGGGAAGGTGCTCAGCCAGCGGTGCGCGGCTGGAGCACAGTGCAGGCCGGCGCGCAGCATCACACCTCGCTCCCGGTCGAGCCATGCGGCAAGCTCCCCAGGATCAGTGCTGTCGGCGGTGAACGAGAGGATCCCCGTGTGTGGCTGGTTCGGGTCCCAACCGTGGACGTGGACGCCCGGAATCGCGTTCAAACGGGTCACAAGGGTTGCAGCGAGCTGACTTTCATGCTGATGGATGGCATCGACACCCCGTTCGAGCAACCATCGAGCCGCGATTCCTAAACCGGCGATTCCAGCGCCGTTTGGCGTGCCGGCCTCGAGCCGGTCCGGGAGGAATTCGGGCATCTCCTCGCTCTCGGATCGGGAGCCTGTGCCGCCACGAACGATCGGTTGCAGCTCCTCCGCCAAAGACGGTGCGAGGAGGAGAACACCAGTTCCGGTCGGGCCGAGCAAACCTTTGTGCCCGGAGCACGCATAGGCCGCCAGACCGGACGCATCAAAGTCGAAGGGAACGCTCCCAGCGGTCTGGGCGCCGTCGGCGACAACCGGGACCGGTCTCACGGCGGCCGCGATCTCCTCGATTGGGGAGATGGCGCCCGTGACATTCGATGCATGGGTCATGATGACCAGCTTCGCGGAGACAGCGTCGACAGCTGCACGGACCTCAGAGGGATCGGGGATGCCAGAGGCATTCCGGGTCCGGACGGTCACGACGGTGACGCCCCGGGTCCGCTCGAGGTACCGCAACGGCCGCATAACCGAGTTGTGCTCGACTACCGAGGTAACGACGGTATCGCCGGCCCGGAGCAACGCTGTGCACAGCGTGTTGAGCCAAAACGTCGAGCCGGCTCCGAAGAGCGTCCTTTCTGGATGGGAACCGAGCAGCTCGGCGATGGACTCGCGGGCCCCTTCGATCACGCGGGATGCCCGGACGGTCAGACGGTGTCCGCCTCGTCCAGGGTTGCCCGCATCGGTCCGCAGGAATGCGGCGACGGCCTCAGCAACGCCAGGCGCCTTGGGGAAGGATGTCGCGCCGTGATCGAGGTAGATTTCTTTCATGGGGTGACGATGTGACCCGCTTCAGCAAGCACGGTGGCGATCTCCAGCATGTCAGATCCGCGCCCGACCTGGAGCTTGGGAGCGAGTTGAAAAAAGTTCAGGCAGGTGCCACACGTAATGATCTCCACCCCCGCCTTTTCGAGTGCACGGAGGTCTTCGATCAGGTTTGATCCCTCGCAGCAGAGGCGCACGCCCGCGTTGTAGAAGAGGATTGTGTCCGGCTTGCGGTCGACCTGAAGTTGGGTTTTCAAAAATGAACGCAGCAAGAGTGCGCCGAGCTCGTCGTCTCCCCGGCCCATCCGGTCCGACGTGACCTGCACGACGTACGGACCAGCCGCTTCACCCGCCGCTGGAAGCGGGCATTCCAACCCCTGATCACCACCCTCGGGAACGCTGAATGAGGCGTCACTCGCGACGACGGTCACGAGGTAGCCTCCGTCACCGGATGGCTCCGCGTGAACGTCGGCTTGGCGCGACGTCGCAAAACGGGTGACGTTTGAGCGAGCGAGGTCATCAGCAACACGGAGACATACCTCCCGGACGCCGGCATCCAAAAGCTTCCTGAGCTCAATGACCGGTCCGGGGCAGGGCAACGCACGTACGTCGATTTCCTTCATCAGTTCTCCCAAGCGCGGGATTATACCTAAGGTGAGC
Source organism: Acidobacteriota bacterium (assembly GCA_015493585.1). Lineage (GTDB taxonomy): Bacteria > Acidobacteriota > Thermoanaerobaculia > Thermoanaerobaculales > Sulfomarinibacteraceae > JAADFN01. The sequence goes on from WGCW01000116.1 coordinate 14,475, forward strand.
GATTCTGTCGGATGAGATATGCCAAGATCTTAATGCTCAGGAGCCTGCGGGGAACGGAGGCAGTTCTCGAGTTTGGGACAGTGTTGAATATTTGCTGACGTTGGTCTGCCACATCGTTTCTCCCGGCCTGCCCAGGAGGTTTCTCGCGGAGAACACGGGGACCGCGGAGAAAGAGAGCGGCTCGTCAGAATGACACCTCCTCGTCTCATCCCAAGTCGAGGGCGAACGCACCCCTCGATGTCATCCTGAGTGGGGCGCCCCAGGCGCGCCGCGAAGGATCTGGGCGGAGGGCCGGAAGATTTGGTGCTGGAAACGGTCGATACGCACAGAGAGAACCGCTGGTTTCCCCCGCCCAGATTCTTCGTCGGCTCCGCCTCCTCAGAATGATCTGGTATGACGATGTCAAGGTCTGCGGAGTTATGGAAAGCTGGCTTTGCCACCTTTCCACAGCCTCCGCAGACTCGACGACGAGTTCATCATTGAGGAAGAGATGGTCATGAAG
>WGCW01000117.1 GCA_015493585.1 Acidobacteriota bacterium
ACGCCCTCGATACTCGATGCGGTTGACGTGGCCACAATGGAGCTATAATTTGATGGCTAAGCACCTTGTGGGGCTCCGGGCGAAAGATAAGCGGGTGTTTTGAGGCTGGCCTTGGCATTTTGACTATGACAAGTGTGGCTTATCCTGGGCGCTCAGAGATGGTCACGAAAGATGTAGGAGGTTGGCGATGAAGTGTCAGAGTTGGTTCAGAAGTGGCCTCTTGGTTTTGACAGCTCTACCTTTGATTGCTGGCGTTGGATTCACTGGGGAGGCGTGGGGTCAAAGCTGTCTGGCGCTGGCGGGAAGGTCGGATCTTGGCTACGTCAACAAGGCCGCCTTACGGGACGTGGTCGTCCGGGGCCAGTACGCTTTCGGTGCTGATGCCTATGGGTTGGCGGTCTGGAACATCAGTGATCCCTCCCACCCGTTCCACGTCACAGAATGGGATGCACCGGAAGCGGCCCAGGGCGTTGCTCTGGGGCCGAATGGTCTGGTGCTGGTTGCCGACGGTAGCTCCGGCCTCTTTATCCTCGACCTGTCCGATCCAGTTCATCCGCACGAGCTCGGCAAGGTCGTCACCGGTGGAAATGCCAAGGGTGTTGCGGTTGCAGGGATGGTTGCTTACGTTGTCGATGGGGACGATGGTTTACAGGTCGTGGACGTTTCAGATCCCGCACATGCACATATCACTGGGAGTATGGATACCAATGGAGACGCCTCGGGTGTCGCAGTTTCAGGGACGGTTGCCTATGTTGCCGATGGGGACGATGGTTTGCAGCTCGTGGACGTTTCAGATCCCGCAAATCCGCATCTCACTGGGGGTGTGGATACCGATGGAGATGCTCACGGCGTCGCGGTTTCAGGGACCGTGGCCTATGTTGCCGATGGGGACGATGGTTTACAGGTCGTGGACGTTTCAGATCCCGCACATCCACACATCACGGGGGGAGTGGATGCCGCCGGATATGCTGTTGGCGTAACGATCTCTGGGTTGACCGCCTACGTCTCAGGGGGGCCGTCAGGTTTGCACATCGTGGACGTTTCGGATCCCGCACAGCCGAAGCTCATCAGCACCCTGGGCACCAATTGGCATACCTGGGCCGTTGCCATGTCCGGGACAATTGCCTACGTCGCCGATTGGGAGCATGGTTTGCAGGTGATCGATGTGTCAGACCCGACCAACCCGCACATCATCGCGAGCATGGATACCACTGGCTATGTCAATGGCCTTGCAATTTCTGGGACAACAGCGTACGTCGCGGATGGGGGGGCTGGTTTGCAGGTAGTGGACATCTCGGATCCCACGAACCCGCAGGTGATTGGGCGTGTGGACACCCATGGATATGCCGGGAGCATTGCGATCTCCGGGACGACCGCGTATGTCGCGGATGGGGATGACGGCTTGCAGGCGGTGGACATCTCGGATCCCAACCATCCTCGCCTTCTCGGGAGCGTGGATACGCCGGGTTGGGCCAATGACGTTGTAGTCGCCGGAACGAAAGCCTACGTGGCGGATGGTCCCTCTGGTTTTCAGGCAGTGGACATCTCGGATCCCACGAACCTGGAGATCATTGGCAGTGTCGACACCCCTGGCTATGCCGAGAGCCTTGTGCTCTCTGGGACGACCGCATATGTCGCGGACTTCAGGGATGGCTTACAGGTGGTGGACGTCTCGGATCCAACCAGTCCACACATCATCGGAAGCGTTGGGATGAACGGATATGCCGATGCAGTGGCGATTTCTGGGACAACGGCGTACCTCACGGATGGAGAGTACGGTTTACAGGCTGTGGATATCTCGGATCCCACGAACCCGCAGGTGACCGGGAGTGTGGACACCCGTGGATATGCCGGGAGCATTGCGATCTCCGGGACGACCGCGTATGTCGCGAATGGGGGAGGCGGCCTGCAGTTGGTGGACATCTCCGATCCAGCCCACCCCCAGCTCACCGCGAGCATCAACATAAACGGATATGTGGATGCCGTCGCAGTCTCGGGGACGACCGTACTGGTAGGAAATGGCTTCGCTTTTGAGGTCGTGACCACCGAATGCCGTGCGCCGGAAGCCGGGTTCACGTGGGATACATTGGACCTTCACGTAGCGTTCCGGGACAAGAGCCTCTACGGCCCAACGGCCTGGTCCTGGGATTTCGGCGACGGTTCCATTTCGACTGCGAGGAGCCCTGTGCACACGTACGATTCGCCGGGGACGTATACCGTGCATCTCACGGTGAGCAACGATGAAGGATCGGACACCGTATCCCATGATGTCTTTGTTGGATATCATGCTGAAATAGGTCATCCAGGCTCGAACATCTATGTGATCCCTGGATCTGGGCATACACCCGGGGTCAATGGCGTGAGTTGGGTATCTGACATGGTGCTTTGGAATGGCGGTCCTGAGGACGCACACGCCAACGTCTTTTTCCTCAAGAGCGGGCAGGATAACTCTGGCGTGACAGGAACAAGCGTGACTGTGCGTGCCGGCACATCTCTTCAGCTGCGTGATGTCGTTTGGAGCATGTTTGGGCAAAACCAGGCGTCTGGAGCTATCCTCGTTGGCAGTGATCAACCGCTTATTGTGACCTCACGCACGTACAACAATGCATCCTCAGGCACGTATGGTCAGTTCATAGCAGGCATGCCTATCGGCGAGGCGATTGGTGCTGGTCAAAAGGTGCGCTTGATCCAGCTCACACGTACCGGTAACTATCGGACGAACATCGGCTTTACCAACGTGACGAACAAAGCCCTTTCCATACAGGTTGCGATGTACCGGAGCGACGGCTCAATGATTGCGACGCGAAGCTATACCGTTCAACCGTACGGGTTTTATCAGAAGACAGATATCATCGGTACAGACGTGCCCGATGCCTACGCAGTTATGAGCTCATCGACTCCGGGAGCAAAGTTCTTCACGTACGCATCAGTCGTTGACCGGCGGACTGGAGATCCGGTGTTTATAACTCCTGAATCGGGTACCGCCACAGCGGGTCAATCTCTTTATATTCCGGCGGCTGCGCACACAGTGGGTGTGAGCGGGACGGCGTGGCGAACGGACCTGGAAATTCACAACCCGGGTTCAATAACAGCGAGCTACAAGATTGAGCTGCTGAAGCTTGGTCACAACAACAGCTCGCCCGAGTCCAGGACGTATCAATTGGCTGGGAATCATTCGGTCCGCTACACCGACGCCCTGCAGTCGTTGTTTGAGGACAGTGGTTCAGGAGCGCTGCGGATCACCTCGTTGAGTGGAACGATCACGGTGACGAGCCGCACATATAACCAGACCTCGAAGGGGACGTATGGACAGTTTATAGCGTCAGTACCGGCATCCTCGACAATCTTGCCAGGAAAATCCATTCCGGTGATTGAGCTTTCGCAATCGAGCTCGGACACCAGCGGATACAGAACCAATATTGGCTTCGTCAACACGTCAGGCAAAACCATGACGGTCGATGTGGATCTTTTCAATGAGGCAGGCACAGAGCTTGGAACGAAACCGGTGACGCTGAAACCGTACGAGTTCACCCAGGTCGGGAAGATTTTCCGCCCGTTTACATCGGAGACGCTGGCAAACTGCTATGCGGTTCTTCATACGCCGACCTCGGGTGGCAGTTTCCTCGGTTATGCCTCGGTCGTCGACAACCGCTCCGGCGATCCGGTGTACGTTCCAGCGTTCGATGCCGCCGCGCCATGATGCGTTCGGGACCACAGAGCAGTTGAGCCGGGACGCTCAACCTCCTCAGGTTGGGAAGGCGTGTGTGCTGATGCACCACTCGTTTGCCATGTGCTCGGCCGGGCGAGCAGCCGTTTCGGCTTTGATGGAATCAGGGATTCTGGGCCATAAGAGCATCACGTTTCACGTGAGCGGGGCGGACGTATGAGGAGGGCAAGAAGATTGGTTTTCGCGACGGCGTTCGCGCCCTTTGGTGCCTCCTGCGGTACGCCGTCATCAGCCGCTGATTCCGATGGGAGGCGACCTTGGCGCCGTCGATCAGGTCACCCTCGGCCAGGCCTCGACACTCCGCCGCAAGCTTTGAGGTCCGGGCGTCATCACGGTGGACGCGGCTGCGCTGCTGTTTTGCTTGCGTGGTTGGAGGTACTATGTTAGAAGAGAGAGGTTCACAAAGGGGGCTTTGCTGTGGACACCAATCTGGTGATGTATCAAGAGGAGTTCGACAGGATCACGCAGGTCCTCAACAGATTGCGGGTCGACGCTAGCGCGAAGATCGTGTTTCTCGTTGATAAGAACGGTCAGCAAATCGCGGGTGCGGGTGAGATCGAGCAGGTAGATACGACGTCTCTCGCCTCGCTGACCGCTGGAAACGTCGCGGCGACCGACGGACTGGCGAAGCTCATCGGGGAAAAGGAGTTCTCCATCCTGTTCCACGAGGGGCGCAAGGACAACATTCATATCTCGATCGTTGGACAGCGGCTGATTCTCGTCGTGATCTTCGATGAGAGATCGTCCCTCGGCCTGGTCCGGCTTCGAGTCCGGAAGGCATCTGCCGAGCTCGAAAGAATCCTGCAGCAGATGGAGTCGAAGGCGCGTGAAGTTGGCGAGAGCGAGCAGGTCTCGCCGTTCGCGGAGATCACCGACGAAGATATCGACGCACTGTTTTCAGAATGAGCTTCATTAACTACGCCGCCCGTGAGATCAACGTCAAGATCGTCTATTACGGCCCTGGCTTGGGCGGGAAGACGACGAACCTCCAGCATATTTACGAGCGCTCCAACCCCAAACAGAAGGGGAAGCTCATCTCGCTGGCGACCGAAACGGACCGGACGCTCTTCTTCGACTTCTTGCCACTTGACCTCGGGTCGGTCCGCGGGTTCAAGACGCGCTTTCACCTCTACACCGTTCCTGGTCAGGTTTTCTACGACGCCAGCCGGAAACTGATCCTCAAGGGGGTCGACGGCGTCGTCTTTGTAGCGGACTCTCAGGAAGTTCGTATGGACGCCAACATCGAGTCGTTGCACAACCTCGAAGTCAACCTCAAGGAAAACGGCTACGACCTCAAGGAAATCCCGTACGCCCTCCAGTTCAACAAGCGTGATCTCCCCACCGCTGTTCCCGTGGACGACATGTACCGCGCGCTCAACTACAAGGGGGAGCCGACCTTCGAAGCTGTCGCGACCGAGGGGCGGGGGGTGTTCGAAACACTCAAGGCCGTTGCCAAACAGGTTCTGTACGAGCTGCGCCGCCGCTAGACGGCGGCCCGTACCTCCAATGATGCAAACATCCAGCCTTTCACGCCGGGAGATGTGCTCGAGCCGCTGGGAAGCCGTTATTCTCGCCGCGGGAAAGGGAACCCGGATGAAGAGCGATCTGCCCAAGGTCCTCCATCCGCTGGCAGGGCGCCCACTGCTCGACCACGTGCTCGATCTGGCCCTCGCCCTTGTGCCGCCCGAACACGTGCTCGTCGTGGCTGGACACGGCGCGGAACGGGTGATTCCTGTCGCCGAGGAACGCGGTGCGCGGTGGGCCCTGCAACGGCCGCAGCGTGGGACGGGCGATGCGGTGCGTGTTGCGCTTGACGCCCTCGGAAACGCAGCGCCGGAACATCTCGCCGTCCTGTCGGGGGATGTGCCGCTGCTGCAGCCAGCCACCGTCGAGGCGCTGTGCCACACCGTCGAGGAGGGTGCCGCCGCCGCGATGCTGACGGCCATCCTCGACGATCCCGCGAGCTACGGGCGGGTTCTCAGAACGCCCTCCGGCGATGTGGCACGCATCGTTGAGGCGAGGGATGCGACGCCCGCCGAGCTCGCCATCCGCGAGGTCAACGCCGGCGTGTATGCGTTCGAGCGGACCGTGCTCGAGGGGGCGTTGGGGGGGCTGCGGCCCGATAACGATCAGCAGGAGTACTACCTGACCGATGTGATCGCCGTTCTTCGCGGCCGCGGTCTGCGCGTCGCCGCGTCCGTGCTTGAAGATCCCAGTGAGATGCTCGGCGTCAACACTCCTGCCGATCTCGCCCACCTCGAGGCGCTCGTCGCATCACGGCGCGGGTAGCCTCTTTGCGGGTTCATCCTGAGCACCCACATGCCCCGGTTGGGGCACCAGGACGGTGGACAACACGACAACACATCAAAATGTGCTCCAAGGAACCTCACGTCAGGAGCCTACGGAAGATCTTCACGAGGCCGCTCAATTCCTGTTCGTCGACAGAAGTGAGATCCTTCGCCTTCGGCTCAGGATGACGATAGAAGAGAAGGTCATTCCGAGGAGGCTGAGCCATCCCTTCCCCTGTCATTCCGAGGAGGCTAAGCCATCCCTTCCCCTGTCATTCCGAGGAGGCTCAGCCGACGAGGAATCTGGGCGGGGGGCCAACACCACATTTCTCACGCGAAGCCCCTCAAAACCGCCGCAACCGCAGACGAAACCATGTCTTCCTCCGCGTCCCCTGGGGGCCGCTCCGCGCCCTCCGCGATGCATCCAACACAACGTCCATCCGACAAAATGCAACCGCAGAGGCTGGGGAGGTTCGCAGAGGAAGGCCCAGATGAATGCAACATTGTTCCCGGGTCGGCGGTTTTGGCGAGATCCGTGCCAACAGTCTTCAGCAAAAGCAACGGCAAGGCTCGACCCGTGCACGTGAGCCCCCACCCAGATCCTTCGCCGCGTGCCTCCGGCACGCGACTCAGGATGACAAGGAAGTGGAGTGGCGCAGGATGACAGGGGAAGCGGTCATTCCGAGCACCCACATGCCCCGGTTGGGGCACCAGGACGGTGGACAACACGACAACACATCAAAATGTGCTCCAAGGAACCTCACGTCAGGAGCCTACGGAAGATCTTCACGAGGCCGCTCAATTCCTGTTTGTCGAGAGAACAGGCGTTTCGGTGTGACCCAACTCCGGATGTTGTTGGTCGCCAGTGGCCGCCCCCAGAGCAGGCCGGCATTGTGCTGGTTGGGGAGAGGGCGCCCGGCAACCCAGACGAGCGCACCGGTGAGGAAGACCGCGGTTAGCCCGTACACCCACGTGCGCGTGTTGACCGGTTCGAGAGGGCGGCTGTGCCCCACAGGACGTGCGAGGAGCGCACCCAGTGCCACCGCGCCGCATGGGATGGCAGCGGCGGCCACGGCGCGGTGCGACAGTGGCCCCGAGACGATACCGACCAGAAGCATCCATCCAGCGGCTGGCAACCAGAGGTGCAGAACGGCGGCGGTGACCCGCGTTCCGGAACCTGCATGCGGAGATGCCGTGACGAGCAGCTTCGTCAGCCGGTTGGCGGCGAGGAGGGCGATCAGACCAGCAACCGCCGGAGCCACCCAGATCCAGTGCTGCCCAAGGCGATGGAAGTCGAGCCAGTGAGAGAGGTGGCTGTCGGTAAGATCGAGCAATGGCAGCCATGCGAGACCCGCAAACGCCGAAGCCCACGCGAGCTGGATCATCAGCAGCTCGGCACCGGCCGTCCGTGCCCTGGGAATGAAGCCCGGTGCCAGGAGGGCGAGGAGCAGAGGAAGGATCAGTGAGCCGAGCCAGTAGCCATCGGCGGTCCCGAGGCTGGCGAAGTGTATCGACGGCTCGTTGACGAGAGCCCAGACCGGCCGCCCCAACGGGAGCGTGATCCCGATCCAGGAGCACCCGCCGAACCAGGCGCCGATCCCCTGGCCGGCGGCTGCAGCGACCAGTGTCAACGGAATGGCGAACATTGCAAGTAACCAGCTGATCAGGAGGTTACGCGGGATCAGGGGATTCAGGTCACGGTGCATGCATCATGCTACCATGAGCCCATGATGCGATGGAACGGCGCGATGCGACGGGTGTGGACGGGCGTGGAGCGAACAGCATTCCGAATCATGGGCTGCCTGGCCGGAACAGTTCTCCTGACCTGCGCCTCGCCGGCAGCGGGTCAGGCGCTCCATACGGAACGGCTGCCGAATGGAACGGTGTTCATCGCCGTCTCAACCCCCGAGGCGACGGCGACGAGCGTTGCATGGCCGGTCATGGATGGCCATGGCCGTCCTTCGGTCACGGCGATTGCGCGGGGCGATCTTGGCTTGCTGCCAGATGCAGAGGCGGCATTGACTGGCGATGGTCCCGCTCCTCCGGTGGTGGTCGCGGCCGGCTCTGTCGACGTTGGAGGCCTTCGAAACCTGCTCGAGCGTGTGTTGGCGAAGCGTTCACCCGCAGCAATCTCCGTGCAACCGCCGGCGCCGCCAGATGAAGGCGGGATCGAACGGCGGCTGGAACCGCCGGGCACGCCGGCCACGCTCCGTCTCGTTCTGCCGCTCCCGCCGCCAGGCTCGGCGCTCCGTGATCCGGCTGAGGTTCTCGGTTTGATGATCCCCGGATTGATCACGGTTCGTGGATTGACGCTCCGGGGCCGGTTGACGCCCGATGCGGTCGTCCTGGAAAGCGCGATCGATGCGGCCGATGGCGACGACGCCGTTTCCCGCCTCCGGCTCGCGCTGGCACAAGTGACAGAGGCACCAAACCTCGATCCGGCGGCTGTAGCCGCCATGCGCACGCGCCTCGAGGTGCAGCGGCGCGCCCGCCTCGAAGAGATGCCCGCTGGCGCTTCCACGCTGGTATCGATCTGGCTCAAGGCCGGCACCGGAGGTGTCCGGCGGTTCCTGTTTGGGCTCGACGGGGTCAACGTGGCAACCGTACGCAACGCCGCTACCATATGGCTCACCAGCCATCCTGGGCATGCCGTCCTGCTGCTCCCACCGCAGGCGCTCAATCCGAGATTCGCCACACCGCCGCGTCCCAAGCTGCTCGGCAACGGTCTGAACACCGTCCTGCTCGAGCGCCCGGCGTCCGACCTGACGGCGCTCACCCTCCGGCCGATTCTCATCCCGGACTTCGATCGCCAGAGCGCCGCGCTGATCCTGACCCGGCTCGCGGCCCAGATCCGTGCCTCGGACGAGGCGCCTGGCTGGATCCGTGTCGGTGTGGACCCGCCCGAGCTCGAGCTGGCAACAGCCCCGGACGGTTTTCCGCAGCTGTGTGAAGTGTTGACCTCATCGCTCCAAACGCTCACCGCCGATCAGCACCCAGTTCACAGCGAGCCAGGACCTCGTCAGCGGGCGCTCCAACTGATGGCGGCCGTGCTCGGCTTTCCGGAATCGGGAGCTATGACGCCGGCCCGCCTCCTGCAGCCATCAAACTTGGCGATTGGCGCTGTCGTTGCCGATGCAGGTACCGCCGGAGAGGCCGTGGCGAAGTTCCTGGCGACACTCGGCGGACCGGCGGCTCGTGTCCGGAGCCAGGAAATCCCCAGTGCGCCAGAGACCAGGGCGCCGATGCCCGGCACGCGCTCCGTCTTGATCGTCGCATTGCCGGTTGGGCCATTGACGCCCAGGCCGGTGGCCGATCTGGCGGCCGCATTGGTCGAGACGCGCACGAAGTTGGCTCTTAGGGGAGCCGACGTCACGCTGCGCCGTCCCGTTGTCCCTGGCCAGCCCGTCGTGCTTTTGGAAATCGGTTTGACCGCCGAGCTCAACCAGCTCGCAACCAGGCTTGAGAAAGCGTGGAAAAAGATCACTGCTCTGCCACCGGACACGGAGCTGGAGCCGTTGCAGCACGCTGCTGCGGCTTCCGAGGCCGCTCGCCGCAACGGTGCGCTTGGCGCCGCCCGCCTGTGCGCGGCGCAAGCCGCGGGCGCGGACATGTGGCGGCCCGCCGGAGGCTATGAGCGAATGATCATGAGCCTTGGGCCCGACGACCTCAAACCCGTTCTCGAGCGGTGGAAGGATTTTGCAGCGTTGCACACGACGGGCGCCGGACCGTTTCCCGTCAAGGATCTTCCACCGGCTGCCCGCTGATCTGGTAGAGTTCCGCGCGACGCGGCGCATACGACGCCATTGTGAGGAGGGGTACCGTGGTCTCTCGCCAGATTGAGGAACAGGTTGCGTATCTGACCAAGGGATGCGTCGATGTCATTCCGCGCGAGGAGCTGATCGCCAAGCTCGAGCGCTCACTCAAGACGGGCAAACCGCTGACGGTCAAGGTCGGGTTCGATCCGTCGGCGCCCGACTTACACCTCGGGCATACGGTCGTCATCCGGAAAATGAGGCACTTTCAGCAGCTCGGCCATCGTGTCGTGTTCCTGATCGGCGACTTCACCGGGTTGATCGGAGATCCGACGGGGAAGAAGGCCACGCGGCCCCAGTTGACACCAGAGCAGATTCAGGCCAATGCGCGCACGTACGAGCGGCAGATCTTTAAGCTGCTCGACCCGGACGCGACCATCATTGATTTCAACTCCCGCTGGCTCGGCGCGCTGGATTCCGCCGGCTGGATCCGGCTGGCCGCCAAGGTGACCGTGGCCCAGATGCTGGAGCGGGACGACTTCAAGAAGCGGTACGACGCACAGCAACCGATTTCGCTGCACGAGTTTCTCTACCCGCTGGCTCAGGCCTACGATTCCGTTGCGCTCAAGACCGACGTCGAGCTGGGGGGGACCGATCAGCTCTTCAATCTGCTGATGGGACGTCAGGTAATGCGCGAGGAGGGGATGGAGCCGCAGGTGGTGATGACGGTGCCCTTACTCGAAGGGCTCGACGGCGTCGAGAAGATGTCGAAATCGCTCGGGAACTACATCGCCGTCGAGGATCCGCCGTTTGAAATGTTCGGCAAAGTGATGTCGATCTCGGACGAGCTGATGTGGCGCTACTGGCTGCTTCTCACCGACCGGACTTCGGACGAGATCGAGGCGATGCGCGCCGCGGCCGCCGCGGGCACGCGCCACCCGATGGAGATCAAGAAGGAGCTCGCCCAGACGCTGGTCTCCGAGTTTCACTCCGAGGCCGAGGCGGCCGCCGCGCGTGAGGAGTTCGAGCGCGTCTTCTCGAAGCGAAACCTGCCCGCCGAGATTCCGGAGATCATGGTGACGGCCAGCGGACCCACACTGCCGCTAGCGGCCGTTCTCCGTCAGGCGGGGCTCGCCGATTCCAATTCGCAGGCCCGGCGTTTGATCCAACAGGGCGCCGTTCGCGTTGATGGAACCGTCGTCCGGGACACCAAGGCGATGGTTGCAGCCGCCGCTGGAAAGACGCTCCTCCTCCAGGCGGGCAAACGCCGTTTCGCCCGCGTCAGCTTCAACGTCGAGGGTTGACGGCAGGCCGACGCCCCCATGGTTCATGCGTGTTTGTGACGCAAGGTGGAGGTGGCCACGCCTTGCAGGAGGAGCCTCATGAATGATTCGGCTCAATGCGCTTCGAGGAACGTCGATTCGTGCTCGAGCTTCTGGCAATCCGAGCAGAGACCGCGAATCTGCATCGAGTAAAAGGATGGCCGGAACCCGTGCTCCAGGCAGATCTGCCGTTGCCGTTCGTCGATTTCCGGGTCCCAGAACTCGATCACCTTGCCACAGTGGGTACAGATCAGATGTTCGTGACGTTTCCCGGGCTGCACCTTCTCGTAGAAGTAATGCTCCTGACCGAGCCGGCTTTTGCGAACGAGCCCGCACTGAACGAGAAGATCGAGCGTGCGATAGACGGTCGCCCGGGATACCTTCTTCTTGTGCGCCCGCATCCGGGCCAGCAGATCGTCGGCATCCAGGTGCTCCTTCGTGGAGAAGATCTCTCCGAGCAGGGCCAGGCGCTCCCGGGTCACTTTGAGGTTGTTCTCCCTCAGGTATTGGATGAAGAGTTTTTCTGCGTGTTCTGCGAGTGTGCTCATTCCCTTATCCAGTCTCATTTTTAATGTCTCAACAAGAGAATAAGGGGTGAAGGGCCTTATGTCAAGTCATCTGACTCATTCCGGGCCGAGCACCGCAGGCGAGCCGGCGCGGAGCGACGGCTGGTTACCGGAGCCTCATGCGGATGCCTCCAAGGACGCGTTGGCGGGGAGCGGGGTAGCCAAGAACCTCTTGGTACCGCCGGTCGAAGAGATTGATGACGCGCAGCGTCAGATCGGTGGAGGGGGCCAGGCGCCAGGCGAGGGCCACATCGGCTGTGACGAAACCTGGAGCAGAACGTCGCGCAAACGTGACAGGATCAATATCGCTCCGGTTGCCGAGGATCGTCGCGGTGAGGTCGATCCGGAGGCGTGACGACGCCCGGCCGGATAGCGTGAGAGAACCGGCCCATCGCGGACGGCGCAGGAGGGCGTGACCAGCATCGTTACGGGTATCGAGCCAGGTGGTCTGGGCTCGCACAGTCAGGTTAGGAGCCAACGTCCATGCCGCCCCGAGCTCCGCCCCGGTGATCTTAGCGGTCTTGACGTTCATGAAGGTATAGGTCGCGTAATCGAAATCAATCAGGTTCCCCAGATGGGTCCGGAAAGCGTTGAGCTCGATCCGCAGCCTGGGACCAAAGCTCCTGGCAATTCCGGCCTCCCACGAGATCGACGTTTCCGGGTTGAGATTTGGATTCCCGGAATAGGGGAAGTAGAGCTCTCCGACCGACGGCTGGCGGAACGCTTCCCCCCACGAAGCGTGTGCGTCCCACCCCGGCGCAAACGCCCAGCCGACTCCCAAGCGCGGCGAGAGCTGGGATCCCCAACGATCAGCATCGTCCCAGCGTGCGCCCGCCAGCAGGCGGATCCGGTTTGTGATCCGCCACAGGTCCTGAACGAAGGCGCTCGTCGTCGTCACGGAGCGATCGTCGAGGTTGACGCCGAACGAGGAACTGTCATCGACGGTGTCCTGCCTCCAGGCGCCACCCCAGCTCAGTGTGTGCCTCCCAACCAGGTGTGTGCTGACAATCCGCGCCTGATCGGTGTCCGGGCTGGTATCGGAACGGGTGAAGCCGAACGCGTCGTCCGGGTCACGGAAGGAGAAGCTGCGGTCAACGTGCGAGACGGTGGCCGTCAGCGTCCAACGGGGTGTGACGTGCCACGTCAGTGGGACGGCGGCCAGTGTCTGGCTCGACGACTGGTGCCGCCTTGGCGTCATGACCGGCCCGGAGAACGGGATCTCCGTATCGCCCGCGATACTCTGGACGACGAGACCCAGCCGGTTCCCGCGGCCCCAGCTCCACCCGGCGTCCATCAGCCCCTGGTTGAGGTCGAATGCGCTGTTGGCGAGCTGCCCGTGACCGTCCCGGTGAAATCCGGAGACGAACAGGTCCATTCCGTGGCCAGCGTACGAGAGCTGACCCTCAAACCGCGCCCAGCCATCTTCGCCGCCTTCAGTGAGCACCGAGCCGGACAGCCCGGCTCTGGCGCGCGCAGGAATCAGGTTAATCACGCCGCCAACGGCATCGGCACCCCACAGCGCGGAGTACGGACCACGGACCACCTCGATACGAGCCAGCCCGGCTGTTGGGAGCTGGCTGAAGTCGTAGCCACCGAAGTAGGGCGAGTTGAGCCGGACCCCATCGAAAAGCACGAGCGTCTGGTTGGAGTTGGTTCCTCTTGTGAACACCGACGTGACCGACCCGGCGTCGCCCGATTGCATAACGGTCAGACCGGGAACCCGGCGGAGCAGGGCACCGACGGTAGCACTTTGCGCATCGTCAATTTGGTGACGCCCAATCACAGTGATGGCGGCAGGTACATCTTTCACCGGCGTCTGCTCGCCGGTCGCCGTGACCGTGACCTGACCCGTAAAGATCTTCTTTTTCTTCTTCTGGCGGGGCACAGCCGCGGTTCCCGCTCCAGCATGAAGGGTGCTCGCAAAAACCAGGGAACACACGATGACATGAATACTGAGACGTGACATATGAAACCTCCCGTTTCGTTCGGAACGGCAGGTCTCCTGACTTCCGGATCATCCGAGTCCATTCGCCTTCCCAGCCGGTCAACCCTTGTGGATCGTGCCGGCCAGTGGCCGGGTTTCCCCGTGAATGGTCCGTCCCCGGTTACAGTGGCGGGGGCCGTGCCGGATTTTCACCGGCTTCCCTTCGCCGCTCCGTTGCGCTGAGCATAGCCCTGCCACTCGAAATGATCAAGCAGGTCCGCAAACTCCTGGAAAGGCTCCCACCATCCTCCCTGCGCGCAGTTCAGAGTAGGGGACACTGTTGATTACTTGACGCCGCTCACCGCCCCCGCTACTCTGTTTCCCAGTTCACGCAGGGGAGTTGCACATGGCCAGAGTTGCACGTTGGAAGGTTTCGGGGGTAGCGGCGTGGTACCACATTCACAGCCGGATTGCCGGTCACCGTGGGGAGTTTCCCCTCTCTGAGCGGGCGACGACGCGGCGATTGGTCGAGACGATTCGCCACTACAGTTCGATCTACTTTTGCGAGGTGGCGGCT
>WGCW01000118.1 GCA_015493585.1 Acidobacteriota bacterium
CAATCGCCGCGTCGTCGCCCGCTCAGAGAGGGGAAACTCCCCACGGTGACCGGCAATCCGGCTGTGAATGTGGTACCACGCCGCTACCCCCGAAACCTTCCAACGCGCAACTCTGGCCATATGCAACTCCCCTGCGTGAACTGGGAAACAGAGTAGCGGGGGCAGTGAGCGGCGTCAAGTAATCAACAGTGTCCCCATCCCCGATAGGTTCACCCTGGGAAGGGCGAGGACATACGGCTGAGGCTGCCGCCGTGGCGTGCGTGCGAGATACACAGACCGCTGGGGCTCGTGTAGAATCTCCCGCTGGGGGACGGGCGGAAGATCGAAGATCCGCGCCCTGATCCCGGGAGGGTTTTCATGGCGGACACAACGATTCTCGACATGATCGGCAACACGCCTCTCGTTCGTTTGCAACGGATGACCGAACCGGGAATGGCAGATGTCTATCTGAAAATGGAATCTTTCAACCCCACCGGGTCGCTCAAGGACCGGATCGTCAAGTACATCATCGAAGAGGCGGAGAAGGAAGGCCGGCTCAAGCCGCACCATATCATCACCGATGCGTCGTCGGGCAATACCGGGATCGCGGTCGGGATGGTCGCGTCCGTCAAGGGGTACCGGTCGCGGATCTACATGCCGGAGACCAAGTCGGTGGAACGGCGCAAGATCATGCGTGCGTGGGGGACCGAGATCGTGTTGACGACGGGCGAGGATCAGAACTCGCACATTTGGGCTGTGGAGGAAGCGGCCAAGGATACGGACACGTTCTTCTACCTGAATCAGAACGGAAATCCGGGCAATTGGAAGGCCCACTACTTCGGGACCGGCGAGGAGCTTCTGCATCAGAGGGACGGCCGGATTGACACGTTCGTCGCGGGAGTGGGAACCGGCGGGTTGTTGATGGGCGTGGCCAAACGGTTCGACGATGCCGGGGTACGGTCCCGGATCGTGGCGGTCGAGCCGGACAATTCACACTCGCACATCGAGGGGCTGCTGCACTTCGATGGCAGCTACGTGCCACCGATCTGGGACGAATCGCTGATCTCGGAACGCGTCCAGGTGTCCGACGAGGCAGCGTCGGAGACGGCGCGGCGCTTGGCACGGGAAGAGGGGATCTTCTGCGGCATTTCGACCGGGGCAACCACGTGGCGTGCGCTCGAAGAGGCTAGAAGGCTCGGTGAAGGCAAAATCGTTGTCGCGATCGCCGGAGACCGCGGAGAGCGGTACCTGTCGACGGCCCTGTTCAGCGAGGGATAACCGTCCGGTCACCGTTCCTTTCACGCTCGGGTGGGCAATGTAACTGTTTCGGTATATAAGAACATTTGAATAGTCTTGACAACTTGAAATAGTGACCATATCCTCATTTGGGGAATTCTGCTTGGCTCATAGTGAGCAAGCGGTTCGATATGTGAATTTTGGTACAAGGAGGTTTGAAATGCGGAAGATAGGGAAAATCCTGAGTTTTACAGTGGCGAGCTGTGCGATGGTCGCGTTCGCCATGCCAGCGGCGGCGAAGGACAAGGCACCGACACCACGGCAGCTGGTCAAACAGTATTGCCGGGTCTGCCACGGCCCCAATTCGCCGAATGGCGAATACACCCCGATGACCTTTATCCAGGATCAGTGGACGGATTTCTTCGCCAATACGTACAAGGACGCCCACAAGGGTGTCGTTGATCCTCATCACAACAACAAGAAGGTGCTCGAGGAGATCACTCCTGACATGCTCAAGAAGATTGAGAAATACATGGTGGATCACGCGGCGGATTCCGAGCATCCAATGACCTGTGGTTGATCTTCGAGATCGGCAGAATCCGGAAGAGCTCAAGAGGAGGAAAATGATGCGAAAAACGATGACGTTCTTGGTTGCGGTGTTGTTCTTGGCTTCCGGTGTGGGCTTTGCGCAGACCACGAGCTCAACCCAACAGGAGATCCAGCAGCTCAAACAGATGATGCAGAAACTCCAGCAGCGGCTCCAGCAACTCGAGCAAGAGACCAAGGCAAACGCGCAGAAGGCTGCGGCGGCGACGCAGAAAGCGGCCATCGCCACCCAGCAAGCTGCCGCGGCGAAAAACGAAGCGACGAAAAATAAGAAAAAGGCATGGAGGGCCCAGCAGCACCTGTGGAAGCTCGAACGTAAGGCGGGTCTTGACCGGATCAACTTCAGCGGTGATTTCCGTTTCGAAGCTCATACGATCAACGCCGATATTCCGTCCCACTACGACGGCATGATGTTGCAGAACCTGCTCGTCAACAGCATGTTCTACATGGGTGCCAACGGGATGCCTCCCACCAGTATTGGCCAGATGAACAACTTCATCGCGAACAACTATGGGAAATACCAATACTTCAGCAACAATTTGACCTTCAACCAGCTCAAGCAGGCGATGGGCAAATTCCCGCCACAGTTACAGCAGCAGCTTTTCGGGATGTTTCTCCCGGCGACGCACGTCAACGGCTATAAGGCGGACAACGACATCATGTACACCAACCGGCTGCGGCTTTTCATGGATGCCAAGGTTGCAAAGAATGTGTCATTCCACGGTCGTCTGGCCATGTACAAGGTGTGGGGCAACTCAAATATCGTACAGCTCTTCAATGGGCAGCCCAACACCATGTATTTTGATGGGAACACGGTGTCGGTTCCGGGGTCGGATATTCTCCGGGTCGAACGGGCGTTCTTCACGTGGAAGGACATCGCGGGTCTACCGATCTACATCTCGATCGGACGACGGCCCTCGACCGGTGGCCCGCCGCTCAACCTGCGCCAGGCCGAGCCGCGCGGGGGCACGCCGATGGGGACGTTGATCGACTTCCAGTTCGACGGCGTGACCTTTGGCTGGCATCCGACCGCGCACCAGGCCTTCCGGGTATGCTACGGCGTCGGCTACGAGTCTGGGTATGGCGATGCCGAGGTCCTCAAGCAGCCGGCGGACCGGCTTCGTGATGCGACGTTCTTCGGCTTCAACTTTGACCTCTACAACAGTGACACCATGCTGATCCAAACGACAGTGGCCCGGGCGGCAGATGTAACTGACGGTTTCGGCGGGCTCGTCGTCATGCCAAACAATCCGGTCACCGGCGCCCCAATCGGCGCTCCCATCGTCATGCGTTTTGTGCCGTCGGCCGACCTCGGGAACATCGATATTGGTGGCGTGCTCGTGCAGCGGAAGGACGGACCATTCAACTGGTTCGTCAACTACAACTGGATGAACTCCGATCCGAAGGATGCGACCACACCGTTCGGCGGGCTGTTCTGTGATCCGTTTGAGAAGCCCAAATCCCAAAGTGGTGATATGATCTACGTTGGTGGCCGGTATAACTTTAACGATGGCGACGACATGGTGGGCGTCGAGTACAACCACGGCTCCAAGTATTGGTTCAACTTCACACCTGCCCAGGATGACATCATCGCGCCGAAGACCAACACCCGTGGCGATGTCTGGGAGGCGTACTTCATCCACAAGATCGCGCGGAAGTTCCTGCTCAAGCTCGACTACATCAACTACGATTACCACTACTCCGGTTCCGGCTGGCACATGGGTACTCCGAAACGGCTCGACTCAAACCCGATTCTCGGCTTCCCGACGTATAAGAGCGCCGACATGTGGACGCTCAGCATGACGGCCAGATTCTAGAAAGGAGTCACAATGAAACGTTTCGTTGCACTAGCGATAGGGATGGTGGCATTGGCAGCGATGCCCGCCTTTGCCCACAAGACCTATTCGCACCAGAAATACTTTCAACATTACGAAGGCACAAAGACCTGCCTTCAGTGCCACAAGATGCAGGCGGAGACTTTTTTCCACTCGCTGCACTACCAGTGGGAAGGTCCTGCCCCAAAGATCATCAATTCGCACGGCATGAAGCTTGGCAAACTCAACACAATTAACGATTTCTGTACAAACCCGAAGGCCAATTGGATTGGGCTCGTCCGCAACTCCCGCGGCGAGGTTCTGTCGAAGGGATGTTCCCAGTGCCATGCTGGCTTCGGGAAGATGCCGTCCGAGACAATGACTAAGGGCCAGCTCGAGAACATCGACTGCCTGATCTGCCATGCCTCGGGATACCGGCGCGATCTGTACAAAAATCCGGATGGGTCGGTGGCATGGAAGCCTATTCTTTGGAAAAACCAAGTTGGCCTGGACTCTGTTGCTAAGCGGATCTCGTTGCCCAAGCGTACCATGTGTCTGCGGTGTCATGCGGGCTCCGGCGGCGGTCCCAACTTCAAGCGTGGCGATCTCGAATATACGCTGACCGACTGCGACTCCAACTTCGATGTGCACATGGCCAAGAATGGCAATGACATGCAGTGCATCGATTGCCACGCGGGCAAGAATCACGACATCCCCGGTTCCGGAACTGATATCGCCGGGGATGGAGAGTCGACCGCCACGGTTGCATGCAACAACGAGGACTGCCACGGCAACGCGCCGCACGAGGCTGAGATCCTCAACATCCACGCCAAGCGGGTGTACTGTACCGTGTGCCACATTCCCGACTTTGCCAAACATGACGCCACCGACATGGATCGAGACTGGTCGAAGCCGGTGTACCATGCCAAGCAGGACAAGTACTCACCAACAATCAAGTTTGAGAAGGACGTCAAACCGGTCTATGCGTGGTACAACGGTACCACGTGGGAGCAGCTCCCCAAGACGCCGGTGAAGTTCCTCCCCGACGGTTCGGTAGGCTTGATGGTTCCCCAGGGCTCGAGGAAAGATCCGAAATCGAAGATTTATGCCTTTAAGCTCCATCGCGCCACATTACCGGTGCTCAAGGGTAAAAACTGGCTTATTCCTATCGTCGTCGAGAAGTTCTTCGCCGACGGCAACATCAACAAGGCCGTTGTCAATGCTGCGAAGGACTTCTACGGCATCGACAACGCCAAGTACAAGTGGGTGAGAACCGAGCGCTGGATGGGTGTCTTCCACGAAGTGCAGCCGGCCAAGAATGCCCTCAAGTGCCTTGACTGTCACGGCCCGAACGGCCGGATGAATTGGAAGGCGCTCGGGTATGACGGCGATCCCATGCTGGCAATGGTCCACAAGTCGCTCAAGGCGTCGCATTAAGGACAACTGGTATGAGCGTCCAAAGGCGGGCTACGGCCCGCCTTTTTTGTGTCGCCGGGGTCCTGCTATGATAGAGGACCGGACGGGTGTCACGCGCTCGACGGATCATGAGACGTTCCAGGAACACGGAGCACGGTATCTGCGCCACCCGGTTTGCGGGGGGCGGGGAAGGCCGGACTGCTGAGGGAGGTACCGATGGCATTTGATGGCTGTCAGAAGATCTGGATGAACGGAGAGCTCGTCGACTTTGCCGATGCGAAGATCCACGTTCTGTCCCATGTCATCCACTACGGAAGCGGCGTCTTCGAAGGTCTGAGGTGCTATGACAACCGGAGGATCGGTCCGGCGATCTTCCGGCTCAAAGAGCATACCCACCGGCTTTTTAACTCGGCCAAGGTTCTTCGGATGGAGATCCCGTACTCCGAGGAAGAGATCAACGAAGCCATCAAGGCAACGTTGCAGGCCAACGGACTGAGGAGCGCATACATCAGGCCCCTCGTGTACCGGGGCATGGGTACTTTGGGGGTCGATCCGGTTCCTTGCCCCGTCGACGTGGCGATTGCAGCGTGGTCCTGGGGTGCCTATCTGGGCGAGGAGGCTCTGGCGCAGGGCATCGATGTCCGGGTTTCTTCATGGACCCGGATGGCGCCGAACACGTTCCCCGCGTTGGTCAAGGCGACGGCAAACTACCTGAACTCCCAGCTGATTCGGATGGAAGCCAACATCGATGGGTACACGGAGGGGATCGCGCTCGACACCAACGGGAATGTCTGTGAGGGATCCGGTGAAAACGTGTTCATCGTCTACGATGGCAAGCTTTTCACACCGCCGCTCGGCAGCTCGGTGCTCAAAGGAATCACCCGCGATTGCATTATGATCCTCGCGCGTGAGATGGGGCTTGAGGTGCACGAGCACGTGATTCCGCGGGAGATGCTCTACCACGCGGAGGAGGTCTTCTTCAGCGGTTCGGCGGCCGAGGTGACGCCGATCAGGTCGGTGGATCGAATCGCCGTTGGTGATGGGAAGGCGGGCCCGGTGGCGCTTGAGCTTCAGAAGCGCTTCTTTGCAATCGTCAACGGTGAGGAGGAAGACCGGTACGGCTGGCTGACGCCGGTCGGATAACCGCGAATCCGTCCAGGTATCATCATTCGCCGTCATCATGGATGATCCCATCGATCGTCCATCCTTCGAGCGCCGTCTCGAAGCGTGTGACCTCGGCCTGCCAACGGCTGAAACGCCACCCGAGCTCCTTGGCAAAAAGCGGCCGGAGCCGCGGCAGGAGTGCCCGCGCAGCTTCCGGATCCCACATGCCGAAACGGGCGCGCCGCAGTAAGAAGTCGTCCAGGTGCATGACGGCACCCCACTTCAGATGTGCGGTGACTTCGGCCGGCGTCAGATCAAGACCATCGAGGAGCGGATCGAGGTCGCGCCGCCGCCTCGCCAGCGCGCACGCCGCCCACGCGAGGCTTCCCAACCGTCTGGCCATCCCGGCGGCGGCGTCATCGTTGATCTCACATGCCTGCGTCAGTTGTCTGGCAAGATCGTGCGGAGCAAGGCGGGCGAGCGGCGTTCCTTCGGTGGCACACGGTGAGACACCGACCGACCGGTCCTCGGGAAGCATCTTGAGGAGCTCATCGACCACTTCCTCGGCGGTCGAGCGCCAGGTCGTGAGCTTACCGCCCGCGACGGTCAGCAACCCCTCCTCCTGCCAGATGCCCTCCTCACGGCTGGCCTCCGATGGATCCTCGGCATGGCTGTCCAGGATCGGCCGCAACCCGGCAAACGCACCCTTGAGGATCTCCCGTGAGATACCTGCGTGCGGAAACGCCGTTGCCACGGCGCGAAGGAGGTAATCGACCTCGGGATCCGTTGGACGGGGGTCGTCATATGGGCCATCGTGGTAGATGTCGGTCGTTCCGAGGAGATTGCCCTCTGGATGAGGAATCAGGAAGACGGGCCTTCCGTCATCGGGGGAGGGGATCGTCAGCGCCGCACGGAGCTTCAACACGCCCGAGGGAATGATCAGGTGGATGCCACGCGACGGCCGGAGGTGATGCTCGGTCATCCCCAGACGCTCGCGGATCTGGTCGGTCCACACACCGGCGGCGTTGACGACGGCGTGGGCGCTCAATCGCAGTGTTCGTCCCGATTCGAGATCCTCCGCCACGACGCCGTGGACCCTCCCGCGAGAGCTTCGGATCGCCTCGTGAACCTCGCACTGAGTCAGCACATCGGCGCCGTAGGCCAGCGCAGTCTCGGCCACGGCCAAGGTGATGCGTGCATCGTCGCCCATGGCGTCTCCGTACGCCAGGGCGCGGTCCAGCCCCTCGACGTTGAGGTTGGGCGCCATCTCCTGGATCTCGGCGGGGGAGAGCTGCTCGTGCCGCTCTGGACGGCGGGTCAGTTTGTCGTACATCCAGAGACCGAGATCGACCTGCCAGCCAGGGGTTCCGGTGCCCTCGTAGGCGGGATAGATGAAGCGGATGGGATCGACAAGGTGGGGGTTGAGCGCGAGCATCCGGTCCCGCTCCCGGCAGGCGAGACGTGTGACGCGGAACTGCATCTGCTTGAGATAGCGCAGCCCGCCATGGATCAGCTTCGAGGAACGGGACGATGTGCCCGAAGCGATGTCTCCCCGTTCGATGAGCAGGACGTGGAGCCCACGCTGGGCTGCATCGAGAGCGATGCCGCAGCCGGTGATCCCTCCACCGACGATGATGACGTCATAGATGTCATTCGCGTGATCAAGGGCGCGTTCGCGCCAGCCTGGTGGAAACATATCAGGCCTCCAGCCTCGTCATCGGATCAAGGAGCACGTGAGGGTTGATGATCGTGTTCGGATCGAGCTGGTGAGCGACCGAACGGAGGATGGCAACACCGGTCGAACCAGCTTCCTGCTCGAGCCAGGGTGCGTGCCACTGGCCAATGCCGTGGTGATGGCTGAGCGTTGCCCCCGCTGCGGCGATCGCGTTCGTCGCCGCCCGCTTGATGGCGGCCCAACGGGCGATCGTTTCCCCATGATCTGTCGCAACCCGGAAAAAGAACGTGAAGTAGAGCGAGGCCCCATCGGGATATGGGTGGGAGATGTGGCAGAGCACGGCCACACGCTCTTGCGCCCCTTCGAGTGCGCCTGCGATGGCCTCGCGGACGCTTTGGCGAACATCATCGAGGGCGGACCAGGGCGCCGCCGTCTCCAGCGTGTCGGTGGCAACGCCCACGTCGAGGAGGGCATCCCTGAGATACGGATGACGGAACCGGTCCTTCAACCATTGCGCGCCCGGCCGTGTTCCCAGTGAGACACCGTGAGACCCGTCAATGAGATGCCCGGCCTGCCGGAGCGTCCGGCGCACGGTTTGGGGATCTCCGGCGGCGCCAACGAGCAGCAGGCAGGCGCCGTCCCCAATACCACGGATGTGGAGGTAGCGCCGAACGAGGCCCGCGGCCCGTGTTGCGCCCAGGCCGACTGCCATGGCAACCTCGGTTTCCGGTGGATCCGAGAGCCTGAGCATCGTCAGTGGAACGCCGGATTGCACCAGCGTTCGGACGGCATCCATCCCATCGTGCCAGCTTGGGAAGAGGAGGCTCTGGATGGTCCGGTTGGAAGGGAGCGGCCGGACGCGGACCGTCACGGACGTGATGATACCGAACCGTCCTTCGCTCCCGAGGAGCAGCCGTTTGAGATCCGGGCCGGCGGCGGACCCGGGCATCGGCCGAACGCTGAGCCTGCCACCGGGAGCGGCGGCTTCGAGCCCGGCGACCATATCGTCGATCCGTCCGAACCCGAGCGATTCCTGGCCGGCGGACCGGGTCGCGACCCAGCCTCCGAGCGAGGAGAGCTCCCACGATTGCGGGAAGTGTCCCAGCGTATATCCCCGCGAGGCGAGTGAGGCTTCAAGAGCGGGCCCGAGGATCCCTGCGCCGAACGTCGCGAGCCGCGATCTCTCGTCGAAGCTCTCCAGTGCCGCAAGCGCTGAAAGATCCATCACGACGACGGGGCGGTCTTCCGGGAGCACGTTGACGCCTCCGGTCACGGAGGTCCCGCCACCCCACGGGATGACCTCGACGCCGGCCGAGTCACAGCGGGCGAGCACGCCGGCCACTTCATCGGCCGTCTTTGGCCAGCAGACGGCATCGGGAAAGGCGGGAACGGCACCGGCGCGAAGCCGGAGAATATCCGGGAGCCCCTGGCCGCGCGCATGAGCCAGGCGATCGGGCTCGTCCGCCGAAACGCCGCACCCCAGATGCGGAACCGGCCGGGGCCGAGGAAGCTGGGACCCTTCGGCGCCGGCGGGAACGCAGGAGACCGCCGGCCCGATCTGTCGCGTCAGCCATGCGAGAAGCTCCGGAGTCGGCGGGAAGTTCTCACCGGTGAATCCCCATCCACCGAGCCGGCGGTGTAGTCGTCCAGCCATGCCTCTCCAGTATAGCCCGGATGAGCTGGGACCCCGCCAGGGCGGCGGGCCATACAGAGGAAGAAGGCACTCACTTCTCGTCTCGGTGTTCCCGGCGCGAGGGCTTTTCTCGTTCGTCGAGTAGGGGACAGTGTTGAATATCCTGGGTCTCGCGCAAAGCACGCTGCGAACGCGGAGAGAGATACTTAACCGGCCTCAGGTCATGGCGTTCTTGGCGGGCTTGACGCAAGAATGGCTTGAAGGGCGGCGGCCACCCGTTATTCAACACTGTCCCCATCTTGTGATGGCGACCGGGTTCAATTCAAGGTAGGTGCAAGTCCACGGTGCGATGTGTTGATCCCCCCCCGCCCGGATTCTTCGTCGGCTACGCCTCCTCAGAATGATCTGGTATGACGATGTCAAGGTCTGCGGAGTTATGGAAAGCTGGCTTTGCCACCTTTCCACAGCTTCCGCAGACTCGACGACGAGTTCATCATTGAGGAAGAGATGGTCATGAAGCGAGCTCGCGTGATGTCGGTTGAGAAGCGGCCTGGGCCTCGGTAAGGACTCTGTAGAGCTCCCTGGCGATGTAGGTCTTGAGGAGCCTAAGCACCTCTCGC
>WGCW01000119.1 GCA_015493585.1 Acidobacteriota bacterium
GGAGATGTGTATAAGAGACAGGACGGACGGTGTCCCGTTTCATACGCCACAAGGTCCTGGGTGAGAACACCCGTACGATCGTTCCATCATAGTGTTTCTCCTCGATCTCGAGGTCGCTCCAAGTGAAGGCTGTGCCGAGCCGTGTCACGATGTCGAGGAAAAAGCCGGTGGGCGGATAGTAACCTACGGCAGGGTATTCGCCGCACAGATCCTCCGCCGGGATCTGCTCGATGGCCGGGTCGTCCCAGACTCGTCGGAGCGCCCGTTTGAGCCGTTCCACGTTCTCGGGCGTCGGCTCGATGAAAAGATCGAGATTGGCCGTGGCACGGGGCAGACCGTGGAGCGCCATGGCGATGATGCCGAAGACGGCATAGGTAACCCCCTCGGCGGCCAATGCCTGGAAAAGGGCGCCAAGTCCTTGGGGGGTCGTTGGTTCCTGCTGCATCCGTGACCATCGTAGCATGGGTGGCGTTGGTCGAAGCCGGCCGTGGAGCGCGACGTCCGGATTCCAGTGGAGCCCGATGCATTGAACGTTCAATGGGGACTTCGTGCTCCCCTGGGGCGCCCTTCCGGCGACCAATCGCCAAGTTTGAGGAGCGCAACGAATCGCACGATGGTCGTATCCACTGGCATTAAATCAGTTCTTTACAGCGGTACAACTTTACATCGGCCCTGCGCTGGTTCGGCTGTCTTAGAATCGGATAATGAGAACGGCCATCCTGTGGAGATCTTGGCGGTTCTCGGACGACTTCGATTCTCGCGAGAGGAGCTCCAATGAACTGGGCGGAAATTAACCGAAGGTGGGTCAAGCCGGCGAACGATGCATGGAAGTCCGGTGACGTGCCGGCTGCCGAGCGCCTGTTCCGGGAGGGGCTCAAGGCAACCGGTGGCGACGGGATGGTGGCGCTCGCCTACGGCAGGTTGCTCGAGAAGGTTGGGCGACTGGAAGAGGCTCGCGGGCAGTACGCGACGGCCTTGGAGCGACTCCCCCTGGCCAAGTACAAGGGTGAAGCGAGGGCAGGGCTCGAGAGGGTCTCGCGTGCTGGGGATGATCGCCGATCTGAGGATTCAGTGAAGGAGGGTACGGGGAAGGGGAGTGGCATGGCCAGAGATTTCAAGGTCAGGTTGTACGAATTGGCGAGGCGCTTTGTGAAGTTGGCCGGCGGTAATGATGAAACGGCA
Organism: Acidobacteriota bacterium; assembly: GCA_015493585.1. Lineage (GTDB taxonomy): Bacteria > Acidobacteriota > Thermoanaerobaculia > Thermoanaerobaculales > Sulfomarinibacteraceae > JAADFN01. The sequence goes on from WGCW01000119.1 coordinate 1,183, forward strand.
AGGCAGATCCAAGCGCACAGGGAAGAACACCGGATGCGGTGCTCAACGTGGCAGGAGCTGGTCCGTCGCGACGGGGTCGAGCCGGACGCGCTGCTGCCAGCCTTGAAGGACACAGACTGGCATGGGAGCACGCGTCGTTTCCAGACGGCGGAGAATCTCTGCAAGGATCCAAAGAAAGTCACCCGGCTCATGGCGATCCTGCGCCGGTTGTCCGCGCACCCGCCCGAGGATCCGGAAGGGCTGGCGGCCATCATCGAAGATCTGCCGCCCAAGTTCGGTCTTGGCTTCCTCTCGGAGGTGGGAGGTTACCTCCGGCCTGACTCGATCTGGGAATGGAATGATCCTGTCCAGGAGCTCTTGAGCTCCTACGGATTCGATCCGAAGCACGAATTGCCATGGGGGCGGCGTAGCGACGTTGAGGCTTATTTCTCGGCGGCACCGTTTTTTCGGGCTGCCCGGGAGGCTCTCGCGTCTGCCGGGTGGGAGGAGGCGTCGTTCCTCGATGTTGACCTGATGTTCTACGAAGCCCTCCGAAACCGTCACCTGCTGCCGGTGCCGTTCTCGATCAATGCTGAGGAGCTCGACAAGCGAATCCGTTTACTGCGGCTCCGGTACCCGGATATGGAGACCTTCACGGCGGCGGAATGGATCGACGAAGAGCGGGAGTACAAGGAGGAACTGGCGGAACGGTTCAGGGAGTTGCTCGTGGAGCCTGGACCCCTTGACGCTGGGGAGGCCGCCGCGAGAACCCTTCAACTGCTCAGGGTGAGGCTCGTACGGGGAGAGGGTCCCCAGAACCTCATCGACTGGCGTTCCGTCAATCGTTATGAGGAGAGTCTCAAGGATCCGGGAATCGCCGAGCGTTACGGTGAAGCGGTTCTCACGGTGGTTCACGGGGATGGTCCCATGGAAACCAGAGTAGCCCGAGCCAGTGAGGCCGTCGTGGATGCCGGGGGGAGCAGGGCGTTCGCGCGGATGTTGCCCACCCTCCTGGCCATGCTCTTGGATCCTGCCAACGAGATCTTTATTCGAACCGACGAGTTCCGGCGAGCCGCGAAGGAGCTCGTTGGAGAGCAGATTCTGGACAACAACAAGCCTCTCGATGAGCGTCAGTACGTACTTGCGCGGCGTTTCGCGAAGACTTTGTACGACGCGTTGTCCTCAAGGCATTTCCAACCAAGGGACCTGATCGATATCCAGGGGTTCATCTACGTGACCAACAGGATGAAAGGTAAACCGCGCCCTGCATGGATCCTTCAGGCCAACCCGGAGTATGACGACCTGGTCGAGGCGCTGAAGTCGGGCGTTCAAGAGGAGATCTGGACGATACCGGAATTTCGGGAAGAGATTTGGGATGGCGATCAGGTCTACTTTTGGGTTTCGGGCAGGGAACGGGGCATCGTGGCCACCGGCCGCACCACATCGAACGTCATCCCGTTCGAAGAGCTCGAGCCGGGGGAGTGGGAACGAGCCAAGACGTTCCTGAGAGAACGGTCTGACCGTGATGGGTCCGCGCCGGCCCATGTGATCAGGATCAGGATTGAGCGCGCGTTCCCCGAGAACCGGATTCCGGCGGAACGGCTCACCGCGGATGAACGGCTGAAGGATCTCCCGATACTCAAGACGCCACGGGGGACCGTATTCAAGGTGCCTCCCGAGCTTGCGGAACGTCTCAATGCGCTCATAGCAGAGGAGGACGGTGGCGGGTCGCGGGACGAGGCCGAAGCAGCAGGGCCGTCGTTCCGACCGATGGGGCTCGAGGCGATTCTGGATGGACTTCGAAGAGACGGGCTGCATTTTCCTCCGGATCTCGTGGCGGAGTACGTGCTGGCGCTTCAGACGAAGCGGTTCGTGATCCTCACGGGCATCTCCGGCACGGGCAAAACCCGGCTGGCCATGGCCATTGCCAATCATTTCGCCGCCGAGAAGAAGGTGCCGGCGGGTGAGTTCGTGGATGACGGTGCAGTAACCGTCACGGTCCGGCCCTACATGAGGAAATACAACCGGATCCTCCTTCCACGAACCCTCAGTGAACCGGTCACGTGGCAAATCACGGAGGGGAACAGGAGCTATGGCCGGATTCGCCTTGCGTTCCCCGGTGGATCCCACGAGGTCTCCTTCCACCAGAACCCAAAGACCCAGGGCATTACGGTGTTCCTGGCCCATGGTGTCAAAGAGTGGTTCCAGAGGTTCATCGGAGAGAATCAGGCTCTGATCCTGAGGGTGACGGTGGACGACGAAGGTGTGGCGCGGGAATTGACCATCGAAGAGCCGAAGCTCGACGACCGCGTGGAGCGGATCAAGAACTACGAGGTGGTGGCGGTGCGGCCAGACTGGACGGACCACCGCGGGCTGCTGGGTTACCACAACCCGTTGACGGGGCAGTACGTGGTGACACCGTTTCTTAGTCTGCTGCTCAGGGCGAGCGAGGACGCGAGAATCAGGGAACGTGAGGGCGGAGAACCAGCGCCGTTCTTTGCCATCCTCGACGAGATGAATCTGGCCCGTGTGGAGCACTACTTTTCCGACCTGCTTTCGGCCATGGAATCCGGGGAGAAGATCCATCTGCATTCCGACACGGCGGTGGAGGAGGGCGAAACGGACGGCGAGCCCGTGCCAAAGGAGATTGCCGTGCCTCCGAATCTCTACGTGATCGGTACGGTCAACGTGGATGAAACTACCTACATGTTCAGCCCCAAGGTGCTGGATAGGGCGTTCACGCTGGAGCTCAATGAGGTGGACCTCGAGGGATACGGGGTGCCGGATCGGATGGCTGCAAACATCGCACTCCCCGATTTCGCGGGACTGCCAGGGGTCTGGGAACGTCCGGGCCAGCAGGAATGGGACCGTTTGGGCGACATTGGTGACGGTAAGTATCGCCAGCTACTGATCGACCTCAACGAGCTCCTCACGTCCGATCGGCGGCATTTCGGTTACAGGGTTGCCAACGAGATGGCCCGGTTCGTCCGTCTGGCATGGGAACAGTCGGGACGCTCGCAGGCGGCCACGGATGCGGCGTTCGACATGGCCGTTCATGCGAAGGTTCTTCCCAAGCTCCACGGCACGCAGCAAGAGCTTCAGAATGTGCTCGAAGCACTTTTCGGATTTGCCATCGACCCGAGCGGGGCCGTCGAGGCCTCGTGGAGGGATTTCAGGAACTGGGCAACGTCCGCAGGTACACTCATGCCGGCGACAGCCGGCTCGGTGATTGTCCTGGAGACGGGGGAAGAAGGTGCCGACGATGCAAAGCCACCAGAACCGTACCTTCCCCGCACCGCGGCGAAGGTCCACCGGATGCTCCAGCGGCTCGAACGCCAGGGATTCACCTCGTTCATCGAATGAGCATGGACGTCTTGGCATCTTTGCGCATCACGAGGCGGAGCGACGGTTCCTCACCCGAGAGAATGGGGGCGGGGCTCATCCTGGAGGCCGAATCCGATTGGAAAGTAGAGGGCCCCCCCGGCATGATCCACGAGATCCTGGAGTCATTGCCCCATGTTGCGGAACGGCTGTCGGAGGGCCTTCTTCTCCTCCACTTCGGGAACGAGGTTGGCGTCGCGGAGATCCCACACGTGGGACGGGTGGAGGTCCGTTCGCGCAAATGGGGAAACGAGCATTTTCAACGGATGCTCGAAGAGCTCAGCCGGATCGCCGTCGCACTGCCGTTTTCTGTGGCGCGTCCGGCGGCCCTGCCGTTCGCCAGAAGCGTACCGATCGACAGGGACGTGCTCTACCACGCCTGGGTCTATCTGAGGTGGGCTGTGCTGGAGGCGGCGGGCGAGGAGAACCTGGAACGGGCCGTCCGCCTCGTTCTCTCAGATCCTCACGAGGTGTTGGAGCGAGCGCACCGGACGGTACCGGTGGGCCTGGCTGGGAGAGTCGATGCCCGCGAGCTTCAACGCCTGGCGTCCGGTGCCGAGCCCTTCGTCACGATCCATGGCTCCACTTCGCCTCTGGCCGAAGCGCTCGATGGCCATGCTCCGGCTATGGTCGAAGAACCGGTCTCGACGCGTTCACTCGACACCCCGGAGAACCGGTTCGTGCTGTCCCTGTTGGACCAGTGCCTCTGGGTCGTCGATCGGATGGAGAAGGAGGTCATCGAGGGAGGATGGGCTGCGGGACATCCACGGGTGAAACAGGACAATGAACAGCTCCGCCGCAGGTTGGGCCTGCTCCGGAGGGAACGTTTCTGGCGCGACGTGGGCGCGATGAGGAGCGTGCCGGCCGGTTCGACCGTCCTTCAGCGCCGGAGGGGGTACCGCGATCTGTTCGAGCATTTCGTTCGTCTCAGGCTGGCTGCCCGTGTGCCGCTGGACCCCCAGGACGCCGATCGGCTTCTCGAGAGCAAGGACATCGCGACCCTCTACGAGCTGTGGTGCTACTTCAAGGTCGTCGACGCTGTGAAGGAACTGGCCGGGCAGCCGACCGCGGCGGTTCGCATTGCGTACGACGCTGCCCAGGCCTCGGTTTCGCACGGGTTCGAGGTGTCGTGGAAAAACGGAATCCAGGTCGTGTACAACGCGACTTTCTCAAGAGCGGGCAGGAGGGGCCGCCGATCCTACTCGGTCCAGCTCCGGCCCGATATCGCGCTTGTGATTCCCCTCGGCGAAAATGCCGGATTGCACCTCCTGGACGCCAAGTTCAGGATCGACGGGCCTGCCGTGTTGTTCGACGGCGAGTCCGAGGACGACCTTCCGGCCACAAGCTTCAAGAAGGCCGATCTTTACAAGATGCACACTTACCGAGATGCCATTCCGGAGGCACGATCGGTATGGGTCCTGTACCCGGGCAATGGCGTTCGTTTCTACGACACTGGCATGGCGTTGGAATCGAGGTCGCTGGACTCACTCCCGTGTGAACTTGACGGCGTCGGCGCCGTGCCCCTGAGGCCGGACGACGGTGGAGGTAGCGAGCTAAATCTGCTCATCCAGAGACTCCTGAGGGCGCGGGCCGTTTGATGGTCGTCGCGCACTGGTGCCTGGCTTCCGTACTGGACAGCCTCCCCGCGACCGGCCGTCCTCGCTTTGAGCTGAGAGCACAGCGATCGTGGCCATATCCGCTCGAGTGGTACGGGTTCCGTTCCGTGCTCCTTTATGTCTTGCGGGACACTATTTAATATTCCCTGGAAATGTTGAATAGCTGTATTGGTTGTTCAATTCGGTTGAATAGCTGGGGCACATCGTGAGACGTGGTGCGACCGGGTGGTACGAGGAGATGGTCGCTGGCGGAAAGCGCCGGCGTCAGTTTTCCTGATTCTCGCGTGTTTCGGGGTAGAAGCGTCTCTTTTCCAAGCCGGTCACAGAGAAGGCGTGAGGGGTATTGCGGAAGGAGCCTGAGATTGGTTCGGTGTGACGGGTGCCTCTCTCGATGATCTGCTGCCGTCCTCGTGGGGCGGGTTAAGATCATCGCGGGCTAGTCGTTGTTCTCGGAGAGCACCTCTGGCGGGAAGAGACGATGGCCTTCGAAGATTGTCAGCACTTCGAGCGTATGCGGTCCCACCCTGTACACGATTCTGTAGTTGCGAACGAGCATTTCACGGAGTTCCTCGCGATCGCTGTACTCGGGGACGATCCGGCCGGAGAAGGGCAGGCGGGAAGCTCGTTCGACGGCGGTAATGAGACGTTCTATCCAATGCGCGGCTGCGGAGGGATTGTCGGCCGCGATGTACTCACCGATCGCCAAGAGGTCGTTTCGTGCGCGGTGGGACCACGAGATGGCGAGCGGCTGCCGGTGTTCCTGATGCTTGGCAGTCATCAGTCGTTGGCGGCGCCAAATCGATCGCGCATCTCCGCGACCACATCCTCATGAGAGGATGTCCTTCCGGCCCCCGCGTCGGCGAGGCCCTCTTCGACGGCCATCATGAACCGGTATCGCTCCGTCAGCTCATCGTAGGCGGAGGGGGAAAGCAGCACCGCCGCCGCCTTGCCGTTCTGGGTGATCACGAGCGGCTCGGAGGTCTTTCTCAGCCGCCGGAGCCACTCCGCGGCCCGGCTCTTGAACTCGCTGACCGGGATGATGTTTTTGGAAACCCTGACGTTCTGCATGGACCAACCCTCCCACGGTGACCTAAAAACAATCCTATATTCGATTACTATTCGGGTCAAGATCCAGTCCGCATGAGGTCGTTGTGCTGCGGCCGGCCGGGCCGTGATTCTCTCGGAGCACGGACTTCACTCCGCATCTCCCTGTACAACGACGGATTGACGTGGCGCTCCCCGGGCGGGTTCGCCGCGACCGGCCGTCCTCGCTTTGGGCTGAGAGCACAGCGATCGTGGCCATATCCGCTCGAGACCGTCGGGGTCGGCATCGGTGCCCGGCTTCAGATTTCTGTGTTTTGGGTATGGGCTCAGCATCGGTAGGGAGATTGATACTTTCGCCAGTTTTTGGTGGGACACCGTTGCGATGGGATTGATGGCTAGTGGTTTTCGCACCTTCTCAGCCTTGATCCTCGGTTCATCCACGCATCTCCCCCGGCATTTCCGGGATGAACCAGTTCTGGTTCATAAGGTGCATGCGCCGGTCTATTCATCTGCTCTGGGAACGGGTCTCGGGGAGGGTGCGGTCCGAGGTCTTGCCGGATCCGGCTGAACCGAGCAGTCTCAGACCGTTGGCGATGACGGCGAGCGAGGCGCCCATGTCGGCTGCGATGGCGGCCCAGAGGGAGGCGTGTCCGGCAAAGGTCAGGATCACGAAGACCGCCTTAACGGCGAGCGCAAAGACGATATTGGTGCGGATGATCCGGACGACGTGGCGGGAATGGCGGATCAGCCAGGGAATCTTGGCCAGGTCGTCGGCGATCAGGGCAACGTGGGCGGTCTCGATGGCGGCATCGGTTCCGGCACCCATGGCGATTCCGAGATCGGCCAGAGCGAGAGCCGGGGCGTCGTTGATGCCGTCGCCCACGAAGGCAAGCGGTCCCTCCGCGCGGAGGGCTTCCAGGCGGGCAATTTTGTCCTCCGGAAGGAGACTGGCGTGGATCTGCTTCACGCCTACCGCGCGGCCGATCTCCGCCGCCGTTTCCGGGTTGTCGCCTGTGAGCATGACGATGCGGTGGATGCCGAGATTCCGCAGATCCTGGATGGCGGCGGCTGCCTCGGGCCGTGGCGCATCGGCGAGGGCGACGAAGCCGCAGACGTGCTCGATCCGCCCGATCGCCACGACCGTTCGTCCGCCGACGGCGAGGGCGCCGATGCGCTCGTGCATGGCGGGGGTCTCCTGATCGCGTTCCTCCAGAAGCCGGTGCGAGCCCAGCCAGGCCGGCCGCCCGTCGACGCGGCCCTCGATCCCTCGCCCGGCAAGCGCACGAACTCCATCGGCGGGCGGCGGCGTCAGGCCGCGGGCGGCGGCTGCGCGGACGATGGCGGCACCCAGTGGGTGCGTGCTGGTCATCTCCAGGGCGGCGGCGACGGTGAGCACCTCGGCTTCGTCGTGGTCCTCGGCGGGGACAACGTCCACGACCTCCGGTTGGCCGGTGGTCAGGGTGCCCGTTTTGTCCATGGCGACGGAGATCAGGGTGGCGGGGATTTCGAGGATATCCCCACCCTTGACGAGGACGCCATGCCGCGCCGCGGCGGCAAGACCGGCCACGACGCTGACCGGTGTAGAAATGACAAGGGCACAGGGGCAGCCGATGACCAACAGAACGAGGGCGCGGTACACCCAGTCGGCCCATGGGCCGATGCCGACCAGCGGGGGGATGACTGCGGTGAGAATCGCCGCTGCGAAGACTGCCGGTGTGTAGATGAGCGCGAAGCGGTCGACCCATCTCTCGGCTTTTGCGCGGCGCCGGCTGGCCGCGGCCACCTGGCGGATGATCCCGGCCAGCACGGTATTCGACGCCGGCCGGGTGACGCTCAGGGCCAGGGTTCCGTCGAGGGCGATGGTACCGGCCCAGACCGGGCTTCCAGGCTCGGCGAGCTGGGGGGTTGACTCGCCGGTGACGGGCGATGTGTCGACCAGGGACCGGCCCTCAATGATCTCGCCGTCGAGCGGGATTCTTTCGCCAGCATGCACGACGACGGTTGCCTCCACGGGGACGGAATCTGGGGAAACCTCGCGCTGGGAGCCGTCCGGGAGGCGCAACCGGGCCACTGGCGGGGCGAGCTCCATCAGCTTCCTGACCGCCCGGCGCGCCCGGCCGACGCTCCATGACTCAAGGAGCAGCGACACGGCGAAGAGAAACGCCACCGTGGCGCCTTCCAGCCACTGGCCGATCAGGAGAGCGCCGGTGACCGCCACGGTCATGAGGAGATTCATGTCCGGACGAAGAGTGCGCGCCGAGCGCACGGCGCGTGGGGCGATGAACCAGGCGCCGGCGAAGACCGAGAGCAAGAAGGCCAGTTTCGCCGCCAAGGGAAGGGTGTGCCCGCCGCCGAGACCGACGGCAGCGGTCAGGCTCCCGCTTGAAAGGCCGTGCATGAGTACGCCGGCGGCCAGGAAAACGCCGCTTGCGGCCGTCATGACCACCCGGCCGCGTCGCTGCCACCAGGTGGCGGCCGGGGCCTCGCCTCCGGCCGGCACGGCGGTGAGCCCGGCCCGCCGGACAGCGGTCAAGATCGCCTCGTCGCTTACCTCGCCAGCACCCGCGTGGACCACCATCTGACCCGCCATGAGGTCGAATTCGAGGTGGCCTGGGCCGCCGGTCAGCGGGCTGACTTCCCGGCGCAGCGCCTCGACCTCCTCGGAGCAGTCGAGGCCAGCGACGTTGAAGACCCGGCTTCCGGCGGCGGGAAAGGGAGGCGCCACGGCCGGCGCTGGGCCGCACGAGCACGCGGGAGTATCACAGACGTCCTTGGCCGGTGGGGCGGGGACAGCATTCATGGTTGGCAGGTCGGGCAAAGGCACCTCCAATCGGATTCCAGAATATCATAGTTGAACAAGCTCGCATATATGATCAGAGCCACCTCAAGTGAGTGATTCTGGAGCATGAGATAGGAGACGCCCCGGCCGTAGGCCGGCTGAGCCGTGAGGCTCTAGCTCCGCAGGAAGCGGCGTGGGCGTGTGCAGATCGCCGCTGAGAATCGCCTGCCTCTAGTTAAACTTGGCGCGAAAAATGAAATAGGGCTGATTGTTCTTCAATTTTGTTTCATGAGGTGCTTGCCCGGTTCAGCCGGTCACCCAGGGAACGGGTCGCGGTTGGGTCAGGGAGCGGTGGCCATCAGGAGCGATGTTCCCTGACACTGGTTTTCAGCACGTTGTGTCCGAGGATGGAGGAGGCTGTCAGGACGGCCCCGAAGAGGGCCCCGGCGATGCCGGCGGTGCAGACGTCGGCGCCCGTCAGGTAGAAGCCGCGAAGGGGTGTGTGGGGCCGAAGGGCACGCTCACGGAATCTCTCAGGCGTGTGATCGAGGCCGTAGATTTCTCCGTGTTCGTAGTTGCAGAAGGAGCGGGTGGTCAGCGGCGTTGAGAGGTCGGCAAATGCAACGTGCCCTTTGACCTGGGGGACGTTTTCTTCAAGGACCTCCATATACCGTGCGGCCAGCTCCTTCTTGAAGGCGGCGTACTCTTCGCCCCGGCGTTTCCAGGAGGTGTTGCGCCACGGCTCGAACCAGGCAAACGGAACCCAGCCGATCACGGCAACCGTTGCCTTTCCAGGATGACGGGCGGTAAAGGTTGGGTCTTTCGCCGATGGGAAGGAGATGAAGGCGAGCGGCAGGGGCGCCGAAGGATCGTGCCGGTAGATTTCTATCGCCGCATCGTGATCGGGCTCGGGATACACCCACAGGTTGGACCGGCCCAGGCCGAGCTGCTCGGCGGTCGCGTCGAGCCCGACGTGGAGACAGGCGTGCCCGGAGGACGGCCCGATGCGCTCGACGGTTTCTAAAAGCTCCATGCGGCCCGGAGCCCCTTCCGGAAGCAACGTGTGCGCTGTGATCGCCGCGCCGGTGTCGCTGATGACAATGGGCGCCCTGAGCTCGCGGCCATCGCTCAGGCGTACCCCAGTTGTCCGGCCGCTTTCAACGAGTACCTGCTCGACCTCTGCCCGGGTTACGACCCGGCCTCCCGCTGCCGTGATCGTCGGGATGATGGTGTTCGCGATCGCCGCGCCGCCGCCGGCGGGATACCCCGCACCTTCGAGATAGTGTCCAACGACCATCGCATGGATCGCCCAGCTCGCGCGGGCTGGGGTGAGGCCGTAGTCCCCGTACTGAGCCGTCAGGACACCGCGCAGGAGCGGGTCGCCGGTGATGTCGTCCAGGACCTGGGCGACCGTACGATCGGAGAACGCACGAAAGCGCCGGCGCATCGCCCAGCCAGCGACGAGATCTGCAGCAGGGGGAAGGGCCTTGGAGCCGAAATAGCTCCGGGAAGCAGAGACCGTCCGTGTGACCAGATCGAGGTAGGTCTCGAGTGCAGCCCTGGCACCGGGAAACGCCGCTGTCATCCGTTGCAGCCACTGCTTCCGGCCAGCGGCAAACTCAAAACTCCGGCCTGCAATCCGGACGGTGTCGTACACATCGCCCACCGGTTCCCACTGCAACCGGCCATCCGTGATCCGGTCGAAGATGCGCCGGACGGCGGATCGCTCGTTCGTGACGCCGCCGACATAGTGCAGCCCGACATCCCACTCCCAGCCGTTGCGGCTGAAGGTGTGGGTGAATCCGCCAGGGACGTCGTGCCGCTCCAGCACGAGGACACGTTGTTCCGCCTCGAGTGCGAGTAACGCGGCGGCCCCGAGGCCGCCGATACCCGACCCGATCACGATGGCGTCGAACCGCTCCTCTTCAAGCGGTGGCTGTGCTGACGTATTCATGCCGGCCTCCCGGGACGTCTCCTCGGCCATTGTAGCCGTTTTGGCGGGAGGGTGACCGGATGCCCGGCGCGTGAACGGATGGTGGAAACGCTATGATGGCGATTGTGATATGCCTCAAGAAGCTGCCGTGGGTTCTGCTTGCAATGGTGTTTCTGGCCCCGGTCTGGGGAAGGGCGAAGGCATCATCGGATGCTTCGCCAGGGCCGGGCGCGGTGCAGCAGCTTCTCGAGCGGGCCGGCAACCGGAAGCTCGCCACCTCCGAGCGTCGCGCTGCCGCGGCAAAAGCGTTGGCAGAGGCACGGGCCCGGGGTGATCTCCACTCCGAAGCTGAGGCGGAGTATGCACTGGCTCAGGTTGAATGGGACACGGAGGATCTTGGACCGGCGCTCGAGCAGTGCCGGATTGCCCGGAGGCTGTTCCAACGTGCCGGAGATGACGAAGGTGCGCTCAAGGCGCTCCGGCGTTCTGGGGACATTCTCTACCGGTTTGGTGATTACAAGGACGCGATGGAGACCTACGTCAAGGCGCTTCACGAGGCTGAGGCGCTGGCGGCCCGGGTCCCCGATCGGCAGCATCGCCTCAACCTGGCCCATATCCACGTCACGATGGGCAACGTGTTACGGAGAACCGGTGACCGGGATCAGGCGCTGGCCGAATACCAGACGGCGCTGAGGATCTACCGGGCAGAGCAGTACAAGCTGGGATGTGCTGGCTTGCAGTTGAATATGGGCAACCTGCTGGCAGATCAGGGCAGGCACAAAGAGGCGCTGTCTCTGTACAAGGATGCCGAACGTGCTGGCGTGCAGCTGGGGAACACACAGCTGGTTGCCATCGCGTTGACGAGCATGGCTTCATCGAATGTCCAGCTCGGGCGTCTCTCGACCGCGCGAACGCTTCTCCGCCGGTCGTTCGCATTGTGTTCCGAGTCGGGCAACACGCGGGGCACGATGCACAACGAGGTTGTCATGGGGGACCTGCTTGCGGCTGGCGGCCGGCCCAAAGCGGCCCTTCGCCGATACGAAACGGCGTTGAAAATGGCGGAGACGCTTCACGATCAGGCGAAGGCCGCGGAAATTCATGGTCTGATGGCCGGCGTTTTTCACACCTTGGGGGAGAATGCACAGGCGTACGAGCATCTCGTCATGCAACGCGAGCTCTCCAGGAAGATCCTTGATGCAGAGGAGGCTGCCCGAATCTCCGGGTTGAGAACGGCCTACGCAGCCCAGCGGCGGGAAGCTCAGATCGCCCTGCTCCAGCAACGCGAGGCCAGCGAGCGTGCCAGGAGCTGGCTCCTGGGCCTCGGTCTGGGATCTGTCGTCATTGTTTTGCTGATCATCATTACCGGTCTGCTGTTACGGGCCAGGGGTCACCGCCTCATCCTGCGCCAGAAGAGGGAGCTCGAGCAGGCGTACGTCCGGATGGAGGAGCTTTCCCGCACGGACGCGCTGACCGGCTTACCGAACCGGAGGGATGCTGTCCTGCGTTTGACGGCGGAGATCGCCCGGTCGCAGCGATCCGGTGAAACCTTCGGCCTTGGCATCACCGACATCGACGGCTTCAAACAGGTCAACGACCGGCTTGGCCATCAGACAGGAGACCGTGTCCTGACGGCCGTCGCCAAGGCCCTCCGGACATGCCTTCGCGAGCCGGATTATGTTGCCAGATGGGGTGGGGACGAGTTTCTCCTGATCATCTCGACGGTTGACGCCGATGGGCTCCAGACGGCCTCCGAGAGGATGCACGCCGCTGTAGCCGAGGCTGAGTTGCCCCCGCTGGGTGACGGATGCCGGCTGACCATTTCCTGCGGCTTCGTGCTGTGCAGCGGAGGCGACGCCGACGCGTGGTTGCAACGGGCCGACGAGGCGCTCTACCGGGCCAAGAAAAAGGGCCGGAACGTCTCGGAGATTGTGCCGTGCAAACCGGTATGAAGCCCGGCCAGGGCGTCGTATACTTGGACTGATCGGAGGAGGCGGGCGTTCGCTTCCGGTTTGGGCCGGGAGAGGAAAGTCCGGACTCCTGGCGGGCAGCACGCCGGGTAACGCCCGGCCGCGGTAACGCGAGGGAAAGTGCCGCAGAGAGCAGACCGCCCCCGTGCTGGCACGGGGGTAAGGGTGAAAGGGTGCGGTAAGAGCGCACCGCTTCCCCGGTAACGGGGAAGGCATGGTAAACCCCGTGTGGAGCAAGGCCAAATAGGGAAGCCAAGGGCCGTCCGCCCCCGCAACCCGCTTCGGTGGGGGAGGCTTCCGGGTCGGCCGCTGGAGCCGTGGGGTGACCCGCGGCCAAGATGAATGAACGCCGCTCCCCAAGGAGCACAGAATCCGGCTTACAGCCTCCTTCGATCACTTTTTTCGATGTTGCACGATGGGCCGTGCCACTGCCTGGCGAGGGCCGCGGCGCATGGCAGGCCCACTCTCCCGCCAACACCTTCTGCATCCCGTGGCCGAGGCTGGCCTCACACGGGGTTCGGGATGTCAATGAACTCGACGTCGAGGCCGTGTTCCTCTTCGAGCCATCGCCCGAGCGCCACAACGCCGAAGCGTTCCGTCGCGGCATGACCGGCGGCGATGTAGTGAACGCCATCTTCGGCGGCTTGCTCCTGAACCCATTCGGTGGCCTCGCCGGTGATGTACGCGTCGAGGCCAGCCGCAACGGCCTGGTGGTACTCGCGCTGCGCGGCGCCCGTGATGATGCCGACCGAAGCGGCCGCGTGTGGGCCGCCCTCGAAGAGTTGAGGTTCGCGATGACAGGCGGCGGCGACGGCTTCAGCAAGCTCGGCGGCGGGCACTGGCTCGGGGAAAACGCCGCAGACGCCGATAGAGATCCCGCGGTGTTCTCCAAACGGCTCGAGCTGTTCCAGGCCAAGGCGGTGGGCGAGCTGGGCGGCGTTGCCGAGGACCATGTGCCTGTCCAACGGGAGGTGGTAGGCCGCGAGCGAGATGTCGTGATCGAGGAGGAGCTTGACCCGCTCCCGGAACGATCCGGTGATACGCGGAGGCTCCGTCCCATTCCACAGAATACCGTGATGGACGAGGACAAAATCGGCGTCACGCTCGATCGCCCTCCGGAAGAGCGCCTGGGATGCCGAAACACCGGTGATGACCTTCCGGATGTCATGACGCCCTTCGACCTGCAGACCGTTGGGACAGTAGTCAGCCACCACCTCGATTTCGAGGAGCTCGTCGAGCTCTGAGACCAGCGTGAAGAGGTTCATGAGCTCATCTTACCGCACGAGTGCGGCTTTGGGATCCAGCGATCTTTTGGCGCTGTGCTAGGCGCGACGGCGCAGGAGGAATACGGCAACTCCGGTGATCGTCAGCAGGAAGGCCGCGAGCCCCCATGAACCGATCATGGGGACGGCCGTGCCCGCAACCGGGGTTGGAGTCGCTGTGGCAAGTGGAGTTGGGGTCGCTGTCGCGAATGGTGTTGGGGTCGCTGTCGCGAATGGCGTTGGCGTTGGAGTTGCCTCCTGCGCGGCGGCCGGGGTCACAATCAACATGATCACAACCATGCCGAGGATGGCTATTCCCATCAGTTTTAGCATTTGAAGATCCTCCAATAGTGTTCGCAACTTCCACGCCAGTCTACCATGGCCGGCAGTTTGGCACTGACCGGAAGGCGTGACCCCGGCGGGCAGGTGGGACGTGGGGGAGGAGAAGTAGAATGGGGACATGTGGAGCGAGCGATGTTTTTCAAAGGTGGCTATGGCGGTCCTGAAGAGGCGGACGGACATGCATCGGATGACAGCGGCATTGGTACTGATCGCGCTCCTAGGACTTGGGGGGTGTCATCACCGGAAGGTCCCCCCTCCAGCTCCCGCGATGCGGGTGGGTTTGATCGTCTCAGCTTCACCGGGAGATGCGCCGATGGTCCGTCAGGCACGTGCGGGGCTTGGACGGCTAAAGACAGATCTCAATGCGGCCGGGTGGGTCCGTATCGTGCGGACGGAGCATGCCGGCCGGATCGCGCTTCGGGCGGCAGGGCGGGCCAAGGAACAGCTCGTCTTCTGCCTTGGCCCCGGGTTTTCTGACACGCTCTATGAAGAAGCGATCGCCTATCCTGGAACCTGGTTCGTCCTCATTCCCGGGAAGATCACCGGTCCGAACATCGCCTCGATTGATTTTGCAACGGGAGAGCCTGGATACCTGGCTGGGGTGGCGGCTGGGGCGGTTGAAGGCCGGAAAGGTGCGGTGGCAGGGATCATCCGGGAAGATGGGCCCGACCTGTTCTTCTCCCGGGCGGAAGGCGGCTTCACCAAAGGGTTCGAAGCAACGGTCCGGGGAGGGCGGGTGCTCACAGCCGACGGCCCGCAGGGGATCCCGGCCCTCGTGTCGGCGGGCGTGCGTATTGCTCTCGACACCTCTGAGGCAACGGACCCCGGTGTGATCGCGGCGTGCCGGAAGGCCGGCATGCTCCTGGCCACCGCCGATCCGAAGCTGGTTTCGCAGGCGCCAGATGTCGTCTTTGGAACGTTGCACGTTGATCTCGGGGAAGCCATGAGCCGGGTGGCCCAGGAGGTATGGGCCGGCACGATGAGCTCCAAGCTCTACCGGTTCGACCTTGGTTCCGGCGTCGTTGGTTTCACGCTGAATCGTTCGAGCGCTGTGGCGTCCGGACCCCGTGTCCACGATGCCGTCGAAAAGGCAAAGGCCGATGTCACGGCGGGAATCGTCGAGATCGAGGAGCTCGGCTGGTAAGCTCCAAAGATCGCGCGATCAGGTTGGGCCTGCCGCGGCGGGAGCGTTCGCGCTCAACCCAACCGCGTGATGGCGTTTCAGCCCGCCAACGTGTTGTACAACCACCCGAAGATCGCACCACAGATGACCCCGTCGACGAACCCCCAGATGAGCCCTATAAAAGCCCCGGCGACGGAGAATGTGTAGCCGAAGTAAAAGTGGTCGAGGACCACTGATGAAGTGGCCGTTATAACCAAAGACGAGCAACCACAAGGTCGCGAGGAAGATCGTCAATCCCCACAGGATCCCCGCTGTTAAACTCAGCGCCTTAACGTTGAACTTCATCATATCCCTCCGTTCGTTCATTTCAGACCACGCAATTTTCCTCTCATCAGGATACCACTCCGCGTGAGAGCCGCTTGCATCGAGGGGGCTGGATGGCTCACACTTCAGCCATGAAAAGACGCTCGTGGATCGTGCTTGTCGTGGTGATTGTGATCGTGGCCGTTGCCGCGTTGATCGTGTGGCAGCGGATGCAGGGGCCGTGCTCGGGCTTTGCCGGCCCTTCCGTGACGAAGGCGGAGCTTCCACCTCCGCCACGGGCCGGGGATCTCCGGATCTCTGCCTGGAACATCCGGAACTTTCCCCGCGACGACCGGCCCCAGTACCCCGATCTTGGGTACCTGAGAAGGACCAACTTCTGTGATCTGGAGAAGGTGCTGGCGGGCTTGGATGCCGATGTGCTCGGAGTCGAGGAGATCCACAAGCCTCGCCTGTTCATGCGGCTGTTCAGGAAGGTCGAGGGCCGGCGCCGGTACCGCAGCGTGTTCAGCAGGGGCGGCGGCCGGTGGGGTCAGCACGTGGGGATTGTGTGGGATTCGATGCGCCTGCATGAAGCGGCAAAGCCGGTGGAGGTGACATCCGTCGCACTTGATGCATCGTTGCGGCCTGCCGAGGCCGTGTACCTCCGGAGCACCAGGTCCGGCGGGATCGATTTCACCGTCGTCGAGGTCCATTTGAGGGCGGGTCCGCGAGGCTACTCCGAACGGCTTGAGCAGTACCGGCGCATCGCCCGTTGGGTCAATGCGTGGGTGCAGAAGACCGGTGATCAAGACGTTGTGGTCCAGGGAGATTTCAACACGACCGGCCCGGAGAACGGGAGCGTTGCCCAGGAGGTGGCGGCCGCCGACAGCATCCTCGCGACCGCACATCTGAGGCGGCTCGTCAACGCGCGCGGGTGCAGCGAGTACTGGGAGGGGGCAAACCGGCACGACGGGATTCAGGTGCCAGCGCTTCTGGACCGTGTCTATGTCCGTGGTATGGAAGAGCTCAACCGCTCGGTGGAGCTGGAAACGTGGCTGCACTGCGCCCGGATGGATTGCCGGCCGCTCGTCTCCCGCCCTGGCGCTGAAGACGGCACATTCTGGGACGTATCGGACCACTGCCCGCTGACCTTCGAGGTGCGTGACTGCGATCTCGACACGCCAGGGATCCCCTGTGGGAGCTGATGGGCGGGATGGAGGCACGGTGAGCGCACGCGGCCGGACGAACGAGGCCATGAAAGAGAGTGGCTGTCCCCCGTTGGGGGCGCATATCTCAATTGCCGGCGGTCTGTGGAAGTCGGTGCAGCGGGCCAGGGCCATCGGATGTACGGCGATGCAGATCTTCACACAGTCGCCGGGGAGGTGGACGGGTCTCGAGCTGACCGGTCCGGCCGTTCAACGCTTCCGGGATGCGGCGCTCGAAGCTGGATTACTGGAGGTGACGTTTGTCCACGCGCCGTACCTGATCAACGCCGCTTCCGGGGATGAGGTGCTGAGGAAACGCAGCCTTGCCCTGCTTCGTGATCAGCTGGAGCGGGCGGATCGGCTTGGGATCGCGGGCGTCGTGCTCCATCCAGGCGCTCACGGTGGGGATGGCGCTGATGCCGGGCTCGAGCGGGCGATTGCGACGATCGGCGAGGCCCTCGATCGTACGCCGGGAGCTCCGCCGCTGCTGATTGAGACCACCGCCGGGCAGGGGACGGCGCTCGGCCGGTCGTGGGAGGAGATCGGCCGTATCGTCAGGGCGCTGCCAGCGGGCCGGACGGGAGTTTGCTGGGACACGGCGCATCTGTGGGCGGCCGGATACGATCTGGCGAGCCCCGAGGGGTGGGAGAA
>WGCW01000120.1 GCA_015493585.1 Acidobacteriota bacterium
ACAATAACAGTGGGAGGGGGCGGGGGGCCGTCCACGAAGAGGAATCGAGCAGCATTTGCCGAACCTCCTGAGGTACGATTGCTTGGGCCACATGTGCATCTGTCCTTGTTCATCTACCGTCCTGGTGCCCCGTGCCGCGGCATGGCGTGCGTAAGATGCCGGCTCACCGTCATCCAGAGTGGACCGGTGGAGATTTCATTTTTGCGTATCGTCCTCAGTCGCGGGCCGAAAGCACGGGGCGCACGGAAGCTGGAGCGTCCGCTGGGGACGGTCACTGAAGGCACGCGAAAATTTTCGCGGCGTTGCATTTTGCTGCGGAATCTGTACAATGCTGCCCCCGGCGTGACCGGGAAAACAACCTCCTTGCCCCGGACACGGGTTCCGGGGCCAAAGGCCGAAAGGAGAACACATGCCTTTGTACGAGTTGGGGCTCATTCTGGACCCCGAAACCAGCCCGGAAGACGAAGCAGCGGCGCTCGCGCGCATCGAGGAGATCGTCACCAAGGATGGTGGCGAGATCGTCAATAAGGATGCGTGGGGGCGGCGCAAGCTCGCCTACCCGATCAAGAAGAAGACGATGGGGATCTACCACTTCTGGCGGTTCAACGCCGAGGGAACGGTGCAGGAGCCGTTGGCGTTCGAGCTGCGGACGAGCGATGTCGTGATGCGCTCGCTGGTTCTGAACCTCGACCGCGAGCTGGTTCGCAAACGGAAGATCGAACGTCAGTTGAAGGCCAAGGCCGCAAAGAAGGCCGCGAAAGCCGCCGTCACGGCGGATGAGCCCAGCGAAGAAGCGGAAGCATAAGGTGGTTCGCATGGTACGGAAGAAGCGTTTTCGCCGTCGCGCCAAGGTCTGCCGTTTCACGGTGGACAAGGTTGGATATATCGATTACAAGGACGTCAATCTCCTTCGCGATTTCACCCCGGTCAACGGGAAGATTCTGCCGCGAAGAGTGACGGGAACGAGCCCGTCGTACCAGCACAAGCTGGCTCGTGCGATCAAGCGCGCCCGCTACATGGCGTTGTTGCCGTACGTGGGTGACTGAGCCTGACGCCCGGTCTGTCCGGGTCAGGATGGGGAGGACCGCGTGGATCAGGGGCTGAACCCGCCGCCGGCGGTGCCGGAGATGTACGCTGGGCGGCGGAGCTTCGGCGCCTTCGGCAGCGGCGTGATCTCGGTGCTGCTCTTCGGCAGCCTGTTCGTGCTTCCCGTGATCGGTGTGTTTGTCGCTCCGCTCGGCCTCGTCCCGGTCTTGCAGTACACAGCCAGACACCGGAGCGGTGTCGCGGCGTGGGGCTGGGTGGTGCTCCTGCTGGGTGTGATCGTGGCCCTGGCGGGAACCACGATCGCCATCGTCTTTTTTGCAGGGTATGTGACGATGATCGCGCTTCCCTCGCTGACGATCGAACAGTGGGGCCGGGGCGGCTGGACCGACGGCCGCTGGATCCTGATCGCTGGAGGTGCCGGCCTGGTCCTGGTGCTGCTGACGGTGACTGTGCTCGCGTGGCCCCGTTCTCCGATGCAGTGGACCGCCGGATGGCTAGGCTCAATGGGGACGCAGGCGCTCGATTTCTACAAGAAGATCGGCGTGTCGACCGGCCGGCTCCAACTGGCCCTCGATGCGAGCGAGCGAAATCTGACCTGGATACTCCCTTCGGTTCCGGTGGCCTACCTGGCGGCGGTCCTCTTTTGGATCCGGCTGCGTTTGCCGCTGATCGGCTTTGGATGGCAACCGGTACCGTTCGAAGCGTACCGGAACGACGACTGGCTGGCCGTTGGTTTCGTGCTCGGCGGCTTGGGCACACTCTTTGCCGGGGGAACGTTGCGGTGGATGGCGGTCAACCTGCTGGGAGCGGCGCTCATCTTGTATTTCATCCAGGGTTTGGCTATGATCCGTGCCCACCTCGTACGTTACGTCGGGCGGGGTTGGTTTGTGCGATGGGGCGTGGCGTTGCTGTGTCTGCAGGTTCCGTTGCCCGCGTTTGTCGCGGCTTTGGGAATTGTCGACAGTTTCCACTCGCTGCGTCCCACGCGTTCCGATGACGAGTAGGAGGCTCCGATGAAAGTGATTTTGAACGAATACGTGGAACATCTCGGCGAGCGCGGCGCCGTCGTCGAGGTCAAGCCGGGGTATGCCCGGAATTATCTGCTTCCAAAGCGGTTGGCGTACCTCGATACGCCGGGGAACCGGAAGCGCTTCGAGCAGGAGCAAAAGCAGTGGGAAGAAGTCGATCTCAAACGGCGTTCCGCGGCCGAGCAGATCGCCGCCAGCCTGGAAGGTGTTGAGCTGATCTTTGAGCGTCGCGCGAGCGAGAAGGATGTGCTCTTCGGCTCGGTGACGACGCATGACATCGCCGCAGAGCTGGCCGCGCGCGGGATTGAGATCGACCGGCGCAAGATCGACCTTTCCAATCCGATCAAGGAGCTGGGCTCGTTTGGGGTGCCGGTGGCCATCCATCGCGATATCACGGTGACCCTGCCGGTACACGTTGTCCGTCCCGGAGAGCAGCCGGTCAGGCCGGAGGACAACGCCGGGCCCGCCGGGGAAGCCGGTGAGGTGGCCCAGGCTGAGGAGCCGTCCGCGGCCGAGCCGGAGCCTGCGCCGGAGGAATCGTAAGGAGCCCGGTGTGAGCCCTCCCAACACGTCTGAGAACGGCTCCTCAACGGTTGAGCCGGCCCAGCGGGAGCACGAAGGATCGAGCCTTCGCCAGTTTGTGGCGAAGGCTCTCTTCGTTCTCAACCCGGTTGCCCGCGCCAGGAGCCTTGTCGCGTTGCGCGCACACGTCGAGGGGCTGGATGCTGAGCTCGGTCAGATCAGAAACGAGGCTGAGCGCCTGCATCACGATCTCGAGGCGCTCCGCTCGGATGACAGAGTGCCGCGGCTCGAAACACGGGCCGACCGTGCCGAGAACGCGCTCAGAGAGCTTCAGAATGCGCTCGAGGACGTCCGGGATGCCCGGGTGACGGCGATCGAAGACCGGCTCGACCGGCTGGAGCCAGCCGTCGCTGAAGCCGGGAACGTTGCCGCCGAGGTGCGCGATGAGCGGTTGCCTGCCGCGGTCGCGCGTGGGGACGCTCTGATCGACCGGCTGGCCAACGAGCTCGAAGAGGTCACCTCGCTGGTTGAACGGATGCTCGGCCATGAGCCGTTGCCGGTGATCGATGCCTCGCCGGCCGAGGAAGAGCTGGCCGGTGCCCTGGCCGAGGTCCAGCCGCTGCTCATCGAGGCATTTCGCGGGAGTGAGGCCGAAATCACGAACCGCCTCGATCGCTATCTGCCGGTTCTTCGGGGCAACGGACCGGTGCTCGATCTTGGATGCGGGCGCGGCGAGCTGTTGCTCATGCTCCGGGAAGCGGGGGTCGAAGCCGCTGGGATCGAAGCTGATCCCGCCCTCGCGCACGCGGCGCGCCGCCGCGGGTTGAAGATCATCGAAGGAGATGTGCAGACCGTTCTCGCCCGGCAGGG
>WGCW01000121.1 GCA_015493585.1 Acidobacteriota bacterium
ATGGTGGCTCAGGATGACAGGGGAGCGAAGTCGCTCAGGATGACAAGGAGAGGGGCGCATTCCGAGGAGGCGAAGTCATCCTTCCCCTGTCATTCTGAGGAGGCGGAGCCGACGAAGAATCTGGGCGGGGGAACGTCCGCGACAAAAAAGCAACCGCGGAGGTCGCAGAAATTCGCAGAGGAAAGCTCAGATAAATTCAACACTGTCCCCATCTCGTGTCTCGGATGCCAGGCAACTCCTGTTCGTCGGGAGGAGGCGCAGCCATCCTTCACTTGTCATCCTTCGCCGCGTGCCGGAGGCGAAGCACTCCGCCCTTCCCTTGTCATCCTGAGCCGAAGGCGAAGGATCTGGGTGGGGGACAGACATATTCAACACTGTCCCCATCTCGTGAAGATCCACCTGGAGAACGGAACGGCTGAGATCGCGGCAGCGCAGAGAGGAGAGGAGCACGGAGGCACACGGGGGGTAGAGATGGCCTGCCAGCCGGCCGATTGCGCGGGTTTTTGCGCGTGGTTTCGCCGTTTCGCCCGCTTTCCGGGACAAACCTGCGATTTTGGCCATTTCTTGGGGTGAAGCCGAACTTGCGGCCTTCGGTTCTCTCGATCCTCGTTGGCCTTCCCGGCAGCGCAACGCCCTCATCAATGGATGGGACGCCGACCTGAGCCTCAGGTGAACGCAGGCGGTGTACGATAGGTTGGTGTTTCACGGGGGCAGGCGAAGGCCGGGCCATGGAAACACGCGCGAAAGGGGTATGGCGAACGATGACACCGACAGAGATCTTTATCAAGGCACGGAATTTTTTGATCGACAACCGGGAGGATTACGACGCCGCGTACGCCGGCTTTTCATGGCCCCGGTTCGAGAGTTTTAACTGGGCCCTCGATTGGTTCGACGTCTACGCCTCGGGAAACGATCGCACCGCGTTGTGGATCGTCGATGAGGACGGGCAGGAAACGAAACTGTCCTTCGCCGAGCTCGCACGCCGGTCCTCCAAGCTCGCCGTCTTCCTGCAGAAGCAGGGTGTCGGCCGGGGCGACCGCATCCTGGTGATGCTCCCGAACGCTCCGGCAATCTGGGAAGTCATGCTGGCCTCGATCAAGCTTGGTAGTGTCATCATCCCGGCGACCACGCTCCTGACGCCGGAGAACTTGCGGGACCGGTTGGACCGGGGCCACGTCCGTCTCGTAATCACGGATGCGCATGGTTCGGAAAAGTTCGAGCGCCTCGAGGGCACCTTCGGGAAGATCATTGCCGGAGGCCGGCGCGACGGGTGGATCCCGTACCAGGATGCCCTCTCGGAATCCGGCGTATTCACGCCCGCCGGTCGCACCTCTCCAGACGACCCGATGATGCTCTACTTCACCTCCGGCACGACGTCAAAGCCGAAGCTCGTGCTGCACACACATCAGAGCTACCCGGTAGGCCATCTGTCAACAATGTACTGGATTGGCCTGAAGGAGGGAGACATCCACTGGAACATCAGCTCTCCGGGCTGGGCGAAACACGCCTGGAGCAGCTTCTTCGCCCCGTGGAATGCCGGGGCCACGGTCTTCATCTTGAACTATGGCCGGTTCGAGGCCAAGAGGGCGTTGCAGATGATCTCGGACAAGGGGATCACGTCGCTCTGCGCCCCGCCGACCGTCTGGCGGCTGCTCTTCCGCGAGGACCTCACGTCGTACCCCGTCAAGCTCCGCGAGCTCGTTGGGGCGGGAGAGCCAATGAATCCGGAGATCATCGATGGCGTTCGCAAGGCGTGGGGTATCACATTGCGCGACGGGTACGGCCAGACCGAAACGACCGCACAGGTCGGAAATTCGCCAGGTCAGCCGGTCAAGCCGGGTTCGATGGGGCGTCCGATGCCCGGATATACGGTGACGTTGCTCGACATCGACGGCAAACCCGGCGCCCGCGAGGGCGAGATTGCGCTTGGTCTTTCGCCGCGTCCTACCGGCTTGATGGCGGGGTACCTCGATGATCCCGAGAAAACTGATGGCGTCATGAAGGGTGGGTTCTACCGTACGGGCGACGTCGCCACGGTCGATGATGACGGCTACCTGTGGTACGTGGGCCGGGCCGATGACGTCTTCAAAAGCTCCGACTACCGGATTAGCCCGTTCGAGCTGGAAAGTGCGCTGATCGAGCATGCGGCCGTACTGGAAGCAGCGGTCGTTCCGAGCCCGGACCCCGTCCGGCTCTCGGTGCCGAAGGCGTACGTGATGCTGGCCGCCGGCATGGCGCCGTCACGCGAGATGGCGCGCGAGTTGTTCGGATTCCTGCGGGGCCGCCTCGCCCCGTATATGCGGATCCGGAGGATCGAATTCGTCGACGAGCTTCCAAAAACCATCTCCGGGAAGATCCGCCGTCTCGAGCTCCGCCGCGCTGAGCAGGGCAGGCCGCAGCAGCCGCGCTCGGATCGCGAGTTCTGGGAGACCGACTTCCCGGATCTCTGAGGTCCCACCAGGGGAGGGGCCACGACGGCACCGGGCAGGGTCCCGATC
>WGCW01000122.1 GCA_015493585.1 Acidobacteriota bacterium
GAGTAAGGGACAGTGTTGACCTGATCCCGGCCTTCCTCTGCGAACCTCTGCGCGCTCCACGGTTAGGTTATTGAGATGGATCCTCACGAGATGGGGACGCTCTTGCATATCAGGGTGTAGCTGCCGTGTCTTTTTGCCTCGCCCACCTTGGAGAACGCGGGGAGCGCGGAGGGAATGTTCGTGCGTGAGCGGTCGTGAAGGTCTTGGGTGGCGTCGCGTGCAATCCGTAGCGTGGCCCACCCTCCCAGATCCTTCGCGGCGCGCCTTTGGCGCACCACTCAGGATGACATGAGGGGGAAAGGCTTCGCCTCCGGCATGCGACTCAGGATGACAAGGAAGGGAAGGTTTCGCCTCCGGCATGCGGCTCAGGATGACAAGAGAGGGATGGCTGCGCCTCCGCCCCCTTGCGCCTCTGCGTTTCATTCCTCTTCCCGCCTGTCCCGCTAAGAAGCTGTGCACAGCGCAACAACCTCTGGGCAGCCCAGCGTTCAGATCTCCAGCATCCAAGGTACAATTGAGAAAATTCGCTGACCGGAGGAGGCTCTCGTGCACAAACGATTCAGCAGCCAACACCGTTCCCCATCACACACCATCATGGTAACCACACCCCGTCACCGGCTCGTGCGAACCCTGTTGCTGCCGGTGCTCCTCACCGTCCTGACATCGGCACTTGCTGCGGCCCAGTCGTTCGAGACATTGCGCGCCCAAGGGTATGACCTGCCCCCACGTCTCGGTGTCCGTCTCAGCCTGTACAGCCAAACTCAAGCATACGACATCGATAGCCTGACGATCGGCATCCCTGGCATCGATCCGAGTCTCCTCAACGGTATCAGCATCAGGAACCGCACGAAGACCGATCATGCCATCGTCGATTACTGGCTCTTCCCCTTTCTCGACGTCTTTGCGCTGGGGGGGCATGTCGAGGGAACCACTCAGGTGGATCTGAGCAACCTGAATCTTGGGCTGCCCATCCGGCTGAATAATCTGAGCATCAACTACAACGGCACCGTGTACGGCGGAGGGATCACGCTGGCCGGCGGCTGGAAGCATTATTTCGGTTCGTTGACGTACGAGGCAACGAACACGAGCCTGAACGTCTCCAGCAGCTCGATCACGGCGTGGGTCAGCTCGCTCCAGCTCGGATACAAGGTTCAGGGCGCCGCCGTGTATGTCGGTGCGATGTACCAGCACACGGACGAGCATGATCGGGGGAGCTACACGATGCCGTACTTCGGCTCGTTCCCGTACAATGTCCAGTTTGCGGTCCGGCACGCGATCAACTACCAGATCGGCGTGACAGCCACCGTCAACGAGCACTGGAACCTGCTCTTCGAGGGCGGGTTTGGTAACCGGCGTTCGACCATGGTTTCCCTCGGATACCGGTTCTGAGCCGGGGCTGGCTCCGGACGGGACATGTTCCGTCCATCGACGTCACCGGGGTGGATCAGGCGGGCGCTTGCTGGAGCCGTCGTGTTTGCGTCGCTTGGCCTCACCTGGATCGTCCCGGCGCGCGCGCTTGAAACCGACCAGTACATCTCATGGGGGCGCCCACTGGCCGACTCGACCTCTGCCCTCAACGCCTGGTTCAATCTGCGGCTGCAAGAGGTCCTCGACGAAAGCCAGCGGGGTGGCCGAATCCCAACACGATGGCAGATCGAACGCCGGTACGCAGGAAAGATCCGCTTCTGGTTCATCCTGCATCCGCCCGAACTGTGGGCGTGCAGCTCGTCGCTGGTCGCACGCTTTCCTAACACCGCTGCCGAGGAGGAGCAGTTCCGGCGGACCAACGTCTACCACGTTCATGGCCCGCTGGACATCGGTCTGTGGATGCCGCTGGCGCCGACGATCGTCGTCAACGGTGTCCGGATCGGGACTGACAAACTCTCCCACTTCGTCTCGCTCGGCTGGCAGCTCTACGAGAGTTACCGGCATCTGGTCCACCACGGCGTGCCACCCGCCCAAGCGACGCTGCGGGCGCTCCGGGGAGGCTTCGACGGCGAGCGGTACTACCTGCTCGGGTACCGGACGTCGGGGATCCTCTCGCTGTCCGACCTCGAGTCCGATTACGAGGGCATGCTGTTCTACCGGGATCTTTGCGGGGGCGATGATCCTGTGCTGGAACGGACCGGGCATGGGTGGCGGGTCCGGCGGCCGATCGACCTGGCGCGGTACGTCACGCCGGAATGGGACGAATCGTACGAGCCACAGATCTTCCGGCCCGGGCGGTGGAAGAAGGTCAAACCCGTCCTGCGCCAGTACTGCAGCTGGCTTGACAACCCGTGGCTCATTGCCCAGCGGCGCCGGTACGCCAGGCGCGACCACCTGACGGTCGTCGAAAAACTAATCGAAGAATACGTCGCAGAAGGCAAGCTGCCTCCCCCGGGGCAGTTCACCCTCGAAGCGGTCTGCGGCCGCCCCCTCCGTTCTCTCGATCCCGCCGGACAGGTCTCCCGGCGATCCGGCAAGACGCGCACTCGCCCTGATGAAACCGTCCCGTCTCGGGCCGAGCGGAGGCTGGAAGCGCGGATCATCGAGGAAAGCCGCCATCCGCTCGTGCGCTGGGCCGGCCTGTGGCGCGCCGGTCTGGCTGGCCCGCTCGGGCCATCGGCTGCGATCGGCACGATGCGGGGCCGGTTTCCCTCCGGTACTCCGTGTCATCTTCTCTGTAGCTTCCGTGGGCCGTATGCCGAGGTCGCGGCCGGCCCCGGCGGGATGTCGCTCTCGTTCGGGTATGGACGGATCTGGGGCGATCTCACACGGCGCGGCCATGTCGTCCGCCACGCCTACATGGGGATGGGGCTCCGCGGCACGTTGCTGAGAACGTGGAACGGCCTGGGCGGCGCTCCTCCGGGCGCGACGTACGCCGGGCCAGAGATCGAATTTTCAGTCGCCAAGCTAAACCTCTTCCTCGGCGGCCTCCGCCGCCTCGACGGACGGCACGCCGGCGACTGGCTGGTCACCTGGGGGCTCGGGTTCGGGTTCTAACGCTGCTCGAGCTCCGGGATCAGGCGCTCGCGGATCTCATCCCGGACCCGGCGGAAGAGGGTGAGCCGCTCTGCCCTGGTGCCAGTGGCTTCGGCGGGATCGGGAAATCCGATATGGATCTGCTCGACGGGACGCGGAAAGACCGGGCAGGTCTCCTTGGCTGCGTCACAAACCGTGATGACCAGGTCCCACGGTTCGTCGAGGACCTCCTCGACCCGGGTGGGCTTGCCCCCGGAGATATCAATTCCAACCTCCGCCATGACCGCAACGGCCAGCGGATGTACCCGGCTGGCAGGTGCGGTTCCCGCCGAGCGGGCCTCCCATTCGCCACGGAGCAGGTGATTGATAAAACCCTCCGCCATCTGCGAGCGGCAGGAGTTGCCGGTGCACAGCACTAACACCCTTTTTGGTGCCCGGGACCCTGTCATGATGTCCATCCTCCGGTGGGCGCCCGCATTTGTTTGACCATTTGACGCCACATGCAAATAATACTACAGTACGCGGCGCAGGAAAAGAGTGGGCCGCTTCACTCCCCCGCTTCGTCAGCCGGACCGGCCGCCAGCCATTTCCGGGTGGTCGCCGAAAACGGACCGGCCCGGCACGCCCTCAAAGGAGATGCAGCCATGAGCACACACAAAGGGGTCTCTTCTCAGCTTTCAACGCTTGACCGCCTGCTCACCCTGTGGATCTTTCTGGCCATGGGAGTGGGGGTCGGCATGGGCTGGGCATGGCCCAGCGTCGCCGCGTTCTGGAACCGGTTCTCCGTTGGAACCACCAATATCCCCATCGCCGTCGGCCTCATCCTCATGATGTACCCGCCGCTCGCGAAGGTCCGCTACGAGGAGCTTCCAGACGTCTTTCGCGACTGGCGTATCCTCGGCGTGTCCCTGCTCCAGAACTGGATCATCGGCCCCATCCTCATGTTCTTCCTCGCGATCCTCCTGCTGGGGCATCACCCGGCCTACATGACCGGCATCATCCTCATCGGCCTCGCCCGCTGCATCGCCATGGTCATCGTCTGGAATGAGCTCGCGAAGGGTGATACTGAATACGCGGCCGGACTGGTCGCTTTCAACAGCATCTTTCAGGTGCTGTTCTACAGCGTCTACGCCTGGGTGTTCATCACCAAGCTGCCCCCTCTGTTTGGAATGAGCGGCGCGGTCGTTCAGATCACGATCAGACAGATCGCCGAGAGTGTGCTCATCTATCTCGGCATCCCGTTCCTGGCGGGCATCATCACCCGATTCGCGCTGGTTAAGGCCAAAGGCCGCGAGTGGTACGAGCGTTCCTTCATCCCCAGGATCTCCCCGCTCACGCTCATCGCCCTGCTGTTCACGATCATCGTGATGTTCAGCCTCAAGGGCAAGGAAATTGTCCGCATCCCGGGCGACGTTGTTTTGATTGCCATCCCGCTGACCGTCTACTTCATCGCCATGTTTTTCGTCAGCTTCTGGATGGGACACCGGATCGGCGCCGGCTACGAGAAAACCGCAACACTCTCGTTCACCGCTGCCTCGAACAACTTCGAGCTTGCAATCGCCGTCGCCGTCGCCGTCTTTGGAATCGGCTCGGGTGAGGCTTTCGCCGCGGTCATCGGTCCCCTGGTGGAGGTGCCCGTCATGATCGGTCTCGTCAACGTGTCGTTGTACTTCCAGAGACGTCTGACCTGGAGCGCCGCCGCGACTGCCGGCGACAAGCCGGCTGCACCCGGCCGGCAGGCACCACAGTGAAGGAGGAGGCGCCATGAACGCGAGAGCATTACTGGAACGGGCGGTCAGTGTTCTGAAAGGTGCGCGGACGGTGGCTGTGGTGGGCGCATCGGCAAACCCGGCCAAGTATGGGTATGAGTTGGTCGCAGTCTTAGACGAACTCGGGCTCCAGGTCTTCCCCATAAACCCCAAACGGCAGGAAATTCTGGGCCGTCCGTGCTCCCCGTCGGTGAAGGCGCTGCCGGAAAGCCCGGACGTGCTGGTGGTGGCACTGGCCCCCAATGTGACGGAGAAAGTGCTGAGCGGGCTTACGAGCGTGCCTGCGAGGGTCATATGGCTCCCTCCCGGGTGCTTTACGGAGGCGGCGGAGGTGCTGGCACGTTCGAAGGCCCGGGAAGTGCTGGCCGGCATCTGCCCGGTCATGGCTGCCAGGGCCATGCAGCAAGGATCCAGGGCTTGACATCGTTTGCACAATTGGTAAAATGGCCATGTAGCCATTACTGAGGCTACGCGTCATGAGGTCAGACAAGCGAGGTATGGGAATGAACGACGTCAGTTTGATCGAGATTTTGGGACCGGGCTGCCCGCGCTGCAAGCAGGCCCACCGGGTGGTCCAGCAGGTAGTGGAGGAATCGGGCCTCGATGTGGTGGTTCAAAAGGAGGAAAGCATCGACCGCATGATCGAGCTCGGCGTGTTCGCCACGCCGGCCATCGTGGTCGACGGCGAGCTCAAGCTCGTCGGGCAAGTTCCCAAGGCCAAGGTGGTGAGGAAGCTCCTCGGGATCGAGGGCTGAGGCGAGAGACATGAGAAGCGGTACGCATCGCAGCCGCCCAGCGGCTGCTGCCCGTATCCCCCTGCCGTCTCTCTCCGGTGCTCACACCTGACCCCTGACTTCGAACTTGTCTCTTCCCCTCTCAGGAGGCGCTCGTGAAAGAACGAACGAAACTCTTGCTGATCGCCGGGGTCTTCCTGGCGGCTTACTTCCTGCCCATCGAGCACGCGCGGGTCCAAGGCGCGATCCTGGAAGGCTTCTACCTCGTCAAGTGGTACGCCCGCGAGCACGTGATGCTCTGCCTCGTACCGGCTTTCTTCATCGCCGGGGCGATCGGCGTCTTCGTCAGCCAGGGCGCGGTACTCAAGTACCTGGGCTCCTCGGCGAGACGCACCGTCGCCTACGGCGTCGCCTCGATCTCAGGGGCGATTCTCGCCGTGTGCTCGTGCACCGTCCTGCCGCTTTTTGCCAGTATCTACAAACGGGGCGCCGGCCTGGGACCGGCGATCGCCTTCCTCTACTCGGGCCCGGCGATCAACGTGCTCGCCATCATCCTCACCGCCCGGGTGCTGGGCCTCGAGCTCGGCGTCGCCCGGGCCGTCGGCGCTGTAGCGTTCGCCGTCATCATCGGCCTCATCATGGCCTTCATCTTCCGCCACGAGGAGGCCGAACGGCAGGCGAACGGCATCGATCCGTTCGCCGCCCAGACGGCCGTGGCTGGGGATCCTACGCGGCGCGGCTGGCAGGATGCTGCGTTTATGGCGGTCATGATCGGCATCCTGGTCTTCGCCAACTGGGGCTCGCCCAACCGTGAAGCCGGGCTCTTCTCCTCCATCTGGAAGATCCACTGGCACCTGACCATCGGCCTGCTCGTTGTGCTGGGATACATGATCGTGCGCTGGTATAAACGGGAGGAGCTCGAGAACTGGGTGCAGGCCACGTGGGTCTTTGTCAAGCAGATCCTGCCGCTGCTCTTCGGCGGAGTGCTGGTGGCTGGCTGGCTGATGGGCCGGCCGGGGCACGACGCCGGGTTGATCCCGGCCGCCTGGATCTCCGCGGCTGTCGGCGGCAACTCCCTATGGGCGAATCTGTTCGCGGCCGTCTCGGGGGCGTTCATGTACTTCGCGACCCTCACCGAGGTGCCAATCCTGCAAACCCTGATCGGTGCCGGCATGGGCCAGGGGCCTGCCCTGACCTTGCTCCTCGCGGGCCCGGCCCTTTCACTGCCCAACATGCTTGTCATTAACTCGTACATCGGCCCGAGAAAGACCATTACGTACGTCTCGCTGGTCGTCGTCATGGCCACCATCACCGGCATGGCCTACGGCTGCCTTGTGGGATAACCGAAAAGGAGATCGCATGCGGTTTAAAAATCTTTTCCGATGGCTCGCCTTGGGCGCTGGAGCGCTGGGCCTGGCACTCCTCATCTTTCCCCTACACGCGCGCGGCGTCGAGACCGGACCGCAGGACGCGGCCAAAGCTCCCTCGTCCGGGGTCATCGCCTACTACTTCCACGGGACA
This sequence comes from Acidobacteriota bacterium, assembly GCA_015493585.1. Classification (GTDB taxonomy): domain Bacteria; phylum Acidobacteriota; class Thermoanaerobaculia; order Thermoanaerobaculales; family Sulfomarinibacteraceae; genus JAADFN01. The sequence goes on from WGCW01000122.1 coordinate 6,989, forward strand.
TTCCGTTGCTCCACCTGCCGCAAGCTGGAGGCGCTCTCCAGGGAGGCGATCTCCTCGGGCTTCCCCAAGGATCTCGCTTCGGGAGAGCTCGCATTCCGGGTGGTCAACGTGGAAACTCCCAAGACCAACCACTTCATCCAGGATTTCCAGCTGACGACCAAGTCGCTGGTACTGGTGGAGTACCGGGACGGAAAGATCGTACGTTGGAAGAATCTGCCCAAGATCTGGCAACTGGTGCGGGATCGTGATGCCTTCATCCGCTACGTTCAGGACGAGACCCGAATGTTCCTTGGGGAGAGCCGATGAGCGCGTTCTGGCTTGTGGCTGCGTCGGCGTTGTGGCTGGGGATCCTGACCTCCATCAGTCCCTGCCCCTTGGCCACCAACGTGGCCGCCGTTGCGTACGTCGGCCGGCAGGCCGGCAAGACATCCGCCGTGCTCGCGTCGGGCGTTCTGTACACCGTGGGCAGGGCGCTGACCTACACGGCGATCGGCGCAGCGGCGGTCTGGGGCCTGATGTCGATGGTGGGCGTCTCGTCCTTCCTCCAGGGAGCCGCCCACCGGGCGCTCGGCCCCCTCCTGATCGTGGTAGGGCTCATGCTGCTCGGACTGGTCAAGGTGGAGCTGGCGGGCCACGGGCTCAGCGAGGGTCTCAGGCAGCGGATCGATCGTCTCGGCATCTGGGGAGCCCTTGCCTTAGGCGTGGTGTTCGCCCTTTCTTTCTGCCCGGTTTCGGCCGGTCTGTTCTTCGGCAGTCTGGTCCCCATGGCGGCTGAGCATAGTTCTCCCCTCCTGTTGCCGTCCCTGTTCGGGATCGGGACCGCCCTGCCCGTCGCCGCGTTCGCCGTCGTCCTTGCCATCGGAACGGAACGTGTGGCGGCCGCCATGGGCCGCGTACAGGTGTTCGAGCGCTGGGCTCGCTGGAGTACGGCCGTCGTGTTCCTCGGCGCCGGGGCCTTCGAAACCCTGCGGTCGACGTTGATGTTGATCTGAAGAGTTCCTCTTCACAGCTGCCGTGCCGAGGAGAGTGGTTCCCCTGGGCCAACGGCAACACGGAACCCGGACCGGACGGCTGCGCGATGAAACCAGCCACATAGGGAGGCGATTCCCTGGCAAAGGCCGCACTCGCACGGCTCGGGCGAACGGACCCCTTGACAAGTCTTGGCACTTTGGTTAAATTGCCAAATAGGGGGTGTAGTGGAACGCTTAGACACAACAACGCGGCGCAAGTACGAAATCAAAGCCCGGGTTTTCAGAGCACTTGGCCATCCGACGCGTCTCTTCATCGTCGAGCAACTTGCCGGCGGTGAGCGATGCGTCTGCGAGTTCAACGCTGCAATTGACGCCGACTTCTCGACCATCTCCAAACATCTCTCAGTACTCAAGAACGCAGGGCTCGTCGAAGACGAAAAGCGAGGTTCCAACGTCTTTTACCGGCTCAGGATCCCTGCGGACGGCCGGCTCTTCTCCTGTATGGACGAAGCCGCCGGCGCGCTTGCCGCGGCTTTTGGAGCGACTCATGAGTAACTGCCCCTCTTTTTTTGCCACATACATGGCGAGTTGGCCAAATGTGACAAGGTTTGTGAAGGATCGTACAAGGAGATGAACCATGCCTTGGCTTGCTGCTCTTCCGCGTAACCAGGTCAACTGGGGTCCAACAATCAATCCCGACACGTGCGTCTCGTGCGGCATGTGCATGAACTGTGGCAAGAAGGTCTTCGAATGGATCGACAACAGGCCGGTGGTGGCCCGGTACGATGACTGTGTCGTCGGTTGCACAACGTGCGGCAATCTCTGCCTGTCCCATGCGATCTCGTTTCCCAACATTGAAGAGCTCCGTTGCCTGTACCGGGATCACAAGGTGTGGTCCGCAGTCAAGAAGGCACTGATCGCCGAGGGCAAGATCCCCCGTGGACGCACCCCGCAAGAAGCAGCCGCCCCCGACGAGGAGGCCTGCTGATGATGGCTGGAGGCGCCGTGCGCCGTTCCCGGGCTAAACGTCCGTACGCCGCCCTGGCCGGCGCCGAAGAAGCACCCAGTTCGTTCGGAGGTGATGGATGTTGAACCGCCCCACCCGGCTGCTCGTCCTCGCGCTGCTTGCCGGGCTCGCCGTTGTACCACCCCTGGTGGCCCAACAGATTCACGGATCGATCGCCGCCGGCTACGCCTGGCTCGACGTCAACGGCAACGGTTCCGCCTTCCGCACTCAGGAGACGATCGACCAGGGCTTCCTCCTTGACGATCTCCGCCTGACCTGGGGAAGGCCTGGACATGGTCCGGCAGGATCGCTCAACGCTTGGGGGTTCGGGCAAGCGGAGCCCTCCGAGCACGCCCGTCTGACGACGTTTTTGGGGCGAGGCTGGCACCTCGACCTCGGCTACGATTCCCGCGATTCCTTCCTCGCACTGGCCAGCGCGGAGCGCGCGGCACGAGCTGACCGCTGGCACATCACGCGTTACCGGGCGACGACGTCCTGGGATGGGTGGCGTTTTGCCAAACTCGAGCTCGCTCTATCCCGGACCGAGCGCGGTGGCGTCATTCACCAGCCGCTCTACGCCTTCCACGATCGCTACCCCGGCCAGGTCACGCTTGACGAAACACGAGATCAGGCTGCCCTCCGGATCGAAACCCGTACGTTACCGGTTCATGTGACGTTCGAGCAAACCTACGCGCACTACGAGCGCAAGAACCGCTGGGCTGCCGCGCCTCCCGGATTCATCGATCCTGACAACACGGGCCGGCTGACTGGTCTCGGCACCACCTTCGAGGATGACCAGGATGTGCCCACAAGCCGGCTGACGGCTGACTGGGCCGGCTCACGCGTCGCCGTCACCGCCGGCCTGCTCTACAGTGCGGCTGATCTCGACGCCACCGGCGCAGGGTGGCGCGAGCTGGCCGTCGACGGTGGGGCTGCGGGCACCCTGCGCTTCGTTGACGACCTCATCGGCTCAGCGACCACCGACACCCTCGCGGGTGAGCTTCGCGCGGCTGTCATCCTTGGCCCGCATTGGTATCTGCGCCTCAACGGCCACTATCGCGACGCCTCGACGGACTCGACTCTGCTCGGTCAACGGCTGCTGCATGCCGCCAATCCCACCGGCATTGCCCTCGACCTCTCGGCACCGGTCAATGACAACGGACGCTTCGATTTTACCGACACCCGCGGTGAGCTCGACCTCGAACACCGCGCCTCCACCTGGTCGGCCTGGGCCGGCGTCTTGGGCGCTAACCGTGATGTCAGCTGGCGGTTGACCCAAGATGGGGAACCTGTCGACACGAGCCGCAGCAGCACCGGATTCCTGGCAGGTGCTGCGTTCCATCCTGGGCACGGCATCGATGGCAATGTCGAGTACGAGCACGGCGACTTCAATGATTACATCTTCCGCACCGATCCCGATACGGTCGACAAGGTCACGGCCAGGGTGCGGGCCCGGCTCGGCCACGGATGGCACCTGGCAGTCCACGGCCGGTGGGAGCAGAGCTCGAACCCGGCACCGGAGGCGGATCTCGAATCGACATCGGCCGCCGCCGGCCTCTCCTGCTCCTGGACCCCCCCCGGCAGCACAACGACGATCGGGGCTGATCTTGGCGTCGTCGGCCTGACCACCGACACGGGCCTGGTTCTGCCAACCGGTACGCCGGGCCACTCCCGCTATGACATGTCCCTGCGTACCGTCAGCTTGTACGGATCGGCGGTCCTTGGGATCATCGACCTCAACGCATCCTGCCGTTATCTGACCGACAACGGCGATACCTGGCCGGTCGACGCGTGGAATGTTGATCTGCGGGCCGGTGTCCACATCGTCGCCCACATCAGGCTGGAGGGGTTCGTACAGTACTGGTCCTACGACGAGGACCGGGCAAACCGCGATGATTTCGACGCCTCCCGTTACGGCGTCGTCGTGGGCTGGAGTTTCTGATGAAGAGACGCAACACGTTCTTGGGCGTCATTGCCGCCGCCGTACTGACCGCTGCAGTCGTATCCGCCGCGGATCACACACCGCTGACGATGGATACATGCGCCATGTGTCATGACGAAGTGGCCGCCGCATTCGCCGCCGGACCACACGGCCGTGCCATGGCGGCCCGCTCAAAAGACATGCTGGAGCGATCCTGTGCGGCCTGCCATCAGCCTACCGCCGCGCACATCGACGACCCCTCGCCTCAGAACGTCCACAAAACGCCCCCCCGCGGGGCGTGCACGGCTTGCCATGCCAGCATGGCGGCGGGTCTCGAGCTCACGACGCCAGGGCATCCGCGCAACGGAGTTCGCTGTCTTGACTGCCACGCCTCGGGGCACCACGATCCAGGCACGCCGCACCTGCTCCGCAAAGCGCCGAACACGCTGTGCGCCAGCTGCCACCCGGAAGAGGCGGCCTCATTCTCCATGCCCTACGCACACCGGAACGGCCAGCGGGGCGCCGTCTCCTGCCTGAGCTGTCACTCGATCCACGGCCGGCACGGTGAGAACGCGATGCGCCACCTGCTCGGCAACGGCGGGGTGTGCATCACCTGCCACGCGGGGAAGGCCGGGCCGTTCATCTACCCCCATCCGCCACGGGTCGTCAACGGCTGCGTGGCGTGCCATGAGCCTCATGGCTCGATGAACCCTTTCCAGCTCCGGCGGCACCGGGTGATGGACCTCTGCCTCGAGTGCCATGCCGATGTCCCGGCCTTTCATGATCTCTCGCAGGCACGGTACCGCGCCTGCACGGACTGTCACGTCGCGGTCCACGGATCGAACCGTGACCCGCTCTTACTGCAACCGTGAAGAGAAAGGGAGGTTTCTCATGAGACGAATCGCAGTTATTGTCACCGGGATCATGGTCGGCGTGCCGGTCATGCTCTTCGCCGGGGGACCCCAGCTACAGGTCTCCCATCGAACCCGGAAGGTGCGCGTCGTGGCCCGCAATGGCACCCCGGCCCTCGTCACGCAAAAGATCCAGACACTGCAGACGATCTACACCGCTGACGAGCTCGAGGAAGGGATCTACGTTGGGAGCGAATACTGCCTGGCCTGCCACCATGGCCAGGAGTACCAGAATTGGCGCAACACGCCCCACGCCATGTCGCTCAGAAAACCGATGGTCAAATACTCCCTCGTCAAAGGATGGGGTGTCAGCTGCGATTACGACGGCAACGGTGTCGACGATTTCATCCAGGGGCTCGACTTCAATACGATCTCATCGGGATTCGACCCGTATAAGCCGAACGCGCCCAAGCTGTCCGTTGAGGATGGGACGTACTACATCACGATCGGCGAGGTGAAGATGCCCGTCGTCTTCATCAATGGAGGTGTGGGTGAGTGGCGTGAGCGATACGCCGTCCGGATCCCCGTCACCGACAGCTCGACCGGATACTCCGACGAAGTGTACTTCCCGCCGATCCAGTACAACAATCGCCCAAATCAATGGGTTCCGTACAAGCCTCAGCTCTGGTGGACCTCCGATGGCCAGCCCAAGCTCCATCCCGGGATGACCCGCGCCGACGTGGCGAGCGTGCTCAAACCGAGCTTTTCGAAAAACTGCATCGGGTGCCATACGACCGGCATTCGGCATCTCGGCAAGACCGCCGAAGGAGAATGGCAGTACACGCCGTATGTCGCGACGCTTTACCAGCCCGACGACCCGCACTACTTCGACTACGACGGCGACGGCAACAAGGACCTCGTCAACATCGGCTGCGAGATGTGCCACGGCCCCGGCTCGGCGCACATCCTCGGTGGCGGCGATCCTTCGAAGATCATCAATCCGGCCAAGCTCGACCCAGAGCAGGCCAACGAGATCTGCGGCCGTTGCCACAACCGGCAGCGTTCGGTTCCGAATCACACCTACAACTGGCCCTACCACGATGACACCGACACCCAGTGGTTCCCAGGGACCGAGCCGCTCAGCGATTTCAAGGTCAACGCCGGCGAATACTGGCCGGACGGCGTCACCGGATTTGAACACAACCAGCACTACGTAGAGCTGCTCAGCTCCGCCCACTGGACCAACCCGTACGAGAAGTTGCGCTGCTTTGACTGCCACGACCCGCACGGGAGCTCCAACTCCGCCCAGATCGTCCCTGAGATCACGTCAGATGGCGTCACCATCCCCACCAAGAATGACAACGACACGTTGTGCCTCGCGTGCCATGCGACCCACGGTCCGTTCGCCGATATCACCAAGGAAATGGTCAAGAACTACGACCAGAACGTCGTACAGATCGGCGCCGTGGTCTCCGCCCATACTCACCACCCGTACGCCCCCGATCGCCTGATGGGTCTCTCCCGCTGTTCCGAGTGCCACATGTCTTCGATCTACGGAGCTCAGCAGGCGTCAGAGCTCCATCAGCACAGCATGGTGGTCGTACCGCCTCAGAAAACCTTGATCTATGCCGGCGACGAGTCCGGCAACCCCAACTCGTGCGCCATGTCGTGCCACTCCACCAGGGTCAACCTGTGGGGACTGGGGCTGGATCCCAGCACCGTCATCTGGAACCAGCCGTTTGACCTCGACACCGCCACCCTCCTCGAACAGTACTTCGGACCGAAAGGAGTGTGGTGGGTCAAGGACGTCGAGGAATCACAATGAGGGTCTGCCGGTGGGGGCACGGCTCCCGCCGGCGTTTCTTTTCTACTCCACTGGCTCGACCCGATCCAGGAGCTCACGCATCGCAGCGGCGAGCTGCCGCAACGTGCCTTGTTGCTCTTCGTCGAGCGGACCGTAGCCCTTGAGCCGCTGCGGCTCGATGTCGTCGGCCAGAACCCGCAATGCTGCCAGCAACGACCGGATATTTGCCTTTGGCGAGACGCCCTGAGCCGCCTCACCGAGCTCCCGCAACCGCCCGAGCTCCCCAGACGGCACGTTCGCCGTCCCTTCAAGCAGCAATCCCGTCAGCCTCCGCTCGAGATGGCGCAACACCGCTCCCACCGCCCTCCTGTGGTTTTCTGGCAGCGCCACAACTGCGCGCGCGTCTGGCCATTCGATCCCGTCCATCAGAGCGAAACCGTACTCCACCCGGCGAAAGCCCGCAAGTCAGCGCGCACCACCTGAGTGAGAGCGGGGACAAGGGATGCCGGTGCACCCGCCCCC
>WGCW01000123.1 GCA_015493585.1 Acidobacteriota bacterium
AGGGAAGGTGCGCCTGGCGGAGGCCGCTGAGAGCGATTGGCTCTTGGTGATGGTGGCGGAACGGTGAGAGCGGCGGGGAAAAGGGCTCAAGGGGGCGAGGGGCAGCGGGGTTTTATGGTGAGCGAAGAGATCAACAGTGTCCCCACTCGTAGCGATGGTGTGCTCTCAGTTGCGCCCCTGCGAGCGGTACCACGACAGCAAGGCCGCGAGGATCTGACGGCCGCGGTTGAGATTGAGCGCCCGTTGCCGTCCCTCGGCCTGGAGAAGATCCGCGGCAACGTGCACGAGCCCATCGGCGCGTTCCCCTCCTAGATCTCCAGCCACACCGAGCGCTGCCAGCGCCGCAATCTGAAAACCGGCGGGCTCCGGATCGAGGTTCCGGGCTGCGCCTAAAAGACCGAGAATCTCACCCTCGAGCGCGGCTTCGAGCGCGCTCCTGACGTCTCCAACCGCCGTTCCGACATCGGCGCCAGCCACCGCGGCCGCCGCCAGCTCCGGTGGGATCGAGGTATCACCAAACAGGCGAGCCATCGCTGCCGCCCCGGGCAGCACTAGACGCTGACACCGGGACCGGATCGTTGGCAGCACCGCCTCGGGATTGGCAGCAAGGAGCACAAACCGCACGTGATCCGGCGGCTCCTCGAGCGTCTTGAGAAACGCGTTGGCCGCTTCCCTTCCAAACCGGCCGGCCTCCACCCCATCGAGTATCCAAACCCGGGTCCGGCCTTCGAACGGTTTCCCAGGGACCGCCTCGACGATGGCCCGAACCTGATCGATGACGATCTGCCCCCTCTTCCCCGAGGCACGAACCAGCGTCACATCTGGATGCACACCCGACCGGACCCGGCGGCAGCTCGGACATGAGCACCCGGGCGGTCCACCTGCGGGGCAGGTCAGCATGGCGGCGATTTTGACGGCAACCCGCTCGCGCCCCAACCGAGGCGCACCTGCGAGCAACAACGATCGCGGCATCCTCCCGGCATCGCGAGCCGCCTCCACGCGCTCAAGTACCGGGGCGATAACGGCGTCGAGGTGCTCTGAACCGAGCTCTTCGGCCGTCCACCACGGGGAGACATCGGCGTCGCTCACCGGAGCTCCTCCGGAAGCGCTGCACGAACCCTCTCGAACACCTCATCCGGGGTCCCTCGGCCGTCGATGATGCGCACACGCTCCGGTTCCCGCCGCGCGAGCTCCAGGTAGGCCTCGCGCACCCTCCGGTGAAACGCCGGCGGCCGGTCGTCAATACGGCTGGCCCCACCCTGATCGCGGTTGCGGCGGCGGGCTCGCGCAAGCCCCTCTTCCGTCAGCAGGTCAAGCACGATCGTCCGGTCGGGTACGAGCCCCAAAGTCGCTGCCTCGTTGAGAGTTGCAACCGTTGCCTCATTAACGCCGCCGACCCGCCCCTGATAGACCAGCGACGAGTCCGCAAACCGGTCGCAGATCACGACCTGGCCGCGTTCGAGAGCCGGACGAATCACGTTCTCCACGTGCTCCCGGCGGGACGCTTCCAACAGGAAGAGCTCTGTCAACGGATCGGGGTCGTAGTCCGGATCGAGCAGCAGCTCCCGGATCTTCTCGGCCAACGGTGTCCCGCCGGGCTCGCGCGTCACGAGCACCGTCCGGCCGCCCCTGGCAAGGCGCGCCCGTAGCAACTCGATCTGCGTGCTCTTGCCCGTTCCTTCCCCACCCTCGAACGTGATGAACCATCCCCGCGTCATGGGGAGAGTATAGCCGCATCAGAACCAGGCTTGCCGGTGCGTGGGACTCCCGTTGTGGTTTTGGTATTGTGGATCCCAACGAACCGGGGGTACGGATCATGGAACGCCACCGTTGGCCGAAGACGGCGGGGAGCAGCGCCACCGTCTGCCGGCTCATCGCGAGAGTCATCGGATCGATGACCGCCGCGATGTGGATCGTCATCTTCGTTGCCGGCATCGTGCAGCACGACCAGCAGTCGTTCACGGACGAAAGCGCGATCCTGGCCGTGTTGACGTGGTGGGCCATCCTTGGCGTCACCATCGCCTTCCGGCATGAACGGGCCGGCAGCATCGTCACCCTCACCGCAGGATGCGCCCTCGCCATCTTCGCTGCTCTGGCCGCCGGGCGGAACATCATCCTCGCCGTGCTTATCTCCTCCGGCCCGTTTCTCCTCTCCGGCGCCCTCTTTGCCGCCAGCTGGTGGCTGCGACGGGAGGCATGACCCCCCGAAGCTCCCGATTTGATGCTAAGAAAGTCCCATGCGAACAGGGTGTATCGCTGGGATCTTCAACCGATACCACCTCCTACGCACTGAAGACAACAAGGCGGCCCGAAGGCCGCCCTGAACCACTCACGTCTTCGATACCCTATGGCACCTTCACCGCAGGGATGAATGTGGCGTCCCCCGTGACGTTATCGACCACCGTGGCATAAGCCGTCACTGGCTCGGCGGTGGCGTGTCCGGCGACATCGGTAAACGTGATGACGATCGAAAAGTCATGGAGCTCATCCTGCGGGTGATCCAGCTTACTGAGGATCTTGTCATACTGAACGAACCCGTGAGCGCCCAGACTGGTAAACGTATCACCCGATCCCTGGTTCTGGTACTTTCCGACCAGCGTTCCAGACGCGTCGTACACCTTGATGTAAATCCGTGGTACGACCTGATCGGACTGGTTGGCCAAGCCGACATTGGCCCGGTAGCCGGTCGATCCGGGGTCTCCCCACGAATGCAGGCCCGTCAAGATGAGCTGATGTACCGGCGTCCCCTGAAGCGGTAGAGCCGGTACGAACTGACCGTAGGTACCGGCACCGCTCGGGCTCGGTGTGTACGTACGCGAGGTAACAGCAAGGCCCAAGGCAAAGTTGGCCGGATCTTGGAGATCGACGACGAGCGCCCCCTTGATCCCATTGCCCATACTGGCCAGAACGTCGTCACTGCACCACGTTCCCAACCCATCGACCGCCTGCGTGGTATGGCCACCGACCGGAACAACCGTGCCGCCGTCATCGTTGGTCATGTCTGGGAGAAGCTTGATCTTGAACGTTGCTGCGGTTGGATTGGGATTATAGACGCATAGCTCAGTTTTCCAATCGGTTCCGTTGCTTCCGGCGACATTCGCCGCAGCCGCAACCAGCGACATGGCACTCAAAACGCCGCTCCCACTCCCGCTACTTCCGGAACCTGCCTCGGTGATCGTGACACTCTTCGTCGTTCCAGAGCTCGTGATCGCAATCGTTCCCTGCTTCTGATCCGAACCGGTATTGGCATCAACCGTGAACTGCACGGGGCCATCTCCACTCCCGCTTGCCGTCGTCACGTGCAGCCAGTCAGAGGCCGTGCTCGATGCAGTCCATGAACAGGAGCTGTCGAGCCCGGTATGAATCGTGCCGCTCCCGCCGTCCGCGCCGAACTGGGTGGAGCTTGCCGAAAGGCTCAGGTTGCAGGCGACCGTGCTCCCGGTCACCGTGACCTGTTGAGACACGGGGGCGCCTGAAACGGGTGTCATCGTGACGGTATAGGTTCCCGCTGCCGGATAGCTCCAGGTGACTGAGCTGCACGCCGCAGGGTTCATCCCACAGGTGGAACTCCCATATGCATTCGCAGGATCTCCCTGGCAGTTGGCGTGGCTAAAATCCCAGCTCTTGACGGTCACACCGTCAGGCGCTGTAAACGTCACGGACTGGCAGACGGCAGGAGCCTCGGGAGTGATCGTAAAGCCTCCTCCGCCGCCGCCACCTGACGATTGCGACACACTAACCGTATGACCCGCAACCGTCAGCGTTCCCGTACGGCTTCCGCTCGAATACGCATCGGCGTTAAACACAACGGAACCGGACCCGCTTCCACTCGTGCCGGACGTGATGTGAAGCCAGGTCGAGCCTGCGCTTGCCGTCCAGGAGCATCCGCTTTGCGTGCTCACCGAAACGACGAGCCCACTGGCACCGGACGACCCCACAGAAAACGACGTTGGAGAAACCGTGTACGTACAGCTCGTGCCCGAACATTGGCCGCTCGCCTGCACCTGGACCTGACCAGAAACGGAGAAGGAGCCGTTTGCATCCGTCCCGGAGACTGTCACCGTGTACGTTCCGGCGTGGGCATAGTAGTAGCCGGCGGAATCACAGAAATACGCTCCTTGACACGTTACCTGCTGCGGATACTGCGTTGGATTGCAACTCGTTCCACCAAAGTTCCAGTTGACGACACTGTTGGAGTTCAACGTCAGGCCACTGACAGAAAACGTTACCAACTGTCCAATATCAGGCGTCGTGTCCGAGATCGTCAATGCCTGCTGCGGAGGATTATTGACCGTCAGGGTGTCCGTCGCGGTGTCCGTCTCCTGCGTCTGCGTGTTGGTCACCATGAGCTTGACCGTATAGTCCCCTGCAACAAGCGTCCCCGCCGGAATCGTTGGGCTCTGTTCCGTGCTCGTCCAAACTGCGGCTGTTGCGTTCGAGACGGACCAGCTGTAGCTCAACTGATCCGCCGGTTGCGAGGTCGACGTCAGGTAAATTTTCTGAGTGATCGTCGCCGGGTTCGGACTGATGGTGAACGACGCAATGGCGGATTTCACCGTCACGACCTTGGGACCTGCCGTGCTGGAATAACTCCCGTCTGCCTTGTAGTTCGCCGTCAGACTAATCTCCCAGTCCCCCGCCTGGTCAAAAATGACTGAGATGTTGCCGTTTGCGTCCGGTCCGGTGAATGCGCCCTCACCTCCGCCGGGGGTCATAACGGTCCACTGGTACGACGTAGGATTTCCCTGGCTCGTGTTCGTGATCACTGTTGCTTGCGTCGAGCTGTACACGACCGACGCCGGAGCGTCAAAACCCGCCTGGGGCTGTGTGTCGAAATTGATCTGGACCGTCTTGAGCATCTCCGGATGGTTTGCCGGATCGTACGAGTATCCGTTCGGCACATCTTGGACTGCCACATGTGCATAGTACGGGCCCGTCGCATTCTCGGGCATGGTCCAGGTCAGCGTCGGATTTGGTGGAGGCCCGGTCTGCCAGCCGGCACCGGTAGAGCCCAGCACCTGGGTCCCAGCCACCACGTTCGCACTTGTGCTGACCCCGGTAGGATCGTCATCGATCCACGCGGCATACTGCTGGGCATCGGACGACCCACTCCCATCCACTTTTACGACATCGTCCCAGAAGACCTCCGACGGTGTGACCGTCAGGAGAGCCGTCGGGCTCTTTGGCGTGTACTTGAAGCGAGCCAACTCGAGGTACCGGGCCCAGTACAGCCACTGGCTATCGGGCGAGAAGATGGCGTCGTATTCGAAAACGGATGGAGTCTCGTCCGGGCCTCCGTTAAAGTCAGCGTTGAGATTATTCCAGTAGTCCGGATCTTGCTCGACGGGTTGTCCGGAGGTGAGGTCATAGAATGCCTTCTTGGCGCTCGCGGAGCCGAATTCCATCAGAAAGACATAGGGGTACTGTACGGCGCCGGTAAACCACTGACCGCCGGAAAACGTCTGAACAGGTGTGATATTGAGATGGGCATCGGTGTCAGGAGTCACCTTGTACAGGGTTGCCGCCGGATCCGCCGCAGAGTTACAGACCAGAATGTAGCCGTGCGGATTGGTGACATCCTGCATGTGCCTGAGATCGAGGTTGATGTGCCCGATTGGATCCTGTGAGTTGACCGCCCAACTCACGATCGGAGGCAGCACCGGCGTTCCCGGAACTTGACCGGTCTGGGGTGTCAGCGCGACGATGTTCGTCGTGCTTGCCCCGGCATCGTGGTAAATATAGAAGGGAAGTTGGCCACCAGCCGAATCTGTGGTGTAGAACTCGACGCCAAAATCCGGCTGGAACGACGCGTCGAGACACGCCGCTGGCGTCGGGTCCTGTTGCAGCGCCTGCTGAATGGTATAGACCCCATACGACTGGCCGCTGCACTTGCCAAAAAACCGGGAGCCATACCCACCCTTGAGCAACACATACTGCTGTCCTTGAACCAGGTACGTGCCACCAGATGTCACAGTGTTGGCATAGCTCCAATCCTGGCTGATATTGGGTGTCACCCCCTGGCCCATGTCGAAAATCCGAACGCCATTCAAGGTCGTGCTCAGCACGCCGTATCTGCAGTCATCGCAGACCGTGATCCCGACAACCTGGTCGGACTCTCCGTGCTGGCCGGGAGGGTTCCCAAACTCATAGTTCCCCTTGGTCACCTCTGTACCCGTTGCCGGATCGTAGATCAACACGTCGACACCAGCATCGATCATCAGATAGGGCTTGCCGTTCCACATGAATTGTTGGAGCCGCCGGGGCCGGTCAAAAATATGGAACCCAGGATCACCGGCGTTCGTGTTATCGATGACAAGCGGCGGCTGGTACGTGTATACGCTCCCGGCACTGTTAGCACTCAAGATGCGAGCGGCGCCAAAAACCGATGCGACACTCATGATCATCGCCGCTACCACCATTGCGTCGCTGATCCCACAAAGGAATCGGCGAATCGAAAATCCCTTACTCATATACACACCCTCCGAAGATCCATGAGCTACGCCCCTCAAGGCACTTGGTTCGCTCATGTGTCTCCTAGATTCCATCCAACAGTCCCCCATGCCCGTGTAGGACGTGGACCTCTCACGCCCATAGTATAGCCGACGTTGTTCCCCCGTGGTGTGGGTTGCATCACAGGCCCCGTCAAAGCCATGTCAAACCTCACCGCTGATGCGGGTGCCCACCAAAAAAGCGGCTGCCGGCACCAGCATCGGGGCAAGGCACTCCTCGAGTCTTTACTGCAGCACCCACATCGGGAAGCGCTCAACCGCAGAGACCAGGGAGGCTCGCAGAGGAAGGCCAAAATGCATGCAACATTGGTCCCGGGTCGGCGGTTCGGGCGAGGTCTGCGCTAACAGTCTTGAGTAAGAGCTACGGCAAGGCTCAGCCGGTGCACGTCAGTCCCCCACCCAGATCCTTCGCGGTGCGCCTTCGGGGCACCACTCAGGATGACAGGGGAAAAGTGCAGGGGCTCGCGATGACAATCGGAGACAGTGACCGGCTCAGGATGACGATTGAGAAGGCCATTCCAAGGAGGCGAAGCCATGCCTTCCCCTGTCATTCCGAGGAGGCGGAGCCATTCCTCCCCCCTGTCATTCCGAGGAGGCGGAGCTGACGAGGAATCTTGGCGGGTGAAACAGCATTTCTGTTTCCACGTTCGCAGCGGATATACAACGTTGTTCCCTACTCGTTGACCCAACATCGATCTGGAAACCTCAACCACAGAGGGCGGAGAGGTTCCCAGAGGAAAACGCAAACCTGAGTTCTTCTCTCCGCTCTCTGCGTTCTCCGCGGTTCATTCCCTTCCTCAGGTCTACGTGTGCTTACCGCAGAGGCCCCAAAGGACCGCAGAGGAGGGCCAGAATGCATGCAACAACGTTCCCGACTCGGCGGTTTCAGCGAGGTCCACGTGAACAGTCTTGAGCAAAAGCTACGGCAAGGCTCAACCGGTGCACGCCAGTCCCCCACCCAGATCCTTCGCGGTGCGCCTTCGGCACACCGCTCAGGATGACAGGGGAAAAGTGCAGCGGCTCAGGATGACAAGGGAAGTGGCATGGATCAGGACGACAAGGGGAAGGTGCAGAGGAGCTCAGGATGACAAGGGGAAGGTGCAGAGGAGCTCAGGATGACAGGGGAGATATGACTTCGCCGGCCTTTGGCTCTACGATGGCTCATTCTGCTGTGAAAGAAAAAAACGGCGGCCCGAAGGCCGCCGTTACGGACCAAAGTCCAAGGTTTACTGAGCAGGAAGAATATCGTCAGGGTTGCAGTTGGCGTTGTAAATCACAGCGCCCTGCAGAGCAGCCGAGTACCGGCCCATGGCCGAATGCCGCGTGCTCACGTACACCTGATAGTTGTCAGCAGAGCCACCGTTGGTTCCACCGTTGTTGGTCGTGGAGGGCGGATACACCAGGAGCGCCCAGCCACTGTTGAACGGAACGGCGAACTGGGAAATGTCGACCTGCTGCGTCTCAAGCGGGAAGAGGTTGATGCGGCAGAACTTGGGGCTCGGCGACCAGGGAGGAGTCGAACCGGTCCACAGCAGGGCCTCTTCACCCTCGTCCCAGATGTACATGCTGTACGGGATCGTGTCGTCCGCAAACAGGAAGGTCGGTGCAGAGCCAACGCCGGCGTCGCTCATGAGGTCATGCACGCCAACATAGCCGGCAGCGGCGTAGCTGGCCCGCTTGAAGACCCGGATCTGGGTCGACATCGCCGTACCTTGATTCAAGTAACGGAATGCCCACCCCGTCGGCAGCGGCTCGCGGTAGTCCGTGCCACCGGAATACTGCTCGTAGAACGTCGGATCCTGCTGGGCGGTCGGATCAGCCTCAAGAGAGACCGCATTGAGCGCCTCAGAGAAGTTCTCGGCGTTATTGATGTAGAAAATGTCGCCGATCAGAACGTTGTCGTACTCCGCCTGGGGACCACTGGCGATATCATACGGCGTCGTGCCGTTATTCGTGGAGCCGTCAACCCAGTAGTTTGCATTCGCGGCTGGGAACATCTTGTTGCAGCTGTAGACCACATCCGCGGTGATGTACATCCACGTCGGATCGGCGGTGGTACGCGCCTCAAACCAGTCGCCGTACACCACGGTGGCGCCGTTGCAGTCGATGTGAGCACGCGTGACGGTCTGTGAGGCCGTCAGAAGGCCGCTCATGAAGTCCTTGAACTGCTGCGGGAACGGCGGGAAGCTCGGATACGCCTCAAAGTTCGGGTTGCAGACGCCAGCCAATGTCGTTGTGCTCACCGAGGCGGGAAGCGTATGTGCCACGGGGCCAACGCCGTCAGTCTGATCCTGGTTGGCCCACTCGCCGTCGGCGCTCCCAGTTCCGGTCGAGGGAAGCTGACCGGGGTTGTCGAGAATGTCACGGATACTGAACGTTTGCACGTCATAACCGGACAGCACGACGTTCCAGTCAACGACACCGACCGAGTAGTCGGTCCACAGCGTGAAGTGAACGATGACCGCCTCGTTCGAGACGTTGGTCACCGAAAACAGCGTGTTGTTGTTGGGGTCCGTGTAGTTGTACTGCACGAACGGATACAGGATCGTGGCGGCCGGCACAACGTCGGTGGCGCAGTAATTCGCGTACGCGACACTGCCAACACCGAGCACCAGCGCAACCGCGGCGACGAGAGCAAGAAACTTCTTCATACCATTCTCCTTCCTAACGTGTTGATGAAACCAAGACACACCATACAAGAGTCCTGAGTTGCTTCTTCCCGGCGCCATCACCTCCTCGTAAGTTATTCATTCTTAAAAACCTCTTTCGATCTCATGTCATAACAGCATAAAATCTAGCACCCCCACACTACCTTGTCAACCCCCTCGTGCCAGAAAAACTCTCGCTCACCCGCGTATCCTACCACATTCCTCGCCATCCGCCATCCCCTCGATCTTCTACGGAGATTCTAACCGCAGAGGCCGGGGAAAACCACGGAGGGGGAAAGAGGGCAACTCCGAACCCCCCTCTGCGCTCTCTGCGTTCTCCGCGGTTTATTCTCTCTCCGCGGTTCATCCCACCGGTCGCGCTCCAAGAGAGTGAACCGCTGTGGCCGCCAAAAGGACACGGAGAGAGGCGAGAGAACAAAGAGGCCATCCGTTCTCTACCTCTCTCCGCGTGTTGTCGAGTGGCTCCGCTCGGGATCAGCGGTTCGGGTGCGCCGAAAGGATCTCGAAGCCACCTTTCTTGTCGCCTTCGTCGGCAGTCATGATGACAACATCGCCCCTGCCATCACCGTTGAGATCCCGAATAGCCACCGCAAACGGATGCGCAACCGCCTTCAGCTCTGGTGAGCGCTCGAGGGTGTACCCACCGTGGCCGTCCCCGAGCAACACGACAATTTCACCCTTTTTGCGCAGCGCAACGAGATCAGGAAATCCATCACCGTTGATGTCCCCAGAGGCGACCTTCCAATATGGGTCACGTTCCCGGTTTGTCGCATCCATCATGAGGATTTTCCACGATACGGCACCACTTTGGCTAACGGTGTACCGGACCAATCCAGCGCGTCCATCTGTGTGTGCTTTGGTTTTCCCACTGGTAACGGGCGTCGTCTGGAACTGCTGAAATGTTGCAACAATGGAGTGCGGGTGACCCGCCTCCGGGACCACGGAGTAATGATACGCACCAGCGAGAACATTCTCCGGAACGTTATCCTTCCAGGTCCAGTTGCCCTCGTTCAGAAATACGAGCCACCGCCACCCGTTGTACGCCGAAGACACGATGAGGTCTGGCCGGCCATTGCCGTCGATATCGGACGCGACCAGTTGGGGGCCCATAATCCTCACCGGCAGCCCGTGTGCCCGGACTTTCCAACCCTTACCCTTGAGATTCTCCAGAACCCAGAGCGTTGGCTTGTCCAATGGATTACTCGTTCCCAGGTCGTAGCTAATCTCAGCGAGGAACGCGACATCGGGCCAGCCATCACCGTTGAAATCAGCGACGGCCGGCGCCTGAGAGTGAAGGCGAGGATCGGGTGACGGAAGCTTCTCATATCTCGAGAAATCTCCCTTGCCGTTTCCATAGAATACATATTGCTCCTTGAAGTGAATCCCCATCACAATGTCTTCATGTCCATCCTTGTTGAAATCGCCCACGGCTACACCACCGTAATCAAAAGGAACCGCATTGGGCCATTTGCATCCCTTCCACGGGTGAAAGTGCCCGTGTCCATCGCCTAAGGCAATGATGGGGAAGCGGAACGGGCCCTTCCGCGGCGGCGGTAGCACCATGTCGAGTTTGCCATCCTCGTTCATATCGGCGAATGCAAAGTTATTCCGCCACTGTCCCGACTGGGGCAGATCGCCCGTACTAACCGTAAAAGTTACTGCGTCCTCCGAAGGTGGGGGGGCAATCACCTTCGCAAAGTTGATCAGGTTCATCCGCGTAGAGCTCTTTTCTTCCATGACGAGTTTGGCTTCTTCAATCTGTTCCCGCAACCAAAAAGTATGGAGAGGAGATTTTGGGTTCTCTGGCGGAAGAGGTTGCAGCCACACGTGGTCCTTGTCCTCTTTGACAATCTTGAAGGTCCATTCCTCGCATGCCTTGCAAGGATAGGCGTGGGTCTTGTCGATGCGGACAATCACATTCTTGTCATAGGGACGAGGTTTCATCATGTGCTGGACCCACTGATTGAACGTCATTTTCCTGAGTGGAGGGCGCTTCTTAAAGACCTTCTTTTTCTTTTGTTGTCCGCTGACAGGCACCTGCTGCGAGCTGGCCTCGACACCGGCAGTTGGGTGAGCCCCCTGGGCCCAGACCGATGGAACAACACCCACGCAGAGGGTCAAAACCGCGCTCAAGGCTGGGGTGGCCCAGCGAGTTTTCCCGATTCGTTTCATGTCTTTCATTCTCCTTTCGAGCAAACAATTGCACCTCGGGGTGCGCCCGGAGTTCCTACACCACGTCCGCAAGCCGCAGACGAACCTTTTCCAGCGCCACGATGCCGGCCGCCAGAAGAACCGCCCCGCCCACACAACACACCAGGATCGCCTGGGCTGGCGGCGCCGCAAGCCCAAGTAAACCCGCACGTACAAGCTGCACGATCACTGTCACTGGATTGAGCTCAATCATCAGCCGCAACCAGTGCGAATGAATCATCTCCAGCGGATACACGATTGGGGCGCCGTAAAAGAGCAGCAACAGGGCCAGATTCAGCATTTCTCTGACATCTGGGATGAATGCGCCAAGCACACTGACGCAGACGCCAAAGCCTCCCAACCAAATCAGCAGAACCGCCAGCCCGGCAAGCAGCCAGCCCAGCGAGCTAACCGATACCAGGCCGGCGACGACGCAGATCCCTGCCACGACGATGAGCTCCAGTCCGTGATATCCGAGGGTCGCCAGAAGATCCCCGATGAGGAAAACTTCGACGGGAAAGCTCACCCTCTGGATCAACGACCGGTTTGAGCGGAACAGCGAGGCGGCCCGCGTCACACCGTCACTGAACGCAATATATGGCACCAGGCCGGCCATCAAAAAGAATCCAAAGCTCACGTCGGGGGTCCTAGCAAGCTTCATGCCAATAACTTTTGCAAAGATCACCCAATACAGGACAAACTGAACGGCGGTATTGACGAGCGGCCAGAGCCACCCCAGGAAAAGCTCGGCATGCCGCGCTGAAAATGACCTGCCGATGAACCGGCGCAACAGGTACGGGTTACCAGCCAAAGCTCCGGCAAAGTGCGCAAAAGCACCTGCGTGGCGCATGTATCCTGTCCCCGTCTTCTTCATACCGGTCTCATCTCCCGTTGGCGGCCTACGCCGGAGTGATCGTCTATGCTCCGCCGTCTCATTTTACTTGACGGCCATGCCATTGTGCCATAAGATGTTTCCAGGTTCAGTATGTCGTGACCCAGACCGTCGCAGAGCATACACGAGCCTGGAAGGAAGATGCAGTGAGCCAAGGCCCAAAGCCCAACGAGGTGAGCCGAATCGGGGAACGTCTCCGTTCTCTCAGAAAGGCTCGCGGCCTCACGCAGGCGGAGTTGGCGCGCCAGATAGGCATCCAGCAGTCGGATCTGTCGCGCATGGAAAAGGGCACCTACCGCGTCTCTCTTGACAACCTCTTCAAGATCCTCGCCGTCTTTGGACTGCAGATCGCTGAATTTTTCCAGGATCATCAGCCCGTTCCCGCACAAACTGCGCAACCGCTCTCGCATGAGGACATGCAAACACTGCACATGTTACGGAGTCTTCCGGCCCAAGATCGCCGGGAGGTGCAGGAGTTCATTGAATTCAAGGCACGGCGCGCCAGGAGCGAGCAGAGATCAAAGAGCGTCTTACAATCCATCCATGGCAAGGGGCCACGATGAGCTGGTATGAGGGCCTCCTGCACCGTGCTGAAGCGGCCTACGTGCGTGGCGATGTCGATGGGGCTTTGGGGCTCTTTTCCCAGGCGGAACGGCGTGCCCTCGCCGAGGGAGATCAGGAACGCGCCGACAGGGCGTTCTGCAACAGTTCGGCGATCCTGATCGATCTCGAGCGCGGCGAGGCATGCATCCCACGCCTCAAGGAGATTCTGCTCAGGTCTCGCGAGCCGATCACCCGATGGATGGCGTCCTACTCAACGGCAATGGCATCCTATGCCACTCACGATTTTTCAACCGCTGAAACCTATCTTGCACGCGCAAGCCACCTTGCCACCATCCTTGACGATCCCGCTCGCGAAGCAGCAACGGCAAACCTCGCTGGAAACGTGGCCCTCCACAGGTCGGATTTCGACCGGGCCGAGGAGCAGTACCGGCAGGCTCTGAGGACGTACGAGCAACTCGACGGGTACCATCGGCTGATGGCGGCGCAGGTCCGCGACAACCTCGGGTACGTCTTCATGTGCACAGACAGGACCAACGCGGGGATCAATGCGTGCGAGAGAGCCCGGGATGAGATGGCAGAGCTCGAGGCGGTTCATTTCCTCCACCAGCCGCTCCAGGATCTCTGTTACGGCTATCTCCTCGACGATGAGCTCGACCAAGCGCGAGAAAACGGGGAACGCAGCCTGGAGCTCGCCCTGGAGCTGGACGACCGCCTCGTCGTCAAGAACTGCCTCTTTCTCCTTGCTGAGATCGCCGTCCGTCAGGGCGATCGTTTCCGCGGCCGCCGCTTCCTCACCGAGCTTGCAAACTACTATCCCGATCTGTCCATCAGTGACGAGCTGATCGACGTATTCCTGGATATCGACCTCACCCGTGTGGTGAATCTGAGAGGTTGAGATGCGTACGAAACTCTCTCTCGTGTTGAGCCTGCTGCTCGCCGCCGCCATGACGGCCGCAGCGGCGGTGCCCGACATGGCGCTCGACCATGCCGGCACGCTTTACAGACTGACGAGCAACGGAACGCAGCTCATCTTGAGCGTGAGGACCCCTGGTGGGGATCCTCCCGAGCTCGTTCCAGTTCCACAGACGGCAGGGTACCCAGCCAGCGCTCTCTCCGTCAGCCTTGACCGGCCTGACCATACGGTCGTCATTGCATGGCAGGAAGATCTGGGGTCCGGGCTCTCCCGGGTTATGGTTGCGACCTATCATGAGGGAACGTGGTTTGGTCCAATCAGCGTCTCGCAAACCGGCGCCGGTTCCGTTAGCTCCATCAATCCGGTGCTTCTGGTCCACCGCTACACCCTCCATGATGCCGATGGCAACCCGTACCAGCAACCTTTCATCCTCCTTGCCTGGTGGGCCGCTCCCGGCTCGCCGGACGGCGGGTACGCCATGTACGCCTCGATGCGGCTTAACGAAGGGGGAGTCCCCAACCTTAGCGATCTCCACCCACAGGAGCTTCACAGCTCCGTTCCGTACGGCCTCTCGTGCTCCTTGCTCGATCAGGCTGCGACCTTCGCGCATCCGAAGCTCGTCGTCGATCCACAAACCGGAAACCCACAACTACTCTTTGCCGACCTCGACCAGTGCCTGCTCACTGTCATTGACCTCCACCCCGACACGGGTGATCATGACGGTGAACCTTCGGCCACGGCGCAGCGCAAGCGGAACGTCATCGTGTTTGGGATGAGAAAACAAATCTTCGTCACACCGACGCTCCCATTCGACCACGCCGAGCTCGCGATCGGCCACAACCTCTCCGTCGTCATGTACTGGGATACGGATGGCGCCGTCGATTACGTGACGATGGACGATCAAAAGACATCGGATGTCTCGAGGATCCCGCTTGGGGACGGACTCAGTCACGAGCAGGCCGTGCAGCTGATCGACCGGCTTGCCGGGGCCCAGTAACGTGTCGATGGCAGTTTCCAGCCCGCCCCGCCCGGGGCGGGTTTTTTCTTGTTCCCCACACGATGATGCCTGAAGCTGATAGCATGACATGACAGGTGCCGGAATACGGGAGGGGAACCTCTGCTCGGCAGCACCATTAATGGAGGATGACCATTCATGCAGGACGACGTGATTCAGAGAGCTGAGGCGGCGATCGAGCGGATCGCCCGCCTTCGGGGGTATCTTTGACGATGACCGGCTGGCGAGCGAGCTCGCTGAAGCCAACGCCGCAGCGCAAGATCCGGACATCTGGTCCGATCAGGATCGCGCGCGCGCGGTCATGAGGCGGCGCAGCGAGCTGGAAAACCAGGTCGCAACCGCCAAACAGCTCAAGAACACCGGTGAAGAGCTGGAGATCCTGCTCGAGATGACCCGGGATGGGGAGGAGGGAGCAGGGGGAGAGCTCGAGGCCACACTTCAGAAAATTCAACCTGTCCTCGATCGCATCGAGCTGACGATGAAGATGACCGGCGAGCACGATGCGGCCAACGCGTACGTTGAGATCCATCCGGGCGCCGGCGGCACTGAATCGCAAGATTGGGCGCAGATGCTGCAGCGGCTCTACCTGCGCTGGTGCGAGCGGCGGGGGTTTAGCGCAGAGATTCTCGAGGAGCAGCCCGGTGAGGAAGCGGGCCTCAAGAGCGCAACCATCCTCGTTCGGGGCCCGTACGCGTACGGGAATCTCAAGTCGGAAAACGGGGTCCACAGGCTGGTCAGGATCTCTCCCTTCGACGCGCAGTCCAGACGCCACACGTCGTTCGCATCGGTCCACGTCTATCCCGAGGTCGACGAGAACGTCGATCTCGACATCCCGGAGAAGGATATCCGGATTGACCGCTACTGTTCCTCAGGACCGGGGGGGCAGGGCGTCAACACGACCTACTCCGCCGTACGCCTGGTCCACATCCCGACGGGCATCATTGTGACCTGCCAGAACGAGCGCTCCCAGATCAAGAATCTGGCCTCCGCTATGAAAGTGCTCAAGGCGCGCCTCTTCGAGCTCGAGATGCAGAAGCGCGAGGAGGAGCTCGCCAAGCTCAAGGGTCCCAAGAAGGACATCTCGTGGGGCAACCAGATCCGGTCGTACGTGCTGCAACCGTACCGCCTCGTCAAGGACCTGAGGACCGGGTTCGAGGTTGGGGATGCCGACCGCGTGCTTGACGGCGATATCGATGGATTCATCGAGGCGTACCTGCACTGGCAGGCCCAGGCGGCGGGCCAGAAGGAGGACTGATGGGAACACACACGCGTTTGTCTAGTTTCATCCTGGTGTTCCTACTGGCCACACTGCCCGCTGGAGCTCAGCAGGCGCTCCATTACCGGGTTGCAGTTTCGAGGCCTGCGAGCCACCTGTTCGAGATCGATTTCGACGTTCCTGCAGCCGACGGTTGCCCGGACTTTGCGTACGCCGTCTGGACGCCCGGGGGCTACACTTTCCATCCCCATGCCGAAGATGTCCTCGATGTCACCTGCACGGCTCCTGACGGCACGCCGCTTGAGGTGTCAAAGGCAGACCTCAACACGTGGCACGTGACGTGCAGCGCCGCGGGCGGATACAGCGCTCATATCCGTTTGCACGCCCTGGCGCCCAAGACCCCCTATTCCGCCGATGTCGAGCCCGGCTTGATGTTTGCGAACACCGTCGCGATCCTTCCGTACTTGCCCGGCCGCCAGGACCTGGCCGCAACACTCTCAATCGAGCCGCCATCAGGTTGGAAGCTCGCCTGCTCACTCCCAGCCGGCGAGCAACCAGGTACGTTCACCGCTGCAAATTGGGACGCGCTGGCGGATGCAACGTTCGCGGCGTCGCCGGAGCTAACCCGAAAGACCTTTACGAGCGGGACCACAACGTTCACGATCGCCTGGACGAAGCAACCGGCCCCGGACACCGATCTCGACGCGATCACCGGCGCCCACCGGAAGCTCGCCGCGGCGGCAGCGAAGACCTTCGGTGGGTTTCCGTTTTCACGGTACCTCTTCCTCTACAAGGTCGGCCCCTCAGGCTCGCACGGCGGACTGGAGCACAGCTTCTCGACCGCCATGGGCATCCCCGCCTCAGCGATCACAACCACGCAGGCATTCCTCAATGAGATGGGCTTACCGGCCCACGAATTCGTCCACGCCTGGAATGTCAAGCGTGCGCGTCCCCGAAACCTCCGGCCGTACGACTATGCGCACATGCAGCCAAGCAGCCTGCTCTGGGTGGCTGAGGGATGGACGAGCTACTACGGTCCCCTCCTGCTGACTCGCGCCGGGGTCCGTACAAAAGAGCAGCTCTACGCAACGCTGAGCCGCCGGCTCCGGTGGCACCGGCGCAACCCGGAAAACCGTTTCGTCTCCCTGCGCCAAATGAGCTTGGACTCCTGGCTCGATCCGTCGATTCCATTCTTCACCTTCCGGAGCTATTACGTGAAGGGCAGCCTCAGTGGACTCGACCTCGATCTGCTCATCCGGGCATCGAGCGCAGGCCGCAACAGCCTCGACACAATCATGCGAGCGCTCGTCAAGGATCCCAAGCTCCTTCAGCACGGGTACACCGAAGCTGATCTGCGCTTCCTCGCCGGACAGGCGGCCGGCCGGCCAATGGATACCTGGTTTGCTAAAAACGTCGATCAACCGGGCTTCATCGATCTCGCTCCCGCACTCGCCTCCGTGGGGCTCCGGCTGGTTCCCGATCCGAATCATCCCGTTTCCTGTTTCACCGGCTTGAAGCTCGCTCCGACTGATCAGACGAAACCCGGCGCCCGTATCGCATGGGCCGAACCCGGTTCCCCGGCCGACGAGGCGGGCATCGGGGAGGGCGACATCGTGCTCGCTGTCAATGGGCACGCTGGAGATGCGAACAGCCTGAGCCGCGAGCTCGACCGGCTCAACCCCGGAGAGCCCGCCGTGTTAAGCATTCTGCGTGGTAACACACTCCTCCGCGTCACGATCACGCCTGCCCAAGTCCAGCCGCTGCGCTGTGCGGCCGTCATCGAGGAAGACCCAAACGCGACGGCGGCGCAGGTTGCCGCCCGCAATGCCTGGCTCTGGAAAGGCACGCGGTAGGAGCCACCCAGACCAGAATGCTTCCCGCGCTCATGAGCACGACTCATGGCGTGCGGAGGAGGTGCCACATCGCGGGTACAGGTACATGGCGCCTTCGAAGTGAGCGCCTTGCGCTGCCGGGAAGGCCAATGAAGATCGAGACAGAGGAAGGCCCAGGTTCGGCAGCCCCCCAAGAAATGGCCGAAATAGCAGGTTTGCCCCGGAAAGCCGTCGAAACGGCAAAACCCGTGCGACCGGCCGTCGGGCAGACCGTCCCTACCCCCGTGTGCCTCTGTCCTCCTCTTCTCTCTGCGCTGCCGCGATCTCCCCGGTTCGATTCTCCAGATGGATCTTCATCAGATGGGGACAGCGTTGAATATGTCCCCCGCCCAGATCCTTCGCCGCGTACCTTCGGCCCGCG
>WGCW01000124.1 GCA_015493585.1 Acidobacteriota bacterium
CGTTTATCAGAAACGGAGATCAGCGCATGTTTCGCCATGACAGCCCCCCGGGGTTCGTTCACCGCCGCGTGACAGTGTAGCCCGAATCGTCCAGAAGTGTTCGTGCCCGTCACGGTGAGGTTGTTGCGCTGTGGGGAACTGGTGTGATCCCAGCGGATACGACCACGATGGAAGCACGCTCACCCCAACGCCAAGGCAACCGGTCGCGGGGAGAGCGCCCGAGGGACCGCGGACTTCAGTCCGCATCGTACGCTCAACGCGTTCTGGTACAAAAAGATGCGGACTGAAGTCCGCGCTCCAAAGCTGCCTCCGGCCGACGGGGCACAGCGCAACAACCTGACGGTGAAGACCGCCGGCGTGGTCACACCTGGGGACTGTTTCTGGCTGAGAGGTCGAGGATCGAGGACTCTGGGTGTGGCAATTGCATTCCAGGTGGCCTTGTGAAAAAATGCGCACGTGAGGAAGCTGTCATGAGTTTGAGCGTTGCCAACGAAGTCGATTCAAAGATATTGAAGCTGGCCTCCGGCCAGCTGGAGGGGTGCACCAACTTTCTCCGCAACCTCGTTGCCGTTCCTTCACCCTCCGGCGGTGAGCGGTTGGCGTGTGAGCTTGTGATGCGGGAGATGGAAGACCTCGGATTCGAGGAGATCGTTCTGGACGACATGGGAAACGTCGCTGGCCGCATCGGCTCCGGACCGCGGGTGATCGCGTTTGATGCACATGTCGACACGGTCGGGATCAGCAATCCTTCCCGGTGGAAGGTGGATCCATTCAAGGGTGTTGTGGAGGACGGAATCCTGTACGGGCGCGGCGCATCGGATCAAAAGGGCGGGCTGGCAGCGGTCGTTCATGGTGCGGCGCTCGCGGCGCGGGCGGGCCATCTCGACGGCGTCACATTGTGGGTGACGGCAACGGTCAGCGAGGAGGACTGTGTCGGTTTGGCGTGGCAGTACCTGATCAAGGAACGGGGCCTGGACCCGGAGGTTGTCGTGATTGCCATGCCATCGGGGCTGGAGGTGTGCCGGGGGCAACGCGGGAGGATGGAGATCCGCATTGATACGCATGGGATCTCTGCGCACGGCTCGCAGCCGGCGCGTGGGGACAACGCCATCTACTCGATGGCGCCGATTGTGATGGCCGTATCAAAGCTTCACCGCAGCCTAGCTGTCGAACATCCGATGCTGGGACGTGGCTCGATTGCCGTGACTGGGATCCGTTCGCGCTCGGCCTCATTGACCGCAATCCCTGATGCATGCACGATCGATATCGACCGGCGGATCACGATCGGTGAAACGCGGGAGTCGGCCCTCGAACAACTCGAACAGCTTCCCGAAGTCCGGGCGGCCGGGGCGACCGTTGAGCTCAAACGGTACGCCGAACCCTCGTGGCGTGGTCTGGTCTACCCAACGGACAAGTTTTTCCCCGCCTGGGAAACGCCGCAGGACAGCCGTGCGGTTGCTGCGGCGCTCGAGGCCGCCCGGCATGTGCTGGGCGGTCAACCGAAAATGCATCATTCGAACTTCTCGTCGAACGGGTGTGCGACGGCCGGCATGTTTCAGATCCCGACAATCGGGTTCGGCCCGGCGAACGAAATGTACTCCCACTCGGTCAACGATCAGATCGAGATTGCTCAGCTCGTCCCGGCGATGGCGTTTTACGCGCTCTTCCCGAAGATATACGTCAGCCTGACCTAAGCCAAGCGATTCTCTCAGGCAAGCTGCACATGCCCACGCCGCCTCCTGCGAAGGCAGAGCCTGATGGCTCAGCCGGCCTGCGGCCGGGGCGCCGGCTCCGAGCTCGTGCGCTGTTTGCACGTGCGCCGATGCCCGGCAGACCTCCGGGTAGCCTGACGCTCATGGCAAGCACCAGCGCATCAAGATCTTGGCAGATCTCATCCGCCAGAATCGCTCACGTGAGGTCTGAGTTGATCCGGTCCGCTTCCAAGATGCCGGTAGCCAGGACGCGATAGCTGCGGAATCGTTCCGGGTCGATCTCTCCCGCTTCGGCGGCCGCTTGAACGGCGCAGTCGGGCTCATGGAGATGGGTGCAGTCTTGAAAACGGCACAAGCCAGCCCGGCTGGCGATCTCGGGGAAAGCTGCCTGGAGATCGGGAAGCGTGAGGTTCCAGAGCCCGAATTCCTTGAGCCCCGGCGTGTCGACGACGAACCCCCCGCCGGGAAGCGGCAGCAGCTCGGCCCGGCTCGTCGTATGACGGCCCTTGCCCGTGGCCTCGGAGATCGTGCCGACGCGGAGCCGGAAACCCGGGTAGACGGCGTTGAGCAACGAGGACTTTCCAACGCCCGATGGACCACAGAAGAGGGTCGTCTGTCCAGAAAGCGTTCGCGTGATCTCACCGAGACCGCGCCCCGTTCGCGCGGACGCCAGCATGACGGTGATCCCGAGATCCCGGTAGAGCGCGATCC
This sequence comes from Acidobacteriota bacterium, assembly GCA_015493585.1. GTDB lineage: Bacteria > Acidobacteriota > Thermoanaerobaculia > Thermoanaerobaculales > Sulfomarinibacteraceae > JAADFN01. The sequence goes on from WGCW01000124.1 coordinate 2,424, forward strand.
AGGGTTGGACGGCGTCCGATCCAAGATCGGCCTTGTTGAAGACCAATGTAGGGTCGATCCCGGCGTGATGACAGGCCACCAGAAAACGGTCTATCAGGCCTCGCTTCGGCTCTGGACGCTGACACGCAAAGACAATCAGCGCCTGATCGACATTTGCCGCGAGGACCTGGGCCCGCCGCCCGTGCGTGGCTTGCCGGTACAGGGCCGTCCGCCTCTGACGCACCCCCTCGATGACGCCTTCACCGCGCCGCATCTCGATGATGACGCGATCCCCGACCACGAGGCGGGGCACTTCGGGCATGCCGCCTTCCCAGCGCAATCGTCTCCTGGCAGCGACGACCAGCGTTCGGCCTTGGACCTGGACCCGCACCAGGGGGCCATGGGTCGCGATGACGGTGCCTTCGACCGTTCCAGTCATGGGATCAGTATACCGTTCGGCCATCTCAATGACCCCGGTGGCCCCGTGGAATCAACCGGGGCGGCTGCGTCGTGATCTGATCGACGCTGTGGCAGAAGCGCACGAAATCCTGATACTTTGCCGCCGGAACGACGCACGCGGGGATGTGGAGCGTGGTCACCGAGCTGACCGCCGGCCCCTTCGCCGTGACGATGCGGCTGACCCGGCCCCAGTCGCCTGCAAACGTCCGGGACCTCATGTTGACCACCCATCCGGGCGGCGGCGTCAGCTCGACATCGATCCGTTGCTCGACCGGGAGCTGGAGCACCAGCGGGTATTTGCGGGAGGGGAGCGAGGCGAGGCGGGGGGAGAGCGGCCGGGCCATGATGAGCGCCCGGCATTCCATGGCATCGCCGGATGGTGTGCAGGCCTGCGGCAGCTGGAGATCGAGGCCGAGTGCCACGCCGCCGTCCTTGTGCTCGATCGTGCCGTTGACCTCCTCGGCACCGGGGAAGAGCCTTGCAGCCACCTGATCGTAGATCATGTTGACCCGGTCGATCGGTACGGAGCTAACCATCTTGTACATCCGTTCCCCCTGGGCGCCACGAAGCAGGATCTGGTAGGTGATGTGGGCCGCGCCCGATATACCGATACGGGCTCGGAGGCTGACGTCCTCCTCAAGCCCTGGGTTGGGAAAGCGGGGGAGCCTCTCAAGGTAGCGGACCGGGAGAGTGGGCGACGTCAACGGCAGCACGTACCCGTCGCTGCCCTGCAGGATCGGGCGGATGTGTCCAACCCCATTGCGGCCCTCATTGATGTCGATCCAGATGGAGGTGCCGCGGTGGCTGACGCGGAGCACCGGGATCACAAAGGTATCGAAATTGGGGACCTTCAACTGGGTGTGGGCGAACGCGAGCGGCCGGGTCATGACGAGGTCAACATCCCAGCCAGCATGCTTGAGGACGGCGATCAGGATCCCAAGCCGGTTTCCCTTGGCGAGCGAGAAGCTTTCCCCGGCGGTTTGACGGACGTTGAGGTTGCTGTCACCGGTATCGACCTTCTCGACGAGCGCTTTGACCAGCCGGGTGAGCGCGGCATGTGGATCTTCGCCTTTGAGCAACCCTGCGGCCCAGCGCCACAGCTCGGGGCTGCCCGTGAGGGCGCCCAGGACGCGATTCCGGATCGCGTCCCCAATGTCCTGCCAGCTCACGCCGAAGCCGTAGGTCACCCACGGCAGGAGCTGTTGGCTCGGCGGTGAGAACGGCTCTGAAACCACCGGTGGAACCTGCGTCGCTTTCCAGCTGAGCACATGGAGGCCATGAAGGATCGTGTCCGTGTGCTGCAATCCGGTGAAGTTGCCATCGATGTTGAGCTTGAGATTGGGGGGTACGAGCAGCGTGTACTCGGATCGTACGAACGTCCGTGTCGCGCCGGAGAACCGGTAGATATACGGTGAGACGTGCCCCCGGTGAGATGAGCCGGTCGCCGCGATCGGCGCGACGTACTCGTGCTCGACCATGTCGCCTGGATCGACGTTCTTCAAGACGACCTGGGCGTTGTCAGCGCTGATACCGGGTGGGACGATGATGGAGCCATCGGCCTTGATAATCCGGACCTTGAGGAGGACCGCCCCGGGGAGAAGCGGAATCGTCGCCGCATCCTTGACGCCTGCCGGCGTGAGCGCCTTGGTCAGCCCGTGGTAGTAGTACAGGCTCGATCCGTCCCCGAACACGCGCTCGACCGCCTGATCGAGAATCAGTGCGGAGTCGACACCGTCTGTGGGGACGGGGTGCGTTGCGGCAAAGGCCAACGCGTCGATCTGGAATGGCTTGAAAAACGGCGTCAGGCGCTGGCGCCAGGCGAGCGATCTCAGCTCGAGATCGGAGGGGTGCCGGCCGAGGGTGGCTAGGACGCTCTTGGCGAGGGCGTCTTGGCCCTGCTCCGCCGCAAGGACGACGCCGAGCTGATCCGTGCCGTCCCAGCGGCCCCACGCGGCGATCGTCGACCGTAACTGCGCTTCGGCTTCGCCGGTTTTGCCAAGCCGGTTCAGGAGCCGGGCGATCCCAAGATCGAGCTTCGGGTCGTCCATCAGCGTTTTCTGCCGGCGCAGCACGTCGAGCGCGAGATCCTCACGCCCTGCGGCAACGAGCAGATCGACGGTGTCTGGGGCGAGCTGGTCCGACGCAGCGAGCCCCTCGATCACACGGTTGCGATCGGCCCACCGTTCTAAAGCCCGGTCCACGTTGAGCCGGAGCCGGGCAACCCAGCGTGATCCGGGGAGCGCTGACTGGAGTTTCTGCAGGGCCCGGCTCGCCTCGCGAACCCAACCCCTCCGCACGGCGGCTCGAATCCACAGGCGAAGCACCCGCGGATCGTTCGCGTGCCGGTCGACGAGCGTGTCGAGAACCGTTTCTGCATCCTGACTCCGGCGTTGACGGCGGTCTAAAGCGTGGGCGATCAGAAGGCTCTTCGGGAGCGTCGCGCACGCAGCGAGCTGCTTCTGGCACCGGCGGTAGTCGACTTCGGCCGCAGCCCCCGTCGGCTCATCAAGAAAATACTCGGCCAGCGCCAGGTGGACCTCGGGCCCAGGCGCGGGGGCGGCTTGCGCCATGTCGAGCCATTTCCGCGTGGCGAGAGGATCGCGGCGGATGCCGGCGAGCTCGGCTGCAAGGAGTGCCCCCTGAACGCCGCCAGCCGTCCGTGCCTTCCGGTCGAACAGGGACTCGGCCGGTGGCAATGATGGTTCGGTCTCTGAGGATGCCAACGGCCCGCCGGACGGCTTAGACAGGACGTGCACAGGGATCCCGCGGCCTTCACGATCGAGCAGGGAGACGCGCACCTCGGGCATATCGGGCGACGCCATCTCGATGCGGAGACGGTGCTCCCCCGCCCCGAGCCGCAGCCGGTACCAGTGAATGCCGGCCCCCAGGTTGCCGCAATCGCTGGCCATTCCTCTCGCCTTCCCATCGAGCTCGAGCCGGTATGTGCCGGTCGCCTCGACAACGAGCCAGCCGTTGGAGACCTCCGGCGCGGTGAAACTCCACGCTGCCAGATAGACGCCCGGCGCTGCGAACGGTTCAGGCGGGCGGGCCGCGCCGTCGGGCGTCCGGATGATCAGCCGGAATGGGTGTTCCGGGCCGTCCCAACGGCTTCCAAGGGGGGGCAGGGCGCGGTCTGCAGGGGCGGCGTTTCGCAGGATGTCGAGGGTGTCATAGCTGCCGAATGGCCCCGAGAGCTCAACCGGCCGCACAACCCCGCGCGGGGGCCTGCGGAGGAGCGCCGCCTCAATGCGGTCGATGAGGAAGCTAACCTCGGGGTCCCGGCTGCCCGTGGCGGCGCCGAGGATCTCGTCCGGCTCGGGGATCACCTGAATATTGGCGAGCCACCACCCCGCTGCGGCGACGGCGGCCGCCGAGTGTGGACGCATCTTGACGATCCCAAGGGCGGTCCGCCGGGCGGCCCGGAGGTCGAGGTTCGCGTCGGCACGTACGAGGGCGCTCCAGCGTGCACCAGCCTCGGGATGGGATGCCGTGGGGGCCTTTGCGGCTTTGGCGGCCGGTATCGAACCCGCGAAGACCCCACCGGTGATGCTGAGAGCGACGACGAGGAAGCAGGAGGACCAACGCCGCATCATGGGGCCTCCAGCCGCTGGGAGAATGCCCGCTGAGCTCGTAACAAGAAGGCGCGAAACGCGGCGATGCGATCGACCGTCAGCAGCCCGGATGTCATATGGAAGCGGCCGGAGATCCGGTACCCGCCCGGCGTCGCGTCGACCGTGACGTGGAGCGTTCCAAAGGGACCAGCTTGCTCAACCGGCGCCGGGAGCGGTCCGGGCGCGCGCCCAAGGTTGACCGTCGTTGTCCATACAAGATCCGGACGGAGCGGCACGAGCAGCGGCGAATGCCGCGTTTGGGCGGGCGCCAAGCGTGACAGCAGCGAGAGCTTCCCAGGGAACACGTGGACGCCCCCATCGCCGGCGACCGCGGCCCGTGGCACGACACCGTTCAGCGTCATGGAGGCGGGATCCTGTCCGGGCGAGATCGAAACCTCCGGTTTGCCCGTCAAGCTCGCTCCGGGGAAGAGCCCCTGGAGCCAGCGGGCGAAGCGGATCCGGTCCTGACTGCCGCCGAATTTTGAACGGAGGGCAGCGGCGGCATCGCCGGTCGCCGTCACGTGAACAGAGATTTTGAGCGCGCTGGCAGCACCGGGTGCAAGCTGTATCTGCGTCTTGGAGGTTCCGGCACCGGTGACGGGCGTCGTTTCCGGAGCGCTTGATGGCCCGCGAACGACGAGGGCGAATGCCCCCTGGTCGAGCCCCGGCGGGCGGAATGGATCGTACCCGGTCGCCGTCCCGTCGAGCCAGAGGTGATCGTCCGGAAGGTAGGCGATCGCGTGGTCGAAATCGCCGAGCACGGCCAGTGTCGCCCTGACGGGGCCGAGATCGGCCGTCCGGACGAGAACCATGTGTGCCTGGATGCCGATCGAGTGACAGAGCGCAACGAGGAGGCACGCCTTGTCCTTACAGTCGCCCATCTTGTGGGACAGCACCCAGTCGGCCGAGAACGGGCGGTAACGGTGCTCGCCGAACTCCAGCGCCACGTAGCGGATCCGGTCCGTGACGAAGTGATACAGAGCGGCGATCTTCGCACGCCTGGTTTTGAGGCCGTCGGTCAGCGCATGGGCCTTGTCCTCGACGAGCTTGGAAGGACGGATCCGGGGCGCCACGTGGCGCGCGTACCAGCTTCCCAATTGTCCCCAGCTGGGGTGATTGGAGTAGGCGAGGTACGGGACCGTCAGCATCGGGGGCGGTGCCGGGATGTCTCCGGGCGCTTCCGGCAGCTTCGTCCAGGTCCAGGTGAGGTGCACGATGTGATCGGGTCCGGTTGTCTTGACCGGTTTTCCTGAGAGGTTTGCCAGCTCCCAGCGAGGGATGGCGCCGGCGGGTCCTGAGAGCTCAATCTCTGCCCTGGCGACCGGCATGTCGTTTGGGATCATCACGATGCCACCGGTGTACGGTCCGGTTTCATTCGACTCGGCGGTCTCCGAGAGGATGTAGGTCAGCTCGATCAGGTCGCCCCGTTGCAGGCTGGGGTACTGAAAGACCCGTAACCGCGAGTCGTAGTACATGTTGATCGCGGGATCGGCCAGACGGGGTGAGTCCGACTGATTCGCACTGATCTCGCCGCCTCCGGGTTGGAGAATCCTCGCAGCCAGCACGCGGAGCCGTTCACGTTCAGGAACGTAGGCGACCGTCATCTGGCGGAGCGCGTCGGACCTCTTGGGATCACCGACGCGGATGACGCGCTGGACCCGCTGCTCAGTCAGGTTGCCGGGCAGAAACCGGATTTCGTGGTGTTCGAGAACCGTGACCGCCCGGTCTCCCGTGAGACCGGCCGCCATCTTGCGCAGCTCGGCTGGCTTGCGCCGCCACGTATCGTCTTCCTGAGCTGCACCGAGGAGCTTTTGGAACCTCTGCGCGTTCGCGTCCTGCGGACGCAGTGAGAGGAGGCGGGCGACAAGCTTCTTGGCGCGTTGGTCGTGACCCCTGTAATGTTCGAGGCGCATCGCTTCGGCGAGGAGGTCCACCTGATCCGGGCAGCGCCTTAGCCCCTCGTTGAGGATCGAGGCGGCGTGCGACACCTTGCCTTCGGCAACGAGGAGACGGGCCAGCCTCCCGGATCCGGCTGGCCGGTTCGGATCCTGCGCCAGCGCGAGCTCGGCGATCCGGTCGAGCGCCGCCGCATCACCGAACGTCGCCGCCCGCTTCTGTTCCAGGCCGATGGTATCGGCGAGCCCCGGAGCGAGCGTGCCAAGGAGCGTCAGCCCCCTGGCAACATCCTTGTAACGGCCGGCATCCATCTCTCGAGAGGTCCACATCAGGACGGCATCCAGGCACCGCGGATGCGCCGTGGCCAGGGCTTCGAGCTTGGGAAGCACGACCGGTCCCCACCGGTCTGCCGCAATATCGAGATCGGCGGCCCTCAGCGCGGGCTCGTTCCCGCCGGCCGTGAGGAGCTTGTGCGCTTCCTCGTCAAGATCGTGGCCGTGGTACCAGCGGGCCAGCACCAGGCGTGCCCCGGCGAGACCGGGGTCGAGATCGAGTGCCGTTGTCATCAGCGTGTAGGTTGCTCCCGGTTCATCGGTGACGAGGGCTTCAAGCAGCCGCGCCCCGGCAGGGTCATCGGCGCGAGCGGCCTGACAGGCCTGCCGGGCAACACCGGAATCTGCCGCATTGGGCCGATGGCGGACGAGAAAAGCCGCTTTGGCCATCAGCGCGCCGGGAGTGCCGGCTTTGACCGCAGCATCGATGACCGGCCCGAGCGACCGGATCTGGGGGGGCGCCGCACGAACCGCTGGATACTCGTGCGGAGGCGCATCGGTCTCGTGGGTTCCCTCAAGCGGTGCCCCATCGGGCTTTGTCAGCCGGACTCTCGCCCACCATCCTCCCTGTTCACAGCCTACCGCCACAACGATGAGGTTTGGTCCCCGCCTCAGCCACGCACCGGCGTTTGCCTGATCTTCGCCCCTTTCGAGCGGCTCCGGCGTTGTCAGGAGCTGCCGGCCGTTGAGCCAGACGCGCGCGGCCTCGGCTGCACCAAGACGCACGGCAACCGGCTGCCGGTGCTCACTGACCACGGTTGTGGCCAGGAAAATCATCTGACGATCCGTCGGCCACGCAAGCCCCGGCAATCTGACCCATCCGAATGGATCGGTGCCTGGGGTGAATCGCCAGTGGGCCTTGGGCCCGGGAAGGTGCGCCGATGTGGCAAAATCGGCCAGCTCTCCGAGCGGTTGCGGTCCCAAGACCCACCACCGGGTCAGCCCGCCCATCGTCTGGAAGAGCGCGCGCGCCTGGTCCCAGTGACCGTTGGCAACGGCGATCCGTGCCCTGAACGACCGGACCTCGTCAGCCATCAGCGGATCGATAGGCCGCGTGGCCGTCAGACGGTCCAACGCCCCCGTCAGCCAGCCCCGGTCGGCCAGATCACGGCGCCAGAGGAATGCCAGCACGAGGTGCTGCTCGTCGAGCGGGCTCAATCCATTCTTGAGCGCTGCATCAACGTGGTGCTCAGCGTACGCCTGGAACGAGCCGGCAGTGGCACCGGCCGCCGCGAGCAGCACGGCGGCTCCAAGAGCGAAGTGTGTGAACCTATTCATCAAGCGGGAATGTCAGGTTATAGGCGTACCGGCCGCGGCCGATCACGAGGAGGACCGAGCTCGCATCGGGTGCCTGGCGAAGTACCTTGTCGAGATCGGCAACCGATCCGATCTGCTGCCCGTGGACGGCGAGGACGAGGTCGCCCGGTTCAATGCCGGTCTTGGCCGCTGGGCTGCCGGGAACGACGCGCCGGACAACGACCCACTGAGCGCCATTTCCAACGATGAGCCCAAGATACCGGCGGAGGATCTCCTGGCCGATGTCGGCGGGAGGCATAACCGGAGCGACGCCGATGTGAACCTTGCCCGCGGAGCCGAGCACGGTCAGATGAATCGTGCCGCCAGGCGCCAGTGAGGCCATCGCCGTTCGGATCTGTGCGGGTGTGGTTGCCCTGCGGCCGTCGACGGCGACGATGAGATCCCCGCGGTGCAGACCGGCCTTCGCCGCCGGAGAGCCGGGGAACACCCGGCGCACCAGGATGCCGCGGCTCCCCGTGTCGAAGAGCCCGCCGGTATTTTCACGGGTCGCAACCGAGCGGAGAATGGCGCCAAGCCACAGTGGTCTGACGTGCCCAAAGTGGAGCAGATCTTCGACCACCCGGTAGGCGCGCGCAGCAGGGATGGCAAAGCCGATGCCCTGAGCTGAGGCGATGATTGCCGTATTGATCCCAGCGAGTCCGCCAGTAATGTCAACCAGAGCTCCACCGGAGTTGCCAGGATTGATCGAGGCGTCGGTCTGGATGAAGTCGGTGTACGTCCGGCCAGACCGTGGTGACGTGACGGTCCGGTTGAGAGCCGACACGACGCCGGACGTGACGGTGGACTGGAGCCCGAACGGGTTACCGATGGCGATCACAGTCTCGCCGACCATCAGATCGTGGCGAGGCTGGAGCTTGAGGAACGGAAGGTGCGTCGTTCCTCGCGGGAGCTTCAGCCGCAGCAGTGCCAGGTCATTCTCGACATCAGAGCCAACCAGTGTGGCCTTCAGCGCCCGGCCGTCGACCAGCGTCACCCGGATTTGCGAGGCGCCTTCGACGACGTGCTCGTTCGTCAACACGTAGCCGGAAGGCCTAATGATGACCCCCGAACCCAGCGCCTGAGTTTCCTGGACCTGGTCTCCATCGCCCCACATGTCGGAGAAGAGCTGATCGAACAGACTCCGGCGGGGCGCTTGCACGATGCTCAGAGCGCTGATGTTGACGACGGCTGGGCGGACCTTCTGGACGACCCGCACCACCGGGCTGCGGCGAACGTCGATGCTGGACGGGGCCGCGAACGCCGTCAAAGGGATGACCACCGCCACACACGAGATGAAACGGGCAAATGCTCGATGCTTCATCCAGGCAGTATGCCAGATTTCGCCGCGCAGTGGGAGCCGCATCAGCCGCACAGCCGCGAGGTTGTTGCGCTGTGCGCCGCTTGTTTGCGGGACAGGTGGGAAGAGGAGTGAAACGCAGAGGCGGAAGGGGGCGGAGCCGCAGCCATCCCTCTCGTGTCATCCTGAGTCGCATGCCGGAGATGAAGCCATCCCTTCCTTGTCATCCTGAGCCGAAGGCGAAGGATCTGGGCGGGGGTGGGCCAGTCCTACGCCTTTCACGCCATCCGGCCCCCCAAGACCTTCACGACCGCTCACGCACGAACAGTCCCTCCGCGCTCCCCACGTTCTCCTGGGTGGGCGAGGAAAAAAGACACGGCAGCCACACGGTGATATTCAACACTGTCCTCATCTCATGAAGATCCATCTGGAGAACCTCACCGGGGAGATCGCGGCAGCGCAGAGAGAAGAGGAGGACAGAGGCACAAGGGGGTAGAGACGGTTTGCCTGGTCGTGCGGGTCGCTCCGCGTGGGGTGAAAGTCGCCATCTCGCCCACCTTCTGGGACAAAACGTGCAGTTCCGGCCATTTCTTGGGGTGAAGCCGAAGCTGCCGCCTTCGGATCTCTGGATCCTCGTTGGCCCTCGCGGCAGCGCAACGCCCTTGCCGCTGATCATCTCTACCCATGTCGTTGATCATCCGGTTTGTGACGTCGCAGGCGGAGTACGCTTGCTGGAGTGTGGTGATGCCACGTGGCAAGGATTGATGACGTCCACCACGGTGTTTGTTTCCTTCCATGCCTCCGGCACCCTGAATGTCATCGCGGGGTGCTGACCCTGCATGCGCCGGTGGCCAGACACAAAGTGGCGGGCCTTACGGCCCGCCGATTCGCAAGGAGTCAGTTCCGCTTCGCGTGTTTACTTCGACTCAACCTGGATCTTGATCGGTTTTGGCTTGGCCTCTTCGCGCTTCGGAATCGTCAGGGTCAACAGGCCATTCTTGAACTGTGCCTTGATCTTGTCAGGATCCACGGAGGTCGGAAGCGTAAAGGAGCGTTCGAACGTCCCGTAGACGCGCTCCACCCGATGGTACGTCTCACCTTCAGCGGCTTTTTCGAAGCTCCGCTCACCGCGGAGTGCAAGGACGCCATTTTCGACCGTCACCTCGACGTTCTTGGGATCAATCCCCGGAAGCTCAGCCGTCAGCTGCAGGCCATCCTTGGTCTCCAGGACATCGACAGCAGGCGCCCATGCGCCGATCATGGCGCCTTCTTCCTCCGCACCGCGGCGGAGCGGACGGCCCCACACCTCGTCGAAGAGGCGGTTCATCCGGTCGGTCAAGGTTGCCATCTCACGGAGCGGTTCCCAACGAGTGATCTGTGACATTTTCTGGTCCTCCTTTCTCAAATCTCCAGACGCTCATAATATAAAACCTGAGTTTTAATATGTCAAGTCCTGTTTTTGAAGAAAACCAGATCTTATGTGTTCCTTATCAATGTTGAAGAAACATCCATGTCAGCGCTCCCGTGGAGAAACGAAGCAGGAAACGGTAAGCTCAGCGTGTATGGCGCCACGCAACGAACCCGCACAGGCGTTGACCCCGCCACTGATTGTGCATCTTTCGACGGAGCACGGGTGGCGCGGCGGCGAGCGGCAGATATGGTTTCTCACCAGGGGCCTTGCGGCACGGGGGTGGCGGCAACTGATCATGGCACCTCAGGGATCACCGCTCGCCCAGCGTGTCGGGCAAGCCGGTCTCCCGTTCAGGCCGTTGCGCCAGGGCCCGGCCTACCATCCGGCTCACCTGATCAAGCTTGCTGCGCTGGCCAGCGGAGAGCAACGCGTCATCGTGCACGCTCACACCTCGCCCGCCCTGACCCTCGCCTCTCTGGCCGCCAGACTCCGTCCTCACATCAGGATCGTTCACACCCGGAGAGTTGCATTCCCCGTTCGTCATAGTGCCAAGTACCGTCGCGCCGCGGCTGCCTACGTTGCCATCTCGCATGCGATCGCCGCTGAGCTCAGCGCTGCCGGTACGCCGCCCGATCGGCTCCATGTCATCCCCAGCGCCGTCGATCTCGACATGCTCGATCGGGCAACGGCCGTTGACCTGGGCGGGTACGGGCTTCACCAACCGATCGTTGGATGCGTCGCTCAGCTGAGCCCCGAAAAGGGAATTGAAGTCCTCCTTCACGCGTGGAACGCCGTGCTGCAGGAACAACCGAACGCAACGCTCGTCCTGGTCGGAGATGGCCCCGAACGGCCGCGCCTCGAGAAGATCGCCTCCGGTCTGCCTCCTGGATCGGTGTTCTTCGCGGGTTTCCAGAACAATGTCGCCGGCTGGATCAAGGCGTGTGATCTTTACGTCCAGCCCTCGCGTGCAGAAGGTCTCGGAACCTCGGTGCTCGACGCGATGGCCTGCCGTTTGGCCGTCGTCGCAAGCAGGACGGGAGGCCTCCCCGACGCCGTTGCTGGCGGCGTGACGGGTGTCCTGGTACCCCCGGGCGAGCCCAAACCGCTGGCCCGCGCCATCCTTGCTCTTCTCGCCGATCCCGATCGAGCTCACATCATGGGCCGCGCCGGCCGAAAACGGATCGAAACGACCTTCTCGATTCCCGCGATGATCGAGGCCTATGCCAGGCTCTACGAACGGCTCCTCCGGTAAGGCTGAAATTGAGCCTCAGCGGGCTCGGCCAGGAGATGCGCACCCTCGGTGATCCGGGGCACCCGCTCGTCAAACGGACCTCATCCACGCACCGCTGCGCTGGGGGAGACACCACGTCCTCAACGGTGAGGACAGCGCGCGACGCGGGTCACAGCGGGCCCGGTGAACCAGCGGCATCGCTGGCGCATAGCTCGTTCTTGTTCATGGTAAGATGCCGCCCGGCATCATGCCCAGGAGGCCCTCGATGAAACGTTTGTGCTCAGCCCTTTTTCTGTTGATCCTCACCGGAGCGCTTGCCGTCCCGGTTCAGGCCGCAACGGATGCAAGCCACCAAGCGCTCCTCCAGAAGATGATCGCCGCCGCAACTGTGAAACCCGTCAAGCGCGGGGGGCCGGTGGTGCAGCTCAAGGTTCGTGAAGAAGAGACAACCTCGGATGGTGTCGTCCATAAGCGGGCCTTCACCGCGTGGATCAACCCTGCATCCATCCTTCAGCGCCGGCTCCAGCTCAACCCGTCGGTCATCATCGGTTTCGATGGCCGGTACGGCTGGGCCACGATTCGCGGCAAGGAGGACAAGCGTCCCCAAACGCCAACGATGGCTGCTGGGACGCTCAACAATAAGCTCTTTGCCGAGCTGCTCCCGTTCTCGCTTCAGGAACCAGGAGTCACAATCATCTCCGTGAGCAGAACGAAATGGCGCAAGAAGCCGGTCCTCAAGCTTCAGGTCGAGGTTCCGCGCAACTTCTTCACCTCGCCGATCATGAACACGACGTGGAGCGTCCTCGTCGATCCGAAGACGTATCACGTGATCGTGGCGCAGTTCCTTCCGCCCAAGAAGTATCTTGCAATCGCCGCTGAAGGGATGCGTTACGAATTTCTCAAACACACAGTTGCTGCCGGTCTCCGTCTCCCGACCTACGTGGTCATCATCGCCCTGCAAGGCGAACGTGGCACTGAGGGGGGCCATACCGCCGTCGACCACATCACGGTGACAACGCAGCCGTACGACCCCTCGCTCTTCTTGAGCCCGAAGGAGCTCGAACGCATCAACGAGGGATAGATCCTCCGCGATGACCCAGTTCGTTCGAAGATGTGCTCCGGAACCGGGTCCTGTCGTGGCCTGCGTTTCAGGCCAGGGGCCTATCGATCACGGATCGCTCTTGTAAATCGTCCGGTTCCTCAGCTCCGTGATCCGGTCGCGCAGGCGTGCCGCCTCCTCGAACTCCAGGTTCTTCGCTGCGGTACGCATTCTTTTTTGCATCTCGCTGATCAGGGCGTGGAGTGAAGACGCATTTTCCGGCGTCTCACCCGGTGCAGGTTCCGCGACGAGGCTTGGTTGCCCTCCCGGTCCGGCGTAGTCGAGGTTTGACATCAGGACGAGCGGATCGGCGATGTTCTTGACGATCGTTCGCGGTTCGATGCCGTGCTCGGTGTTGTACTGAGCCTGGCGCTGGCGCCGCCGGTTCGTTTCGGAGACGGCGCGCGTGATCGATCCGGTCATCCGGTCGGCGTAGAGGATCGCCCGTCCTTCGACATTGCGGGCGGCCCGGCCGATCGTCTGGATCAACGAGGTCTCGGACCGCAGGAATCCCTCCTGGTCGGCATCGAGAATGGCAACCAGAGCGACCTCCGGCAGGTCGAGCCCTTCCCGCAGGAGGTTGATCCCGATCAGGACATCGAACTCGCCCCGCCTCAGGCTGGCGAGAATCGCGGTCCGCTCGAGGGCGCCGATCTCAGAATGGAGATAGCGAACCCTGATCCCAACCTCGGCCATGTAGGCGGTCAGGTCTTCGGCCATCCGCTTCGTCAGCGTCGTCACGAGCACCCGTTCACCGCGGGCCGTGACGCTGCGGACTTCGGCCAGCAGATCGTCGACCTGGCCCTTCGCGGGCCTGACCTCGACGGCTGGATCGAGCAGCCCCGTTGGCCGGATCAGTTGTTCGACCACCTCGCCCCCGCATTGTTCCAGCTCCCACGGACCGGGGGTGGCGGAGACGAACACGGCCTGGTTGATCCGGCCGATGAACTCGTCGAAGGTGAGAGGCCGGTTGTCCAGCGCCGAGGGCAACCGGAAGCCGTGCTCGACGAGGGTCTGCTTCCGTGAACGATCGCCGTGAAACATGCCACGAACCTGTGGGATCGTGACGTGGGACTCGTCGACGATCAGCAAGAAGTCCGCTGGGAAGTAGTCAAGCAGGGTGGGCGGCGGCTCGCCGGGGGCGCGGCCCGTCAGGTGGCGTGAGTAGTTCTCGATCCCCTGGCAATACCCGAGCTCCGTCAGCATTTCTAGATCGAACAACGTGCGTTGCGCAAGACGTTGTGCTTCGAGGAGCTTGCCCTGCGCCTTGAGTTCTCCGAGGCGTTCGTCGAGCTCGGTGCGGATGCCACGGATCGCTTTGAGAAGCTGCTCCTTCGGCGTAACGTAGTGCGTTCTCGGATAAATCGGCAGCCGCTGTGCGGGTTCAACGACGCTCCCCCGGACCGGATCGATCCGATCGATCGTTTCTACCTCGTCACCCCAGAACGAGATCCGGACTGCCGTATCGTCGTACGGCGGGTAAATCTCGAGTGTATCGCCGCGGAGCCGGAACGTTCCCGGCGCTAGATCGAGGTTCGTCCGCTGGTACTGCATCTTGGCGAGCTGCAGGAGAATGTTCTCGAGCGGTTCCCGGTTCCCGACCTCGAAGAGCTGGATCATGCCGTAGTACGCCTCGGGGGAGCCAAGCCCGTAGATACAGCTGACCGAAGCGACAATGACGACGTCTCTCCGCTCAAAGAGCGAGCGTGTCGCGGAGAGCCGCAACCGCTCGATGTCTTCGTTGATCGACGTCTCCTTCTCGATGTAGGTGTCGCTGGACGGCAGGTACGCCTCAGGCTGGTAGTAGTCGTAGTACGAAACGAAATATTCAACGGCGTTCGATGGGAAAAAAGCTGCCAGCTCCTGGTAGAGCTGGGCCGCGAGCGTCTTGTTGTGCGACAGGATCAGCGTCGGGCGGTTGGTGGCCTCGATGACCTTTGCCATCGTGAAAGTCTTTCCCGAGCCTGTGACGCCGAGGAGTGTCTGCCAGGCAAGCCCCTCCTCGATGCCACGGACCAACCGTTTGATCGCGGCTGCCTGATCTCCAGCCGGGTCGAACGGGGACTCTAAACGAAACCGCTCAGTCATCGGCATGCTCTGCTGGTAACGACCGTTCCAGGAAATGGGTCAGGGCGTGCACCTCGGGGACCGTTACCCGCCCGTCGTCGAGGATCCGCTGCACTCTTCCAAGAAACTGTCCCATCCGTTTCGTGTCATCCGGCCGGTGGCCCACGGCCGTGAAGAACCGGTTGAGATCGTTCTCCAGACGGGCGCGGTCGGCTGCCGGCAAATCCTGCGGCAGCGACTGCTCAAGACGCGCCCGTGCCCGCCGCATCGTCCAGCGAACACCGGGATTGAGGAAGATGAAGCCAACGAACAGCATGAGCGCGAGGAGGACGACAGTCCCAATACAACCGGCCCGAGCTGGTCCACCGAACCGGTCCTTCCGGCTTGCTTGAGGCGCCACATTCCACGGTTTTGAGGTCATTGTTGGGCGTGCACGTGCAGCTTCCCCGACTTGACGAGGTTTGTGAAGACGTGGACGATCGCCGGATCCCACCATGCCTTGTTGACGGTTTCATCGTGGATAATCTCGAGCGCCTGTGAAACCGGGAGGGCACGGCGGTAACACCTGTCGCTGGTCAGGGCGTCGAAAACGTCCGTCACTTGGAAGACCCGGGCCAGCAGCGGAATTTCCTCGCCCCTGAGGCCGTCTGGATATCCGGAGCCGTCCCAATGCTCGTGGTGGTAACGAATGATCGGCAATACGTGACGCAACGTCCGCAGCGGCTGGCAAATCTCGACGCCGATAATGACGTGGCGCCGCATGATTTCACGTTCTTCATCGGTCAGCGGCCCCGGCTTGAGAAGCACGGCGTCTGGGATGCCGACCTTACCGATGTCGTGGAGGTAGCCACCTCGCTCAAGTGCGACGATGGCGTCCTGATCAAGGTCGAGCGCGCGCCCCAGCTCAGAGGCCATCCGGCTGAGCCGGTCGCAGTGTTCGCCGGTGCCCTCGTCGCGGGCCTCGATGACCTTGGCGATGGAAAAAACGACGCGCTCGGCTGAATCCAGGTCCTCGGTCAGCCTGCGGAAACGAACGAGGTTCCTGACCCGGACCTCGAGCTCCGTGAGATCACACGGCTTGTGGAGGAAATCGGTGGCGCCTGCTTCCAGCCCTTTCAGGCGGCCCTCGCGGCTCGTCTCACCTGTGAGGAAGACCACAGGGATCAGCGCCGTGGCTTCCGTGTTCGTGAGACGCTGACACACCTCGTAGCCGTCCATTCCCGGCATGTGCACGTCGAGCAAGATAACGTCCGGCTGCCGTTCGGCAGCGAGTGTCAGGGCCGTCTCGCCATCGAGACTCTGCCAAACGTCGTACCCGAGCTCTCCAAGAGCGATGGCGAGCGCCTCGAGCGCGGCGGGGTCATCGTCGACGGCAAGAACGGATCCGCGGCTATCGTCTTGTGTCACCCAACCAGTGTAACGCATACGACAATCTCAGAAGGCGTTGCGTGTGCGGGCGGACGGCGTAGGACTGGAAAAGGGGCAGGAGCCCTCCCGCCCGCTGGCTCGTCTGCCGGCTGGGGGCACGTGGTGCTCAGTACCTGAGAAGGGCGGCGATTTCATCGACCTCCTTGAGCTTCTTCGCTGCCGGTCCGTCAACGACCTCGACCTGCCCGCCCATGCCGATCGTGGCTTGGGTCAGCCGGTCGACGAGATGGTCGACCGGCTTGGTTGATGCACCGCAGAGCTGGCACTTCTGGTCAGGATGCGCGGCGATGGCACCGCAGGCAGGACACTCGGCACCGCTGGCCTCCAGCCCCTTGACATAGAAGAGCTTCCAGATCCGGCCCTGGTTTGCGGCCTCGATGACCGGTTCCATACCCGCGATCGCCTTGCCCCCTTCGTGCAGCTCGGAGAAGAGCCCTTCGACCTGTTCGAGCTCCTGTTCACGTTCGATCTCTCGCTGCGTTTCAATGGTCCGTTCAAGGACCTCCTGAGGTGCAGCGGAGACGGACATGCTCAGTGTCTTGACCAGCTTCCCGTGGAGTCGCGTGGGGAGGAGACGGGCAAGCTCCGAGGCGGCTTCCGTCGGCCCAGCTACGAGGAGCCTGTCGAAGGGCGTTCTCAGGGACAGATCGTAGAGCGCGTCGACGACACGTTTCACGTGGAGAGTGACCTCATGCTCGTGCCGGCGCTGAAAACGCTTCTGGGACCACCAGTGGTCCGTTCCGGTCGTTTGGGTTTTCATCGAGGTGGGCGAAATCAGGTCGGTATGCTCGGTGATTTCGCCCATGAAGACTGTGAAGATCCTCGCCCGGTTCTTGTCGGAGAGGACAACGGCGTACCGTTCATGCTCGTCCAGCGCTTCGACGATTGGGCGAAGATGCGCACCCCGTCTCCAGTGAACGGAGGGGGGCATCGCGACGCGGACCTGATGCACCTCGGCAAGCTCCTTCGAGGGGTTGACAACGACGAGGGCGGTCCGGCCGCTCGGTTCCATGTCTGTGATCACACGCATGGCGCGCTCGGCGGCCTCGGACAGCTCCGGATCGTCCGGGTTGGCAGACCTGAGCTCTTTGAGCATCGCCTCCGCCTGGGTTTCGAACCCGCGCCGCCGGTTCGACGCCTTATTCTGGTCGATATCCAGGTACATTGTCAGGGTCTTTGGTTCTCCTTCGGTGAGCCGGCGCAACCGCCGCAGAACAGCACGATCGATCATGTGAACCTCCCTGTCATAAGGTTAGCCTCGCGATCAGCCTCAGAGGACATACACCGTGCGAGGGCCGTTCATCTTCATTCCCTCATCTCCAATATAGGTTCTCCCGACCAGGTCCGCAGCAGGATCGTCTGCAGCACGATGCCGGCGGCAACGGCGACGTTGAGAGATTCGATTCCACGTTCGAGCGGGATGCTGACCGTTCCATCCGCAAGCTCGAGCGCCTCCACGGTAAGCCCCCGGCCTTCAGAGCCGAAGAGAAGGAGACAGGGGAATCGTGGCCTCCAGGATGCGAGCTCAGTTCCTCCCGTAGCGGTCGCCCACGCACTGCCCCCCCGCTCATGAACACGCATCCCGGCGTCCTTGGCGGTGACGTTGCGCTCGATGGGGATCCGGAATACAGCGCCTGCAGCCCCACGGACTGCAAGCGGAGAGAATGGGTCGGCGCATTGCGGAGAAAGGAGGACGGCTGATGCACCAAGCGCCGCCGCGGCACGAATGATGGCACCGGCATTGCCGGGATCTTGAACATGATCGAGGTAGACGCCCACGCCGCGCCGGGCGGACCATCGCGCATGTTGTGGTTCGGGAACGATAGCGACCGCGCCCTGAGGGTGCCGGGTTGGCGCAAGATCTTCCATGACGGTTGGCGCAACGGTCCAAACCGTTTTGGCCTTGCGGACCCAGGTTTCGTCAATGATCCCTTCAGCGAGATCCTCGGAAAGGAAGAGCTCCACGAGCGGAATCTCCCACCGGACGAGATCCCGGATGATCCGGAGACCATCGACGATCACAACACCTTCGGGACGCCGGCGAATCTGGGCGCGCAGCTCCTTGAGCCGTGCGCTGTGCCGGCCAAGCGGTTTCATGGGACACCTCCTCGTATTGAGCATTGTACCGGCTTCTGGCATGATGCACCCTATGCACATGAACCACCTTCTCATGCAAGTTCACATGTCCCCAACCGCCGCCGTCATGGCCGAGGCCCGCCGGCTGCAACGCGCAGGCGAAACAGTGCTCGATCTTGGCGCTGGCCAGCCTGACTTCGATACGCCACGTGAGATCCGGCAGGCCGCCGCGAGGGCCATCGAGGCCGGGCATACCCGCTACACACAAACCGAAGGCATTCCAGAGCTGCGGACGGCCGTGGCCGAACGGATGAGCCAACGCGGCGGCGTTCCGGTCGATCCTGGCCGGGTCGTGATCACCAACGGGGCGAAGCATGCTCTGGCGCTGATGTGCCTGGCGATGCTGGAACCCGGCGATGAGGTGATCGTGTTGTCGCCGTACTGGGTTTCGTTCCCCGAGATGGTGCGTCTCGCTGGGGGACATCCGGTGATCGTCCCATGTGAGGCGGGCCGGGGATTCCATCCCAATGTGGCATCCATCATGGACCAATGGGGGCCGAAGACCAGACTCCTGATCTTGAACTTCCCGAACAACCCCTCCGGTGCTGCCCTCGTCCAGGATGAGCTGGACGCCATCGTTGAGGCTGTGGCCCAGCGCGGAGGCGTCGTTGTCTCTGACGAGACGTACGAGGATCTCGTCTTTGATGGAAGACCCCACGCCACGGCGGTCCCGTGGCTCGAGCGTGCGCCCGAACACGTCGCCATCGTTGGCTCGGCGTCGAAGTCGTACGCGATGACCGGATGGCGAATCGGCTGGGCCGTGGGCCAGCCGGAGCTCATGAACGCCGTCACACGCTTCATGTCGCACACGACATCGAACGCATGCTCCATCTCGCAGTATGCAGCCCTGGCAGCCCTGACCGGTCCCCAGGATGCCGTCGAGGCGATGCGCAACGAGTATCAGGCGCGACGGGACCTCGTCGTTGGCGCGCTCAATGAGATCCCCGGCGTTGCGTGCTCGATGCCGGAGGGCGCCTTCTACGCCTTTCCCCGGATTCTCTCCTCGCCCGATTCTACGTCCTTTGCACAAGAGCTCTTGCGGACGAAGCGAGTGGCAGTGGTTCCAGGAGCCGCGTTCGGTGTCGAAGGCGCCATTCGGATCAGTTTCGCCTGCAGCCGCGAGACCCTGATCGAAGCCGCCACGCGGATCGCCGAATTCGTCACGGAAAAGGGTGCGTAGTCTGCCAAGACCCGGGAGGTTCCCGGGTTACGCGACCGCCTCGTGTGCGTCAGCTTCGTGATCAGCGGGCTTTGGTGCGGGTGCAGGAGCTTTCTCCTCTTCCGCCTGCATGATGAGACCAGAGACGGGGGCGAATGAGAGGTAGAGCGCGACCCAGCAGAACGCGGCCAAAAGGGCGAGGAGCACGCCGGCGGCAAGTCCCCCCGGTGTTCCCCTCATTGCCTGAACGTGCAGCTTCAGGAGCACCGGTGCCACGGTGAAAACCTCACCGGCGACACCCCACAGGAGCACCGTTCCCAGCGAGCGCACCGGCTGACGGAACACGCCACCAAAACCCCGGAGCCATGCGACGACCGCCGACCGCCGGTTGGGCCGCGCCAGCTCCCACGCCCCGCGGAGCGTGGCAGTCCAGCAGATCCAGCTGACGATGATGGCAAGGCCGATCGCCGCCAGCTCCAGGTTGACCATCCTGGTTTCGGCGAGGTGACGCCGGGCAGCGTGGGCCGCGGCGAACAGCGGAACTGTGACGCCGGTCCCGAGAAGGACGAGTCCGGCCAGCGCTGTCAGTGAGAGGCGAGCGTACCGCCACCAGCGCAGCACGCCGTACCCGGCGATCTCGCCCAGCCGCACCGGCCTCCCCGTCGCCCAGACCCCCCACGACGCGACGCCGGCATGCCAGGCGACTGTCCACGCCCACAGAGCGGCTAGAGCCGTGACGATCCATACAGCCAAGGCCGGTCCCGCGGTGTGGACCGCCTGCATCAGAATCAGCGGGAGGTCGGCCTGCGCGCCGGCTGACGTTGGAAGGGAGCCAAGAACGCGCCCCAGAAATCCGTGGGCGATCATCCATCCCGGAACGGCCAACACCAGCGGCACGATCCAAACCGCGAGCACGACGCGCCAAAGGCGCAACGCGTTGTGAAAACCCCAGGCCGGCGAAACAGTGGTGTCATGAACGCTCATCTCAACTCCACGGAAGCTCAAGAAGGTTCAACAGGTGGGCTGGTGCCAGAATCGCCCAGAGGCGGTGAGAAACGGCGCCTGGCAGCCGGTGATCACTCCAGTAGTTGTCGGTCCGGTTGGTTTCGAGGAGCCACTGATCGTCCGGATCGATGATGACCTGCTTGAGCCGCTGGGGCGACTCGATCGTCCAGACCGTCCACCGTGTGGTGCTGTCCCATGTCCGAAAGGTCTTGGAGCCATCGGCCCAGATCATCTCGACCTTGACCGGTCCGATGAACGATCCGGGGCGGCCGAGGGACACCTTGACGTTCCAGCGGTTCTTGGGCGCCATCTTCGTGGATTTGCTGTGCGGGGACCCCGCGGCGGCCTTGGCGGGCTGAGGAGACGGTGTAGCGGGGTCCTTCTTCGTGGACGCACCGGCACTGGTTGGGGCGGCAACCCAGCCGGTTCCGGTCCACCGGTACCCCTTGAGCTTCTTGATCCGGTGCTGCCGGACACCGAGGATGCTCCAATCGGCCTTCTCCTCGGCCCGGAACGCCTGTTTGAAGAACCAGCCGTAGTCGGCGCCGGCCACCTCGTTGAACGTCTTGAAGAAATCGTCGCCGCACGGGTGGCGAAAGCGGAACCGTTCGGCATAGGTGCGCATGGCAGTTGCGAAGGTCGAGGGCCCAACGAGGTTTCTCAGCGTTTCGAGAGCAACGGCCGTTTTCTGATAACTCGCCGTGAAATAGTCCCTGCGTGCTCGAAACTTCCATGAGTACCGGTCGATTTGGACGGGAAGCTTCCGGAACAGCAGTGCCATGCGGTCGGACACCCACGGTTTGAACCACGGCACATCGGGGGCCAGGTGGTCCTTCATGACTGCCGCCTCACACGACGCTTCGGCGAAGCTGTTGAACCCCTCGTCGAGCCAGGCCTCCTCGAACTCGTTTGACGCCAACATGCCATAAAAATACTGATGACCAAACTCATGGATCGTCACGATCTCGATGAGAGGTGCCCATTTCGCCGGCGGATAGAGCATCCAGCGGCTTGCCCCGGTCGTAATGAACGTCGGATACTCCATGCCACCGGCTTCCCGGGCGGTCACCGGCGGTGAAACGATCGTCAGCTGGGGGTACGGGTAGGGACCGTAGTGCAGCCCGTACCACGCCATCGCCAGGCGCGCCGCATTGAGCATCCGGTTGGCGAGGGCGACTTGGGACCGGGGGATCAGCAGGCGCAGGCGAACTGGTGGGAGCTGGAGATCCGCCGTGCTTCTGTGGAGCAGCTTCGCGACGTTTTCCAGCCAATCGCGCGGTACATCCCGCGTCGGATCAAATTTCTGGGTGATCACAGCCATCAACGAGGCCGGGGCCGCCGTCCAGGCAAAGTCGTGCACTCGAGGATCGCGGAAGGTGACGCGGATTTCGCGGGAAGTTCCCTCCGCGATCTTCTCGCGTCCAACCTCGACACCGCCCCCGCCAACGACCCAACCATCGGGAATGGTCACCGAGACGTTGTACGTTCCAAAATCGGAGTAGAACTCTGAGTTGGCGTGAAACTGATGGCAGTTCCACGCTGCCGATGTTCGTCCACGGACGCCCACCCCCTCGTAGACGCCCAGTTTCGGGAACCACTGGCCGACGAGGTAGAACTGACCGGCCCAGCCGGTTCGTGCGATGACCTTCGGGAGCTGTGCGAGGAAATGGAGATGGATCGTCACCGACGCGCCAGGCTTGACGGCAAATGGCAACGTGACCTTGGCGACCGTGAAATCATCCGGATTTCCATCGTCCGGACGTTCAAACGTCAGCCGCGGCATAAGGTCGGTACCATCATCGAGCGTGAGAGCCGTGATGCGGGTCCATCCCCAGGAGTGGTGTTTGACCTTGCCGCCCCGCAGACTGTTCCCGTCCAGCTCCTTCATGAAGGTGCTCTTCGAACTGGCGAAGGCGTTGAGATAGAGGTGCCACCAGAGCTCGTTGGTCGGTGTACGTGTCCGGTTTGTCCAGTGGACGACCTCGGTGCCATCGAGACGGTGAGAGGCCGGCTCGAGCTTGACCTGAATGTCGTAATCGACCGTATCGGCCTGCTGGCCTGCCGGCGTTGTGCCCTGCGTCGCAGCCGTGCCAGTGAAGGCCGTCAGGACAGCGCACAGGAAGGCGAGTGTGGTTCTTATGACATATGCCAATCGTTTTCCCATGATCACGCTCCCGCCACATTGTGGCATAACTCTGTGGCGGGTGAGCACCCAGGGGCATATATTGAGAATGGGGATGAGAGGAAAGGGGGGATGGCAAGATGCGCAGGTTGATCGTTTTGAGCATCGTGATGGTCCTGGCGGTACCGGTCTGGGCCCAGCATCCTCACTTCAGCCTCCACCTGAACATGCTGGTTCCGGCCCATTTGGACCCGGCGACTGAGGCCAGGCGGGCTCAATGGAATTCGCCGTTGGGCAGGGTGCAGTATCAACTGGCCGAGCTTCAGGCGTCCATCGGCGCCGGCGGGATGCCGCACAGAGCCACCCAGGGCCTCATCGGATTGAAGGCGCAACGGGGTGTACGGACCCGGGTAATCACATCGGCGCTGCAATCCGGTGTCCCGGTCTACTCCAGCCCAATCGCTGTTATCCATTGGCCGTGGGAGAAGGGAAAGGCGCCGCACAGCCGGGTTCTCCCGCTCGACCGGCAGCTCTCGATTCTGCTCGGCCGCCGGCTCGCACGGCAGCCGGCCGGGTCGCAGTAGCCCGGGCGCTCCCACTCCACGGTGTTCCGCCTGGCGGGCATGGGGGATGTGGCTTACTCCCGGCTGGAGACTTCTCCGTACTCCTTGAGCTTGCGCTGGAGGGTTCTCAAGCCGATCCCGAGCAGTTGGGCGGCACGGGCACGATGACCGTTGGTGTGCTCGAGCGTTCTTAAAATCGCTTCCTTTTCAATCTCAGCCATCGGCCTGGGCTGCCACTCGGCTGCCGGTTGTGAAGGTGGCGTGATGTTGGGCATTCTGAGCTCGACAGGAAGATCTTCCAGCCCGATCTCGTCGCCACGGGCAAACAATACGAGCGATTCGACGATGTTTCGCAGCTCTCGCACGTTTCCCGGCCACTGGTAGCGTTTGAACGCTGACAGCACGGCGGGGTGTACGCCCGTCACCGACCTCCCGAGGTCCTCGTTGAACTTGCTGATGAAGTGCTGCACCAGCAGCGGAATATCGTCCGGACGCTCCCGGAGCGGTGGAATGGTCAGCGTCACGACTTTCAGCCGGTAGTACAGGTCCTCCCGGAACCGCCCCTCCCGGACCCACGCCTCGAGATTCCGGTTCGTAGCGGCCAGGAGCCGGAAATCGACGTCAATCTCGAGATTTCCGCCGACCCGGACGATCTTCCGCTGTTCGAGCACACGCAGCAACTTGACCTGAAGCTCCGCGGAGAGCTCCGAGATCTCATCGAGGAAGAGCGTCCCTCCCGACGCCGCTTCGATCAGACCGATCCGTTTCTGATGAGCCCCGGTGAACGCGCCTCGCTCGTGCCCGAAGAGCTCGGACTCGAGAATCTCGCCAGGGATGGCACCACAGTTGACGGGGATGAAAGGCCCTCCTGCACGCGGCGAGCTTTCGTGGAGCGCATTCGCCACGAGCTCTTTGCCGGTTCCCGACTCTCCCACAATCAGCACCGTCGACGGTGCGGGGGCCGCCACACGCATCCGCTCGAACAACTCCTCCATCGCCTGTGAGTGACCAACGATCTGCTCGAATCCGAACGTCTTGTCGATCCGCGCTCGTAGCCGTTTGTTCTCGTCGGTCAGCGCCCGGCGTTCGAGATGGAGTTGGACGCGCCGGCGGAGCTCCTGCATCTTGACGGGTTTTGTCAGGTAATCATCGGCACCCTCCTGCAACGCCGAGACCGCATCGTCGATGTCTCCATATGCCGTGACCAACAGGAACGGCAACGCGGGACGAACGGCTCGCACCCGGCGGAGCAGCTCGTACCCGTCCATGCCGGGCATCCTGACATCGGAGATGACGACGTCGACCTGGTCACCGGCCTCGATCCGTTCGAGCGCTTTGGCCGCCTCCACGAACGGCTCGACCTCGTACCCGACCCGGGCCAGTGCCCGCCGCATCGCGTCACGTGAGCCCTCATCGTCATCGACAAGAAAAATCACCGGTTTCATAACCCCTCCCCTCCCTTCGCCCTGATCAGCTCATCGAGCTCCCGTTCGGACAATATCGCAACACCCAAGCGGCCGGCCTTGTCGAGCTTGCTGCCCGGGTTCTCCCCAGCCACGAGGTACGACGTTTTGCGCGAAACGGAACCGGCGACATGAGCGCCGAGCTCTTCGAGCCTCCGCCGGATCTCGTCCCGCGGCCTGGAGAGCGTCCCCGTCAGCACAAACGTCAATCCGGCGAGCGGTTTTTCACCGGAGGACATCTCCGGCTCAACGGTGTTGACGCCCAGGGCAACGAGACGGCGGATCAGACGGGCATGCTCGCGATCGGCAAACCAGCTCGTGACGGAACGGGCGATCACCGGTCCGACGCCGCCGATCTGCTCGAGCTCCTCAACCGTTGCGTTTTGGAGTGCGTCGAGCGATCCAAAACGCTGCGCCAGGATGCGTGCGGCCTTCTCGCCCACGTGCCGGATGCCGAGGGCGAACAGGAGCCGGTGCAGCGGGCGGCCCTTGGCTTCCTCGAGACTCCGGTGCAGGTTGGCGGCCGAAACGGCACCCCAACCGTCGAGCGCGGCTACCCGAGCCTCATCGAGCTCCCACAGGCTGGCGGGATCGGTCACCAGCCCCGCATCGAGCAATTGGTTGAGTGATCGCTCGCCGAGCCCCTCGATGTCCATGCCTCCGCGCGACACGAAGTGTTTGAGCTGTCCCGAGATGACGGCCGGGCATGCGCGGTTCGGGCACCGGATGGCGACTTCGGCGGGGTCGTCGACGACCGGGGTCCCGCACACCGGGCACCGTTCGGGCACCGGGAACGGCGTAGCGTCCGGCGGGCGTCCCGCCGGATCGACGGCAATGACTTTCGGAATGACCTCGCCCCCCTTGGTGACCCACACCGTATCGCCGACCCTGACATCGAGACGCGCCAGCTCCTCGAAGTTGTGGAGCGTCGCGCGTGAGACGGTCGAACCCGCGATGCGCACCGGTTCGAGCTCCGCCACCGGGGTGAGCACACCTGACCGCCCCACCTGCACGGTAATGCCGCGCACCCGGGTCTTCTTCCCCTCAGGCGGATACTTGAAGGCAACACCCCACCGGACGACGCGCGCCGTGGTCCCCAGACGGCGTTGGAGCTCGAGCTCGTCGACCTTGATGACGATGCCGTCGATATCGAAATCGAGCTCGTGCCGTCCCTGCTCCCAACGATCGATGAAGGCATCGACGTCCGCCAGGCTGTGGCACACCGTCCAGCCCGGGTTGACTGGAAACCCAAACTCTCCCAGGATCTTCATCGCTTCGGAATGACGGCGAAGCTCGATCCCCTCGGTCCGGACGATCTGATAGCACCACGCGGAGAGCTTCCTGCGCGCTGCTTCCCGTGAATCGAGCAAACGGATCGATCCGGCCGTCGCGTTGCGCGGATTGGCGAACTCCGGCTCCCCTTCGGCGCGCCGCCGGCGGTTAAGCTCGGCAAAAACGCTGCGGGGCATGTACACCTCACCGCGCACCTCGAGAAGTGGCGGTGCGCCCTCCAGCGTCAACGGGATCTTCCGGATCGTCCTGACGTTGGCCGTCACGTCGTCCCCGACCAGCCCGTTGCCCCGGGTCGCTCCCCGGACGAGCCGGCCATCCTCGTAGAGCAATGAGATCGATACACCGTCGATCTTGAGCTCAGCGACGAGGCCGTCCGGTTCATGGCCGAGTTGGCGGCAGATCCGTTCGTACCACGTTTTCAGCTCCTGGCGGCTGTAGGTGTTTTCCAGTGAGAGCATCGGGACGGCATGTTGGACCGGAACGAGCCCGGCCAGCGGCTCGCCGCCGACCCGTTGCGTCGGCGAGTCCGGTGTCACGAGCGCCGGGTACCGTGCCTCAAGCTCCATCAACTCCGCAAGGAGGCGGTCATACTCGAAATCCGGGATCTCGGGCGACGCCTTGACGTAGTACAGCTCATCGTGATGCCGGATCTGCTGACGGAGCTCGGCAACGCGGCGGCGGATTTCCTCGGGAATGCTCATGTCTGCCTCCGGTGCCTCGGGCGCCGGCGCCGGGACGGACGGCGCCTCGGGTCCTCCCCGCCGTCCTGCCCGCCGCTCTTCTCCTCAAGACGCTCGATGGCCCGCCGCCACGCCGCGTGCGGTTCCACCGGCAACAACCCCGCCTCGACGGCCAGACAGTCGAACGCCCAGGCGACCGGGAAGTACTCTTGCCGCACCAGCCGCTGAACCTGGCGGGCGCGCTCGGGCGCTTTCCGCAGCTTGCTCAAGGTAAAGAGACCCTGACGGATCAGGAAAAGATCGTGGTGGGAGATGTGGAGACGGAGCGCCGATGGGTTGACGAGCCGGGAGATTGCATCGAGCAACGCCGGATTGTTAATTCTGCCGTTCCCGGCGGTCGCCCGGAGAAGGATCTCGGTATACGCGGGAAGGAACGGAACGCCGAGTAACACGGCGCTGGGCACCTTCCGGTCCTTGTTCGACCAGCGATCGATGACCGCGAGCAAGGGTCCAAGCGCCGGACCCGCCTGTGCGGCCTCCGGGAAAATCAGATCGAGGAAACCGTAGCGTCTCCACGCTTCGCAGATGCCGGCACTGACGCCCGAGCGCAGCGTTTCGATGAGCTCGTACGCCAGGCGTGCCGGCGCGGCTTTCAAAATCCCGGAACGAACCGCCTTGATCGCTGCCTCGATTCCTGGAGCTAACGTGAAATCGAGCCGGACCATATATTCGAGCGCCCGCAACATCCGGACGGGATCCTCCAAAAACCGCGTCTCGGGATCGCCGATCACCCGGAGCACACCGTTGTGAAGATCCTCAATCCCTCCGACGTAATCGATGATCGAAAAATCGCTGATGTTGTAGAACAGGGCATTGACCGTGAAGTCACGGCGCAGGGCGTCCTCTGCAGGCGTCCCGAAGACGGGCTCCTCCCCGGAGGAGGGGGTAGGCGTTTCCTCGAACGCTTCTGGTGCCTCGTCCCCGTTCCCATTCTCTTCCCACCCGTCCGGCGCCTCGGGCGGTTCCGGGCTCGCCCGGAACGTAGCAACCTCGACGATCCCGTCCTGAAACATCACGTGAACGAGCCGGAAGCGCCGGCCGATGATTCGCGAGTTCCGGAAGAGACGGCGGATCTCCCGGGGCCGGGCATTCGTGACGACATCAAAGTCCTTCGGAGTCCGGCCCAATAGGAGATCGCGAACCCCGCCCCCGACCAGATACGCGGTGTAGCCGGCGTGAGAAAGCCGGTACAGGACCTTGAGAGCACCCGATGAGATCTGCCGGCGTGAGATCGTGTGCTCGGGCCGGGGGATGATACGCGGCGTGGCAATCCCGGTGCTCAACGGCCGGCCGGCCCCCTCACGCCGTCTCGATCGCAAGTACGATCTTCCCGAGCTGATCCCCGCCGGCGAGACGCTCATACGCCTTGCGGCCGTCCTCGAGCGCGAAGACGGTATCGACGACCGGCTTGAGACCGCTCGCGTTGACGGCGCTGAGCATGCGCCGCCAGTCCTCATCCGAACCCATCGTCGAGCCGATCACACTGAGCTGATTCCAGAAGATCAGACGAATCTCCTCTGCCGGGTTGGGACCGGTCGTTGCACCACAGGTCAGGATTCTTCCGCCCTTGGCCGCAGCCTTGAGCGAGTGCATCCAGGTTGCCTCACCGACCGAGTCGACGACGACGTCGGCACCGCGCTTCCCAGTCAGCCCCCGGACCTCGCGCGCGACGTTGGCGCTCGATGCGATGAGCTCATCCGCACCGAGCTCCCGGGCCTTTTCGAGTTTGGCCTCGGAACGGGACGTGACGAATACGCGGGCTCCGGCCATCTTGGCGAGCTGGAGGCAGGCGAGCGCAACGCCCCCGCCGATCCCATGAATCAGCACGGTCTCTCCCGCACGCAACCGGCCACGATTGAGCAACATACGCCAGGCTGTCAGAAACGTCAACGGGAGCGCCGCCGCTTCCTCCCAACTGAGGTGAGCCGGCTTGGGCGCGAGGTTGCCCGCGGGCACCACGACTGCCTCGGCAAAAGTACCGTCCACGTGCTCTCCCAAGATCCCGAACCGGACGCAGAGCGACTGCTCACCCTTCCGGCAGAACTCGCACCGTCCGCAGGAGAGACCGGGGTTGAAGATGACTTCATCGCCAGCCTTAATCCCCGTCACTCCGGAACCAACCGCATCGACGATACCGGCGCCGTCGGCGCCCCCGATGTGCGGGAGCGGCATTTCGATCCCCGGCATCCCGCCGAGCACCCACAGGTCCAGATGGTTGAGCGCCGCCGTCTTGAGCCGGACCCGAACCTGCCCCGGACCTGGTTCGGGGAGCGGCCTGTCGCCAACGCGAAGATTGCTCGTCTGACCATGGTTTTCGAAATACAGTGCACGCATCTTCCTCGTCCTCCCGCTATCCAAGCCGTTCTCCGTTTGCGGCGGCAAAAAAGCACCCCGCCGTAACGGGGTGCGATTTTAGCAGGATTGCTCCCGGACGCTCAGGAACGCCGCCTCACTGGCCCGAGTTCTCGTTATCAACGACGAACGTCCTCTGACCGATGTAGTTCTTGCCCCCCCAGTAATCAACCGCCCGGATGACCAAGGTGTGCTGCCCGTCCGCCAGCTTGGTCGTATCAAGAGCATAGGTGTAGCCAACGGAGTTGACGTTGAAGGGGATCCACGGGAAGTTCTCGTGCACCTCGGGTGACGGTGTACCGTAGGTCGCCAAACCCATTAACGTGCCGTCAACGAGGACCTGCACATTCTGAACAGAACCCATCGAGTCGGTTGCCCAGCCCGTGACCTGGTACGTGCCGCTGACCCGCTCCATGTTGGTGGGCGTGTAGATGTCGCCGAATGCCGGGATGTCCGGATCGTTGTCACAGTCGAAGATCACGGGGATCGTGGCGATGTTGGCCGTGTACCCCGCGACGTCGCCGGCGCGAACCGTCACATAGTGGAGCCCTTCGTTGAAACCGTGGTTGAACAACAGGTCCTTGACGTTGACGGCGAATCTGAAGCCACAGTCCTTCGCGTTTGGCACGTCGGGGAAGAGCTTGAGGATGTCGGGCCGCTCGAGGCCGTAGTAGTTCATGTCGAGGTTGAAGGGGTTCGGTGCGTAGACTTCATCTGTCTTAGTGCTCAGCAGCGGGCCGCTCCCATCGATGTAGAGCTCGAGCCACGCCACGCCGCCCGGATCGGTGCGGCTGCCAACATCGAGCGCCCAGCCGGAGACGATCATCCACTCGCTCGTGTCCTGGAAGCTTGGGCCGGACCATCCAGCGGCGCCGTTTGAACAGCCGGTGATGTAGACGTAGTGGTTGGCAATCGGCCACTCGATCCTGCCGAACGGCGGCAGGTTCCGGCCGTTGTTGAAGATCTGCACGAACCGTTGCCCGATCACCCGGGACGCGCCCTCGTCATCCCACAGCCGGACGGCGAGCGTGTGGACGCCGTTTGGGAACGTCGTTGTGTTCACCATGCGTACGAATCCGGCATCGGCGCTCCCCGGCACGGCCGGAAACCTGTTGTGGATGTCCGGACGGGGCATCCCCATGTTGGCGCCCCCAATGGTCTGCCCGTCAATCAAAACTTCGACCTTCGTCACTTTGCTGTCGTCCAGGGCCCAGCCGGTCACCGGGAAGACGCCGTTCATCGGTTGCGCCGGACCCGGCATATCGATCTCGCCGAACGGCGACTGGTTGAGGCTCTTGTCCACGATGACTGTTCGCGTTCCAAAGTCCTCCTGATCGCCGTTGGCAAACCGGACCCGCACGAAGATGACGTGGGCGCCGTCCGTCAAACTGTCGGCATTGAACGACGTGCTGAATCCGGGGCGGGCGTTGATCGTCGCCGAAAGCCACGGATACGCCTGGAGCACGTCGTACCGCGGTTCATTGAGGTCTGCACTGGCCGTGTAGACCCCATCGACGTAGAGATCGATCTTGCTGATCCCGCGCGGATCGATGATCCAGCCCTTGACCTCCACCGCGCCGGCGACCGTTGCGTTCTCGGCGGGTGAATCGAGCCAGAACATGGCGTTGACCGTCTGATCTGCAGGCGAGGCTACCGTTACGCCCTTGACGCCCGGCACCGAATTCCGGGCCGGTTTCGCCGCGTTCGCCGAGACCAGGGGCAAGGTCAGCAATGATACGAGTGCCAGACCGATCGCCGTATGACGCATTGTCCTACCTCCTCAAGTCGCAACCACTCCATTGAAACATCCGTCACGGCTATCTTATACCACAAGGGGAAACCCGGTCAAACCGGTCAAACTTTCAACGTGCTGTGCCATTGGTTTTTCCTCGCCTTCCCGGCGGCGAAGCGGCATAATAGATCCATGGCGAACGAGGACCACCTGCGGCATCTCGATGACGGGACGTGGGAGACGTGGCGGGCGCAGCACCCGGCCCTTGCGCCGGATCTGATCGACGCTAACCTTGCCGGGCGTGACCTCCGGGGGCTCGACCTGAGCAAGGCTCATCTGCGGAGTGCCAACCTTTCGCACGCCGCACTCGATGGTGCTGACCTGACCCACGCCGTTCTCGAGGGCGCCGATCTCGCCGGTGCTTCCCTCAAAGGGGCCAGGCTGGACCGCGTGCACCTGGATTTTCTCAACCTTTCCGGGCTCGACCTTTCGAACGCTTCGTTTGAGGGCGCAACGTTCCGCGGTACCGTCTTACGCGGTGCGACGTTGCGTGGTGCCAAACTGGACCGCGCCCAGCTCGATGGCGCGATTTTCGACGGCGCTGATTTGACCGGCGCCTCGTTGCTCAGCACGGTGTTGCGCGGCGCGAGATTCGACGAAAGCGTGCTGACGCAGGTCAACGCGGAGGGAGCCATCATGGATGGCGTCGAGCTCGTTGGGCTCGACTTGAACGGGGCGATTCTGCGCGGCGCACAGGCCGACAACGTTCAACTCAGCACATCCGATCTCACCGGCGCAGACCTCTCGGGTGCTTCGCTTCACGGCGCGAACTTCCACGGTGCCCGCCTGACCGGAGCGAAGCTGACGGATGCACGGTGTCAAGGTGCAAGCTTCGATCATGCCAACCTGGAAAAGGCTTCCCTGGTCAACACCAACCTGACCGGTGCGGATCTCAGGGGAGCGAGCCTGCTGCACGCGATCCTTGACGGCTGTACCCTGGCAGATGCCCATCTCAGCGAGCTTGACTTTCGCTCCCCACAGCTCGGCAAGCTCTCATTTGCCTCAGCTGATCTCAGTAAAGCGGTTTTCACGGGCTGTCAGCTCCGCACCTTCAACTTCCGCAGGGCCAACCTGGAGGAGGCCGACCTCAGGGAGGCCAACCTGGAGGGGGCCGATCTCAGGGAGGCACGGCTCGCCGATGCCACCTTCCGGCATGCCAACCTCAAACAGG
Source organism: Acidobacteriota bacterium (assembly GCA_015493585.1). GTDB lineage: Bacteria > Acidobacteriota > Thermoanaerobaculia > Thermoanaerobaculales > Sulfomarinibacteraceae > JAADFN01. The sequence continues at coordinate 34,326 of WGCW01000124.1, forward strand.
CCAAGCTTGAAGGGGCGCTGGCCCCCGGAGTGGATCTCTCCGGCACCAACCTGATTCTTGTTCAGGCGAAGAGAGCCAACTTCGAGGGCGCCGACCTGAGATTTGCCGATGCGATCGGGATCGATCTCGAGGGCGCCAACCTGCGGTGGTCCGACTTGCGGCACGCCGATCTCAGCAAGGCCAATCTCACGCATACCCGGCTGTGGGGCGCGCGTGTCCGGGCCACCAAGCTGCCCCTTGGCATGGTGCACTGGCTCGCCATCCTCTGGTTTACCCAGCTGTTCGGCAGGTGGAAGAAACGGTCTGAACACGCCCGGCAGCTCCGCGAACGCAAACGCGTGATGGAAGTCGCCCGAATGGTCCGCAAGCGGGAATCATCTTCTCGCCGCAGACCCCGCTGAGCCGCCGATGGGGCAGGCCGAATGGGGACGTGATCCGGAGTTCTTCGGCCCGCGGCACGCGTACCGTGAGAGGCTGATCTTGAAAGCCCTCCTGGCACCGGGCACGCCATCCCTCCACCTCGACTGTGCGGCCGGTGTCGGCTCCCTGGCCATCGCCCTCGCCCGGCGCGGCCGGACGGTCGTTGCCGCCGATCTCTCCCTGCGTTCCCTTGCCGTCACCCGGCGGCGTGCGCGCGATTCCGGGGTGTTCCGGCGGGTATTGCCGGTCGTGGCGGACATCACGGCACTCCCCTTCGCGGATGGAGTCTTCCCCTCGATCAGCACCGCCGAGACGCTCGAACACATCCCCGGAGACACTCAGGCGCTCCGTGAGCTTGGCCGCACCCTGACCCCAACCGGGCGGATTGTCGGGACCGTGCCACACGGGCCACGGCAGTGGTCACCCTGGGACGACTGGGCCGGACATCTGAGAAGGTACACGAAGGCAACGCTCCGGCACGCGCTGGCTGTGGCAGGCCTTGCAGGCCGTATCCGGCGATGGGGATGGCCCCTGATGCGGCTCTACGACGGTCTCTTCCTCAAACGGGTCAACGCGCGCAAGTTCACCCTCGATCGTCCACCGGACGAGGATCCCGCGTTACGCTCCATCAAGGGACTGGGGCGCCGGCGCTGGCTGGTCTCGATTGTGACCGCCGCCTTCTCGCTTGACCGGCTCTTTCCCGATACTCCGTGGGGTGTCGGCCTGCTCTTCACCGCGGGCAAGAAGACCCCCGGAGGCACCCTCGATTGACCGGTGCTCTCTGTACGGCCTCCACTCGCGGGGAGAGCGCCCGAGGGAGCGCGGACTTCAGTCTGCATCGTACGCTCAACGCGTTCTGGTACAAAAAGATGCGGACTGAAGTCCGCGCTCCAAAGCTCCCTCCGGCCGACGAGGCACAGCGCAACAACCTCTCCACGGAACCTGTCTGATCGATCTATCCAAAAGAGGTATCATGAGAGGGATTGGCCGGGTGGATCATGAGTCCTCGAGAGCGTACTGCACAAATCTCAGGCTCCACCGCACGAGGCTGTGGAGCAATCAGCGTGTATGCGTTCCGGATTGGTTTGGGGATTGTCATGCTCGCATGTGCGGCCGGGATGGCCGCCGCCAGGACCCCGCCGCCGCGTTCGCCCGTCCCAACGTCGCCTCTCGACGGCCTTCCCATCGTGTCGATCCGGTTCGTTCGCCAAAACGTCTTTGACACGTCGAACCCCAAGACCTCCTCGTGGCTCTACCGGGCGGCCGATGCGATCCATATCGTCACGAAGGAGTCGTACCTCCGGGCCCGTCTCCTCTTCAAGGTCGGCGACCGGTACTCCGAGGACAAGGCCGAGGAAAGCGCCCGGATTCTCCGTGAGCTCGGCTGGCTCAACCCGGTCTCGATCACGGCTCACCGCAAGGGGAAGGGCGTTGAGGTCATCGTCAGGACCCACGATCTGTGGACCTTGCAGGCGGGTGTCCAGTTCAGCATGTTTGGTTCGAAGACCCGGACCGGCGCCACGATCTGGGAAGAGAATCTCCTGGGATATGGCAAACAGGTCAATGTGAGCTACAAGACGACCTTCACACGCCACGAATGGAATTTCTTCTACCTTGATCCAGACCTGTTGGCGACCCGGAAACAACTGTGGCTCGAGCACCTGGACACGACCGATGGGATTCACGATGAGGGCTGGCTCAAGCTGCCCTTCTATTCACTCGACAGTACACGCTCGTGGGGCGTCAGCTTTGTTCGCCAACAGATGGATGAGTACCTGTGGTCGCGCGCTTCCAAAGCCGTGATCGGCCTTCATGCCATCAACTGGATCCGGGTCTGGGGCGGGTGGCGGCTGGGCTCGCGGACGAACGCCGCCAACCGGATCATCGTTGGGTGGGACCATCAGATCGACGATTTCGACCGTTGGCACTGGATCCATCAGCCGTACGCCTATCCCAACCCTGCTAACCGACACATCGAGGGTCCCCGCTTCGGTTTTGAACATGTCGCAGACAACTACGAGGTCGTACATGGTTTTCGTGCGTGGACTTCGCAAGAAGATGTCGCGCTCGGACCGAACTACTCAGTTCACACAACCTATTCAATTCCGGGTCTTGGCGATGGCCATTGGCGTCAGCCGTTCGACGCCTCGTTCCACCGCGGCTGGCGGCGCGGGCGTTGGCTCTTTATCAACGATGCGTGGACCTCGGGAAGGCTCGAGCAAGGCGGAGCCCAGAACTGGCGGACCGGAGCCCAGCTCATCGTCGCCCGAACCGGGTTCGAGGGCTGGCAGGGCCGCCTGATGGTCGAGAATGTCTCCAACGCCGACGGCGAGCTCCAACTTCCCCTCGGCAGCTTCACCGGCCTGCGCGGCTGGGATCCCTTCGCCTTTGATGGCACCGGCCGTGCGTTACTCAACGTCCAGTGGCGCAAGCTCGTCCGCGAAGATGTCCTTGGCCTCTTTTCCCTGGGTATGGAGACGTTCATCGATGCGGGTAACGTCTGGGGTGGACGTGTCGACCGTGGCACCGGTGGGGTTCGCACCGATTTCGGTGTCGGGCTTCTCGCCGATCTCACTCACGTCGGCCTCGCCCATCTCATTCGTGTCGAGCTCGCCTTCCCCGACGATGGCTCCGGTTTCGTCGTCACGGGAACCACGCACTTCCTCTTTTGAGCCCCCCGCATTCCCCGCCTGAGCGCACGGCCGGAACGAATCACGATCAACGCCGCCCGTGATCGCACCGCTGCGCGCCGATGAAGAGCGCTGCAGAAGGCCCGGGCCCGTTCCACGATATCCGTCCCCTTGACCTCAGATCACGCCACCCAGCGTTGGGATTCCTATTCCGCCCCCGCTCCGGTCCATGCCGGGATCCGGCAG
>WGCW01000125.1 GCA_015493585.1 Acidobacteriota bacterium
ATGATGAACTCGTCGTCGAGTCTGCGGAGGCTGTGGAAAGGTGGCAAAGCCAGCTTTCCATAACTCCGCAGACCTTGACATCGTCATACCAGATCATTCTGAGCACCCACATGCCCCGGGACGGGGCACCGGGACGGTGGACGAACAGGGATGCAGGTACCGTTTCTGCGGTTTCTCGAAGTGGCAACATGTCAGTATGTTACGCGCCCTTCTCCCGGATGATCCAAGTGCTGTTAGTTGAGAGGCGAAGCCGACGAAGAATCTGGGTGGGGGAAATGAGCTCTCTGTCTTTCCCGTACCGACCGTTTCCAGCACGAAACCTTCCGGCCCCCCGCCTAGCTCCTTCGCGATGTGCCTCCGGCATACCGCTCAGGATGACATCGAGGGGGGCGTTCCGAGATGGAGGGTGCCTTCGCCCTCGACTTGGCACGAGACGAGCCATTGCCTTTCTCGGCGCTCCCTGCGTTCTCCGCGAGACACGTCCCGAGCGGGCGGGGGGAGGGAATATTGAACACCGTCCCCAATTCGGGCATTCGCAGACAGTTTCTTGCAGTTCCGCGTTATCAGTACGTTATGCTGTTTTCTCCCTCGTGGTGCGATTGCTGTTCATTGAGAGCCGGCGAAGCCAGCGAAAAATCCCTGCGGGGAGAACACACCTGCAACCGGTCCGGGTTCCCACGCTAATGTGGTCCTGTTTGCCATGCTGGCTCGTGGCTGCGGACACCCTGGGGAGGAATCATGTTCCCGGCAAGGCGTCCCATAGGAGGAGGCCGGCGACCCGCTCGAAGTGACGGTCATAGGTCACGAGCCACGAGCCGGTTTCGATGGCTTGGGCGGCGATCCAAACGTCATTGATGGGAATTGGCGAGCCGGCGGTCTTGAGCTGATGCTTGACAACGCCGAAGACCTCGGCTGTGGCGGCCGTCACGTCGATCGAGAGAACCGTAGGCCTCCGGAGAAACTCTTCCAGCAGCTCCCGGTTCGCACGCTCTCTCGTACCCCCTTTGAAACCTGCATGCAGCTCACCGAGAACGATGGCTGACATCAGCACACGGTCAGCCGCCGCGAGCACGTCGAGAACCGTTTGGTCTCCAGTGAGCAGGGCTACATAGGCGTTGGTATCGAGGAGGATCCGCTTCATCGCCAATCTTCCTCGTGAACCTGTTCGAAATCAGCGATGGCCTGCCGGAACGCCTCCGCCTCCTCTTTCGACCACACGCCGAGGAAGGGCTCGAACTGCTCGCGATGCCGTCCGCGGGGCCGCGGTTTCATGCCCAGGGCTTCCTGCAGCAGCCGTCTCACGGTTCCCGTGACACTCGTACCTTCGGCCTTCGCCAAACGCTTGATGCGGTCCGCCAGCTCATCGTCGATGCCATGAATCGTCATGGACTTCATGATGCCCTCCATACGCATCATATCATGATTCCTGAATATGATGCATTACTCCGAGTAATTGAATCGCCATCGGATGCACCTACCCACCGCCCGAAACCGCTTGGGTCAGGCGGGGCCGTTCATCCGCTCCCGCGATTTTGAGGGGCTCGTGCACGTGCCCCCCCGCCCAGATCCTTCGCAGCGTGCCTCCGGCACACCGCTCAGGATGACATGGGGAGAGTTGAGCGCCTCAGGATGACAACGGGGGGATGGCTTTGCCTCCGGCCCGCGACTCTGGATGACAGGGGTGGGGGTGAGCGGCTCAGGACGACGGGGAAAGAAATCATTCTGAGCAGGCGAGGTCCTCCGCCTTCGGTTCAGGATGACCGCGGGAAGAGGTCATTCCGAGGAGATGAGTTCAACACCGTCCGCTACTCTGCGCCTGCGAAACCGCTTGGCCGGATCAGTTCAACACTGTCTCCTGCTCAGCCATTTTGGCGAGAGCTACGCGCAGCCTCTTGGGCCAGAGCGAAGGCACGGGACGGGTTTTGCACCCGACGCCCTCCCGATTCCTCTCCACGGGCAGCCTCACGTGCAGCGCGGGAAGGGTCTCCCTCGTACTGGCACGTGCGGCGGGGAGCGGTACACTACAAGGTGGCGAACAGGGAGGCCCACAATGAGCCGTACGCAACATTTTTTGACGAGGTTGCTCCTCCTCCTCGGAGCCGTGGTTGGAGGATATGTCCTGCTCTTCAAGAGCGGTCCCTCGCAGGATGCACCCGAGCCTGAGCTTGCCGGAAACCCGGGGACGCACGTATTTCACAAACGCGGATGCCGCCTCTATCACCCTCACCCCGGCGATCCGGTCTTCATCGACAGGGACGAAGCGCTCAATGCCGGGTTCAGACCCTGTGGCGTCTGCAAACCGTAAAGCGCTGGGGTGCATGGAGGGTGAGGAGAGGAAGGAGCCCGGGCGCGGGAATGGTGTGTATCGCGACACGTTGCCCTCACGGCCAGGATGAGGCTGCACGTGACTTCGAGTGAGCCGCATGGAAGCTGACGAACGCTCGCTTGCCGAGGTTCACGGCTCGGTCGACGTGCCGTCGGGCGGTCCTCTCTGGCGGCGGTGGTGGGCCGTGGCCGGGCCGGCGCTGATGGTGGCCGTTGGCTACATGGACCCCGGAAACTGGGCGACTGATCTGGCCGGGGGCAGCCGGTACAACTACGCCCTGATCTGGGTTCTCCTGATGTCCAACCTGATGGCGATCCTGCTTCAGAGCCTCGCCGCCCGTCTGGGCATCGCCAACCGGCGTGACCTCGCGCAGGCGTGCCGGGAAACCTATCCGGCGATCGTCAATGTCCCGCTGTACGTGCTGGCCGAGATCGCCATCACCGCCACCGATCTCGCCGAGGTCATCGGTTCCGCCATCGCCTTCAACCTCCTCTTCGGCATTCCTCTCCTTTTGGGTGTCATCATCACGACTTTCGATGTCCTGCTCCTGATGGCCCTGTCGAGCTTCGGCATCCGGAAGCTCGAGGCGCTCGTCCTGTCCTTCGTCGGCACCATCGGCATCGCGTTCTTCATCGAGATCTTCCTGGCACAACCCGACTGGCACGGGCTCATTCAAGGCTTCATCCCAACGTTGCCGGACAGCTCAGCGCTCTACATCGCCATCGGCATCCTCGGCGCCACAATCATGCCCCACAACCTGTACCTCCACTCGGCCCTGGTGCAGAGCCGCCGCATCGGCCCATCTGCCAAGGAGGTCCGGCACGCCATCCGCCTCAACGTGCTGGACTCGGCGGTGGCGCTCAACCTGGCGTTCCTCGTCAACGCCGCCATCCTGGTCATGGCCGCCGCCGTGTTCTACCGGACCGGCCACCGGGGCGTAGCGGAAATTCAGGACGCCCACCGGCTCCTGCAGCCGATCCTCGGTGCTGCCATCGCGCCGGTCGCGTTCGCCGTTGCCCTGCTGGCGTCGGGCCAGAGCTCGACGATCACTGGGACCCTGGCCGGTCAGATCGTCATGGAGGGGTATCTCAACATCAGGATCCGTCCGTGGCTGCGGCGGATGATCACCCGGCTACTGGCCGTGATTCCCGCGGTCATCACGATCGTAGTTCTTGGCGACAACTCGGTTGGGAACCTTCTCGTGCTCAGTCAGGTCGTCCTCTCGTTGCAGCTTCCCTTCGCCGTCATTCCTCTGGTGCACTTCGTCGCCGATCGCCAACGCATGGGGACGTTCGCGATCGGACGCAAGACCTGGACCGCTGCGTGGCTCGTCGCCGCCGTGATCGTCGGTCTGAACGTCAAACTCGTCATGGACGAGATCGGCGGCTGGCTCGGCGGGGGCACAGGCGCAACGTGGATCGTTCGTGCTCTCGTGATCCCGGTCACCGGCGGGCTCGCTATACTCCTCCTGTACGTCACGGCAAAGCCGTTGATCGACCGGCTCTTTGCCGTCAGCCGGCCAGCGGTGAGCATTGGAGTGCATCAGATTCAGCCCGAGATGAAGGTCACGATTCAACCTCCGCCCGCCTACCGTTCGATCGCCGTCGCTTTGGATTTCAGCGGCTCGGAGGAGAAGCTGCTCAGCGAGGCGGTCCGGCTGGCGTCGAGCCGGCAGGCCGTCATCACGCTGATGCACGTCGTCGAAAGCCCGGCTGCGCTCCTCCACGGCGATGAGGCCGGAGATTTGGAAACCCGCGAAGACATCGAACGGCTCGAGGCGTTTGCCGCTGCACTGACCGCTGCGGGATACAACGCCCAGACGCGCCTTGGACTCGGTAAACCGGTCGCCGAGCTCGAACGGATGATCCTCGATTGCGAGGCTGACGCCGTCATCCTCGGCGCGCACGGGCATGCCGGTATCTCCGACATCATCCATGGCGCCACGGCCGATGCCCTGCGTCACCGGATCTCCGCGACCGTGATGATCGTGCCCCTCTTCTCGTAGCCAGCATCCCGAAGGTCCCGCCACCGGGATCGGGCTGACCTTTGCCATCGTTCGCCCACGGGCGTAACATCGCTCTTCGTGTTCGATCAGGGAGGTCGACTTTGAAGCTCAGCAGAAACATCATCGCGATTCTCACCGGCGTCATCGTTGCCGCCGGCGCCTTTGGACCCTTGGCTCGCCCCGCCGCGGCCAAGAACCGGATCCCGCGCTTTCACCCCAATCCGGTCGATCCCGATGGGGACGGCCTGCTCGGCGAGGCTGGCACGATCCGCGCACGGCTTCTGCATGAGCTCGAAATGCGCGGCGCGGAAGAGCATCCGATCGATCCTCAGGTCCTTCTCGACCGCGCACGGCGCGTCTACGCCCGCTGGCTCCACAACGGCGGCCAGAGCACGACGATGGGGATTGCCCCGGCCGATTGGATCAGCCTCGGTCCCAACAACGGAGCAGGCAGGTGCACCGCCATCGCCGTTCATCCGACGCAGTACGGAACGGTTCTCGCCGGGTCCGCCGGAGGCGGCGTGTGGAAGACCACGGACGGCGGCAGTAGCTGGACTCCTCTGACCGATGGAATTCCGAACCTGTCGGTCGGCGCGGTGACCTACGCCCCGTCCAATCCTGACATTGTCTACCTCGGCACGGGAGAGGGCGGCCTCGGGCTGGACTTCATCCCCGGCATCGGCCTGCTCCGCTCCGATGATGGCGGCCAAACGTGGGAACTGCCCGATCAGGTCATCGCAACCCAGTTCTACCGCATCAACGTCGATCCGCGTGACCCGGATACGTTGCTTGCAGCAACCAACCAGGGGCTCCTTCGCTCGACGACCGGCGGCGCGACCTGGTCGTACCCCATTCCGGCCGCACCGGGAGGCGGATCGAGGAAGCTCGTCGTCACCGATGTCGTCCGCTCCTCGCAAAGACCGGACGTGTTGTACGCGGCGCTCTGGTGCAACGGGTCCTGTCCAGCCGGCTACGGCCGGATCATGAAGTCGACCGACAATGGGGTAACCTGGACCAGCGTGTCGAACGGGCTGCCCGATCCTGACAGCGATTTTTCGCTCAACCGCACGGCGATTGCGATATCTCCCACGACCGATACGGTCCTGTACACCGTCCTCGAGGAAAAACCGGAATCTTCCTCTGACGACCCGGTCGTCGATGTCTACCGCACCTCGGATGGGGGCCTCGACTGGACCAAGATGACGGGGCCCGACCGGTACCTCGGCAAGCAGGGCTGGTACGACAACACGTTGACCGTTACCCCATCGACCCCGTGGGGAGTCATCGGCGGCGGCGTCTACTACGTCATCTCGTTCTCCGGGGGCGCAAGCTGGGTCTCCAAGAATCCGTACAAATCGTCGAGCGGCAATCTCCCGCACGTCGACGCCCACGATCTCCAGTGGCAGGGGTCGACGTTGTGGCTGGCCTGCGACGGCGGCGTATGGAAATCCACCGACAACGGCACGACCTGGATCGACTGCAACCACGGCCTGATTACGCGGCAGTACTACTCACTGGCGGTTGATCCGATTGACCGGAACGATATCCTCGCCGGCGCTCAGGACAACGGTACGAACCGGCGGAACGATGCCGGTGACAACACGTGGAAGATGGTGATCGGTGGTGACGGTTTCGAGTGCGCCATCAACCCGCTGTTCCCCTCGATCCAGTACGGATCGGTGTACAACACGCAGGTCGAACGCATGATCGGCAGCAACGGATTCAAAGACATTTCTCCCCCGTTCGGGAACGACGAGAATACGCCATTCATTACGGTATTGACGATGCGTCCGGACAACCCGGCGACGATCTATACCGGCACCAACCGGGTGTGGGAATCCACCAACGGCGGCACGACATGGTTTCCGCTGTCGAAGAACGTGACAAACGGAACATGGAGCAACGACTCGATCTGGGCCATCGCCGACACGCCGGCCGATCCCAACGCCCTGATGGTCGCCAAGGGGACGCATCTCTATCGCACTACCAATGGCGGCCAATCGTGGCAGCTGACGACGTTTGGGCAGAACGGCCTTCCATCGGCCCGCATCCTCAACATCGAGATCTCCCCGTACGATCCATCGACCGCCCTTGCCTGCTTGGCGGTGCTCAACGGAGACAGCCTCTACAAAACCACCGACGGTGGCCTGACCTGGGAGGCATCGGACAGCGGCCTGCGGCCGTTCCCGGTACAGGTCGCCCGTTGGGATCCGACCGATGCCTCAACGGTGTACGCCGGTACCGATGTCGGCCTCTACCGCTCGACCGACGGCGGTGTGACCTGGCAGCCGTTCGGAAATGGCCTTCCGGCCGTATCGGTCCAGGAGATCCGCATCCTTCCCGACGGTTCGATGATGCGCATCGCCACCCATGGCCGGGGCGTTTGGGGGCTCAAGCTTCCCACGCCAACCAACCAGCCACCAACGGTTCATATCACAAAACCGGCGGGGACTCTCCAACTGATAATTGGCGATTCCGCCACCTTCAAAGCGACTGCAACCGATCCAGACGGTGATCCGGTGACTGCAACGTGGATGGTCACCGATGATTGGAAAACTGTCAGCGGCGGGCAAGGTACCGGGAGTCTGAACAGCTCGTTGACCCATACCTTTGCGCTCGGCGGGACATACACGGTTGCCGTCAATGCCAGCGATGGGCGCGGGGGCACCGCCGAAGCCGAAACGACGGTGACGGTCACCGATCCGGCCGACTCCTGCTCCTCGCCGAGAACGGTCGCTGGCAACGGTCCCTTCCCCGCGGTCCTGACGTTCAGCAACGCCGGTGCGACCAAGGACGCATCCGACCCGTCGCCATCGTGCATGAGCGCTTCACAAGGAGGTTCCAGCGGCAAGGCCGGAACGATGTGGGTCGATTTCACACCGGCCACAACCGGTGAGTACACGATTTCAACCTGCGGTTCGGCCGGCGACCCGGTGCTCTCGGTGTACACGGGTGACACGTGCGGTTCCTACACCGAGGTTGATGGCGGCTGCAACGATGATGACGACTTTGCACACTGCCCGCTGTCCCGGACCTCAGCCTACCTCGACCTCAGCCTGACGGCCGGCACCACCTACCACGTGATGATCAGCTCGACGAGCGAGGATGCGCAGGGACCGGTAAAGTTAACGATCGACCGGGCGCCCGCGCCTTCCTCCGGCCATCTGTACCTCGTTCCCGCTGCGGCCCACAATGACGGCCAGAACGGAACCCACTGGAAGACCGATCTGATCCTGTACAACCCCGGAGGCACCGTTGTCACCGCGAACCTCGCCTTCCTCCCGTCGGGCTCGGACAATACGAACGCCCAGGAGACCGCCGTCACCGTCCCAGCGCACGGTGTCACGGAGCTCGACGACGTGGTCCAGAACACCTTCGGCGTCTCGAAGGGAGGCGCCATCCGCGTCCGGGCATCAGGCGCCCTCGACGTGACCTCGAGAACCTACAACGCCACGGGCGATGAGACGTTCGGCCAGCTCGTGCCGGGAGTTGCGGACAGCACGACCGTCGCCCCGGGAGATTCGGTCGAGCTGATCGGTCTTGAGGGTGATCAGGCGTTCCGGACGAACATCGGCGTCGCCACCGACAGCGACGACACGGCCAGCGTCTCGATCGGCCTGTACAGCGCCAACGGGGATCAGCTCGCCACGTTTCCCGTCACGGTCAAGCCGCACGGCTGGGTGCAGAAGGGCGAGGTGTTCAAGAACCACGGTCAAACCGGTGTGACCGACGGCTTCGCCATCGTTCACAACACCTCGGCCTCAGCTTCGATCACGGTCTACGCTTCGATCGTCGATCAGGGGACCGGTGATCCGACCTTCGTCACTGCTGCAACCCCCGTCACGCCGGACGCCCCCGGGTGGATCGCAGCGGCGGCGCACAGCCCAGGCCAGAACAGCTCCGTCTGGCGCACCAACGTCGAGCTCGCCAACCCCGGCTCGTCAGCCGTGCAGGCAACGCTCGACTACCTCCCCTTCGATCAGGACAACACGCACTTCACGAGCCAATCGGTCACCGTGCCAGCCGGCCAGGCCGTCCGCCTCGCCGACATCGTATCGTCCGTCTTCGACACCGACGGCGCCGGGGCGATTCGCGTCCACGCGGGATCCGGCCAGTTGCTCGTCACAAGCCGCACCTACGACCAGGAGGACAACGGCACCCTCGGACAGTTCATCCCCTCCCGGCCTGCCTCGGACGCCATCACCTCCGGTCAGTCCGGCGCGCTGATCGGGCTGCGGGAGAGCAGCGATTTCCGGACCGACATCGGCATGGTCAACCTCGGCGCAAGCCAGATCACCATTTCGGCAAAGTACTACCGTGCCGACGGCACCCAGATCGCGAGCAAGCCCTACACCGTCAAACCGTACAGCTTCATCCAGAAATCGATCCCGGTGTCCGAATCGGCAAACCTCAGCGGCGGCTTCGCCGTCCTGACATCCTCGACGCCGAACGCCGCGTTCCTCGCTTACGCCTCCGTCGTCGACAACACCAGCCAGGATCCAACCTTCATCCCGGTCTGGCTCATCCCGGACAACTGATCTTCCTTCACATCCATCATCAATCCAGCCCCCACCCTGTGGGGGCTCTTTTCTTGGCTGGCGGCTTGGATGTCGCGAAACGTTTTGGAGTGACGTCACTCCTGTGGAAAGCGGCGTCTCTTTGGTGCGCTGATGAGCCGCTCAATGCGGATCGTGCTTCTTCTTCCGCCAGCGGGCGAGGCGTTGGCGCCAGCGCTCCTGCCAGGCGGTGAGCTTGGAATCGAGGCGCGGAAATCTGTGGCGGATCCTTTCGAGCAGGCGGCGGGCGGTCTTGGACTCTAAGGAGAGCACCCAAAGACCGGCCACGATGAGAAGAATGCCCTGGAGAACCGGGAGAAAGAGACCGGCGATCCCGAGGAGGATCAGGATCCAGCCAAGGATGAGCAGGGCGATCCGGATCACGAAGCTCTTTGCCGGCTCATTGCTCATCGGTCCCTCCGGGCCGGTGGCCTCCCGGCTCCGGGCGCAGGATGAGCCGGTCGAGGACCGTTTTCAAGACGCCCCGGGCGTCGAGCTCGGCAACCGTTCGCTTCGCTTCTTCGAGCAGCGCCCGGTCGCGGAAGATGTCGGCAAAGACGAGCCCATCGGCGCCCCACTGCCTGAGGCCGGCACGTTCACCGGGGCCGCGCAGGGCGAGATCGGCTTCGGCTAACTTGAAGCCGTCGGCCGTCCTCTGGAAGATCTCCAGACGCTGGCGGGTCTTGGCGCTCAAACGGTCCCCGGCGAGGAGCACGCACCACGACTGCCGCCGTCCACGGCCCACCCGCCCGCGCAACTGATGGAGCTGGGACAGGCCGAAGCGCTCCGGTGAAACGATGACCATCATCGTCGCTTCCGGGACATCAACGCCGACCTCGATCACGGTCGTCGCGGCCAGCACCTGGATCTCGCCACGGCGGAATCCGCCAAAGACGTGTTCGCGCTCCTCGCGGTTCATACGCCCGTGCACCATGCCGACCTCGATCCCGGGCAGGAAGCGGCGGAGCCTGTCCAGATTGTCTTCGAGCGCCTCGGCTTCGATCGTGTCCGAGGCTTCGATCAGCGGGTAGACGACGTAGGCGCGGGCGCCCGACGCGACCTCGCGGCCGAGGTACTCGAATACGCTGCTGGCGAGCTCTAAGGAGCGCATCACCGTGCGAACCGGCCGGCGCCCGGGCGGCAGCTCATCGAGAATCGACAGGTCGAGGTCGCCGTAGACGGTCATGGCCAGGGAACGCGGAATCGGGGTTGCCGTCATGACGAGGAGGTGCGGCGCCTTGCCCTTCTCGACCAGTGCCCGCCGCTGGGCGACGCCGAACCGGTGCTGCTCGTCGATGATCGCGAGCCCGAGCCGGTCGAAGCTGACGGCCTTCTGAATGAGGGCGTGCGTCCCGACGGCCAGCGCGACCGTGCCATCCGACAGACCGCGAATGATCTCACGCCTCTGGGACACAGGAACGGAGCCGGTCAGGAGGCGGGGCCGCCACCGGGAGCCCGAGAAGAGCTGCGTCAGCGTCGCCATGTGCTGCTCGGCCAGCAGCTCGGTCGGTGCCATGACTGCAACCTGCCCACCACCGCGAAGCACGTGGGCCGCCGCCAGCGCCGCCACGGCCGTCTTGCCGGCGCCGACGTCCCCCTCGAGCAACCGGGCCATCGGAAACGGCCTAGCAAGATCATCGAAAATCTCGCGGAGCACGCGCCGCTGTGCCCCGGTCAGCTCGAACGGGAGGTCGAGCAACTGCTCCAGGTCGTCCGGAGCCGGAAAGGACGGCGCCCGCTGCACATGGCGGATCACCTTGATCCGGTACACGCTCCCCGCGAGCCCGAGCAGCTCCTCGAAGGCCAGGCGGCGGTGTTCAGGCGTGGTCCCGCGGTTGAGCGCCTCGATCAGCCCGGTCCGCTGGCGTTCCCCCTCCGGGATCTCTGGACGGTGCAGCCGCCTCAACGCCTCAGCGGCCGGCGGGAGCCGGCGGGCCTCGAGCAGGTCCTCCGGCAGCGGATCCTCGACGCGGTCCAGGGCACCGAGCGCAGATGCGACCAGCTTCCGCAGCCGGCGCCCTCCGAGCGGGCCAACCGGCCGGTAGACGGGGACGATCCCCTCTCCCGCACCGTGACCCACAATCTCGACCTCAGGGTTGACGATCTCGGGTGTCCCGGTGCGGGGATTCAGCCGCACCGGACCGTAGAGGAGAACCTCGGGCCGTCCCGTCAGCCGGCGGGAGATCCAGGTCTGGTTGAACCAGACGGCGCCGATCGTCCCGCCATCGCCGGTCAGCTTCGCCTGAACGACGCCGCGTCCCCCTCTTCCACGCCGCCGGACGCTGAGACCGCCGATCCGCCCCCGGACGAGCGCGGGGCGTCCATCCGGAATGAGACCGGCGATCGGCACGACCTTGGTCCGGTCCTGCCAGCGAACGGGGATGCGGAGCAACAGATCGAGGATCGTCTCCACGCCTTCGCGCTCGAGCTGCTGGCTGAGGCGCGGACCGATCCCCTTGAGCCGAATCACGGGATCGCCGGGTTCGAGCGGCGGTGCAGGCCCACCCTTCGAGCGGCGGTCACGGCGTTTCTCCGGTGTGTTCAGCCGGTCATTCCTCCTTCGGTCCCGTCTCGAGACGGCAGGTGACCGTTCCGAACACGATCGTGTCGCCCGGTTTCAACGGATGGGGACGGCCGGCGGTCAAACGGACGCCGTTGATGAACGTGCCGTTCATCGTACCGACATCCTCGATCAACGCAAAGCTGCCGTCCTCCTCCCGGCGGATCCTGGCATGCCGGCGTGAGACCGTTCGCTGGGGATCGTGGAGGGTCAGGTCGATGTCCGGATCGATCCCCGTGACCGGGTCGCTGCGTCCGATCGTCGTGTCCCGCCCGTCGACGAGCTCAAAGACGGTGCCGCTCGCATCAAGGACCAGGCGCGCGTTGGGATCCCGCGGTGGCGGCGGCGGGCCTGTGATACCGGACGCCTCGAGATCGACCGCGTGTCCCACCGCCTTCTCCAAGAGCGTCGTCGTCTCCTTGAGGCGCCGGACGAGCCGCCGCATCATCCGGACCGCAATTTCCGGGTTGTGATTGAGCATGAAGATGAAAGCGGCCTGGTCGATCATCACCGCATCGACGTCGGTCTTCGCAATCGCCGTCGCCGTCCGGGGCGAGTCGTCCTCAAGCAGACACATCTCCCCGAAGAAGTCCCCCTTCCCGAGCACGGCCAGGAGAGTGTCCTTGTCCCCCGTCCGCTTCCGGATCTCGACCTCTCCCGATTCGATGACGTACATGGCAAGCCCGAGATCACCCTCGGAGAAGATTGTCGTTCCCTCAGGAAAGTGGGTTCTCATCGGTTCGAGCGAATCGTGGCGATCGGTTTTCGCCGTGGTCTTGAACTTGACCATCAATCCCTCCAGAGCAGATACCCGACCTTTGTATCGAGCTCAACGTAGGCCCCGACCGGAAAGGCCATGTTGACCGCCCCATGTCCGAACGGCAGCCCGGTCACGATCGGCACGTCAGGCGCCGTCTCGCGGAGCAGCCGTTCCCACGCGCCACCACCTGTCCCCCGGCAGCGGTGGAGGCGTCCGCTGACGACCGCTGCAACACGTTTCAATCTACCAGCGGACTTCAGGTGGGTCAACAAACGATCGAGCCGGTAGAGCGGCTCGCCGACGTCCTCGATGAAGAGGATCGCCCCGTCCCAATCTGGCTCGAACCGTGTGCCCAGCAAACAGCACAGGACGCTGAGGTTCCCGCCGATTGCGTGGCCTCGTGCCCGTCCCGGCCGCACGACGTTGGACGCCCGGACCTCGAAAACGATGCGCCCTCTCAGCCGTCCCGCGAGAAGGTCGAAGAGCCTGATCCGGGCGGCCAGGCGATCGATCCCCGCTGCCACCATCGGCCCATGAACCTGCACGCTACCGCCGGCCGCCGCCAGCGGGTTGAGCAGCGCGGTGAGATCGGAAAAGCCGGCGAAGGTGATCTTCTCGCGCACCAGCCGCTCCCATGGAAGCTGCTCCAGGATCCTGGTGACGCCGAAGCCGCCCCTGGCTGCGAGGATCACCCTGGCCCCGGCATCGAGGACCGCTTCGAGCCCGGCGATCCGGCTGGCATCCTCGCCCGCCGTCGTGCCGAGCGCCGAGCGGTCCCACAGGTTCGGCGCCACAATGACGGGGTGCCCCAAGCCCTCGATCGCGTCGAGCCCAGCCTGGAAGCTGGCCCGTTCGACGGGGCTTGAAAGCGCGACGACGCCGACGGGCTCAGTCGCGCCGAGCGGCTGGAACATGTCCGCCATTCGCCTCCCTTTCCCGGTCCCACATCTTCCACGCACGCACGAGCCCCGCAGCATTCATCGGCATCGGGCACGCCGTGCGGTACCGCCTGCGCACTTCGTCCGGTACGCCGGTCGCCGCCATGTTGCCGTCATCGAGCTCGGTCAGCGCGGCCTCCAGCGTGCCGGCATCGCCCCCGGCATCGAGCACATCCACCGTCAGCGCCCACCACGCATCAAGACCGGCCTCGAGCTGATCGAGGTGCCGTGCCGGATCGTCATGGGCACCGAAATGCGTGACGAGCAGCCGTTTGGCTCCAAGACCCCTCAGGATGCCGAGACTGTTCTTCCAAGCCGCGATATCGATGTCCGGAGGCGGCGTCGGCGGGATGACGTGCGAAGAACCGGGCATGCGCAACCCTCCGACATCCCCCGTCGCCACATCAGAACCCACCTGCCACGCCACGTGATGACTGGCGTGCCCCGGCGTGTGCCATCCCGTCACGGCGAGGCCGTCGATCTCAACGGTTTCCCCGTTCTCGACCGCGTGGAGCGTGCCCTCCGGCACCGGCTCCATCCGTCCCCACAGCGTGTCCATCATCGAGCCGTAGAGCCGCCCGGCGCTCGCCAGCAGCCGCGACGGATCGGCGAGATGCCGCACGCCCGCCGGATGCACGAAGACACCGGCGCCGGTGCGGCGCGCCAGCTCCCCGGCCGCTCCGGCATGATCGAGGTGCACGTGCGTGACGAACACGCCCCGCAACGCCTCGAGCTGGAATCCCGCTTCGCGGATCCCGGCTTCGAGTGCGTCGAGCGTGCTCCCAGGCCCGCTTTCAAGAAGCACGAAACCGCCCCCCGGCGTTGGAACCAGGAATGAGGCGATGACCTGCTCGTACCCCATGAAATGAAGATCGATCGTCCTCGCGGAATCTCCCATACGCCCCTCCTTGGACACGATGATACTCGAACCGCGGCAGCGGCCCGCAGCCGGAGCCCCCGCGAGCGCCAACAGAGCAGCCAGCGCCGCTCCCCCGCGTGCTATCCTGCGGGTATGACATCAGATCTGATCGCCGGACTGCGGGCCGTCCTCGATGCGCTGCACGCGAATCGCGTCGAGTATGCGCTCTGTGGAGGGCTCGCAATGGCGGTCTACGGTCGCGTTCCAGCGACCGGAGACATCGACATTGTGGTCCGGCGCGAACAGGTGCAAGGTGCGATCGAGGCGCTCAGAGAGATCGGGTATTCCATCGAGGCCCATCCCAAGCGTTTTGGAGCATCCGGCATCGAGATCCGCCGGATCTCCCGGCCCGATCCTGAGACCGGCGAGCTGATCACCGTCGACCTCCTGACGGTGCCCGCATCGCTCGCCGGTCTCTGGGAACACAGGCGGCGGCTTGCCTGGGAAGGCGGAGATGTCTGGGTTCTCTCCCCCGCCGATCTTGCACACCTCAAATCGCTGCGTTCGAGTGGAGTCGATCGGGATGATATCGAGTGGCTCGAAAAGATCCGTGATTGAGCTTGACCTTTCGGCCGCCGCGATCACGGCGCGGCTTCACAGGGTCGAGCAGTTGCGCCGCTTGTGCCTCTCGCTCGGACGCGCCCGCCCGGCCCCAAAGCCAGACGACTCATCGAAAGCTCCCACAAGAAAGAGGTGAGCCCGCATCGTGCTACTCTTTCCCGAGGCGCCGTCATGGCGCTTTTGAGCCCTTGGGGGAGACGATGAACGACATGAAACCACCGATGAACGCCGAAGAAATCAGGGACCGGTTCGTCCGGTACCTGCGGTACCAGCGCGGCCTGCGCCTCGACGAGGCGGGCCCCGCCGATGCCCTGGCCGCCATCGAGCTCGTCGTCCGGGACGTCCTGATCGACAGGGCGATGGAGACGCAGCGCACCTACGGCCTCGTCAACCCCAAGACGGTTCACTACCTGTCGATGGAGTTTCTGCTCGGGCGGCTTCTGACCAACAACTTGATCTCGACCGGCCTGCTTGAACCCGCCCGTAAGGCGATGCAGCAGCTCGGCCTTAACCTTGATGTGTTGACAGAAGAAGAACCCGATCCAGGCCTCGGCAACGGCGGCTTGGGACGGCTGGCCGCGTGCTTCCTCGACTCCTTGGCAACGCTCGATTATCCCGCCTTCGGCTACGGCCTGCGGTACGAGTACGGGATGTTCCGGCAGGAGATCGAGAATGGCTGGCAGGTGGAGCGCCCGGATACCTGGCTCAAGGGCGGGTACTCCTGGGAGATTCCGCGCCCAGACCTTACCGTCCCGGTCAAGGTCGGCGGCAAGGTCGAGTGGCGTCAGGATGAGAACGGGAAGCGGCGGCCGTCGTGGACCGGCTGGCGTGTGTTCTACGGTGTGCCGCACGACATTCTCATTGCGGGGTATCAGACTGGCACGGTCTCGATCCTCCGGCTCTGGGCCGCCGAGGCGCCGCGGGAGTTCGACTTCCAGATCTTCTCGCAGGGTGACCTGATCAAGGCGGTCGCCGAACGGGAACGGGTCGAATCGGTCACCCGTGTGCTCTATCCGGCGGACGAGGTCGAGGCCGGCCGCCGCCTGCGTCTCCTTCAGGAGTACTTCCTCGTCGCCGCCTCGGTCCACGACGTGATGCGGCGCTTCCGCGAGCGGAACGGAGAGGCGTGGGAGCTTCTGCCCGATGCGGTCGCCTTCCAGCTCAACGACACGCACCCGGCGCTGACCGTCGCCGAGCTGATGCGCTTCCTCGTCGATGACGCTCAGCTCAGGTGGGATAAGGCGTGGGAGCTAACACGAGCGGTCTGCTCGTACACCAATCACACGATGCTGCCGGAGGCGCTGGAGACATGGCCCGTCGCACTGATGGAGTCGATCATCCCCAGACACGTCGAAATCATCTACGAGATCAACCGGCGGTTCCTCACCGGCCTCTCACCGGCGATCCAACAGGACTCCGAACGGATGGCACGGCTGTCACTCGTTCACGAGGACGGCGAGAAAAGATTCCGCATGGCACACCTTGCCATCGTTGGGAGTCACATGGTCAACGGGGTTGCCCGCCTCCACACCGAACTGATCAGGAGCCGCCTCGTTCCCGATTTTGCCGCGCTCTGGCCGGACCGTTTCATCGCCATCACGAACGGCATCACGCCCAGGCGCTGGCTCGGCGCCTGCAATCCGAGGCTCGCGGCGGTCATCACACGGCACATCGGGAGCGGCTGGCTTCACAACCTGCGGCGGCTCGTCGAGCTCGAACCGCTGTCCAGCGATGCCGGGTTCCAGGAGGAGGTCCGCCGGGCCAAGCATGAGAACAAGATCGATCTGGCACAGACGATCAAAGAGCTGACCGGCGTCACCGCCGATCCTACTTCGCTCTTCGACGTTCAGGTCAAGCGTCTCCACGAGTACAAGCGCCAGCTGCTCAACGCCATGCACGCCATCGCGCTCTACCGGCGTCTCAAGGCCGGTCCGCCACCCGATTTCGTCCCACGGACCATCATCTTTGCGGCGAAGGCAGCACCGGCCTACCACATGGCCAAGCTGATCATCCGGCTGATCAACGGCATCGGCCAGATCGTCAATAACGACCCCGAGACGGCCGGCCTGCTCAAGGTCGTCTTCCTGCCCGACTACCGTGTCACCCTGGCGGAGAGGATCATTCCTGCCGCCGATCTGTCCGAGCAGATCTCGGCCGCGGGCTGGGAAGCATCGGGAACGGGCAACATGAAGCTCGCCCTCAACGGCGCGCTGACGATCGGTACGCTCGACGGCGCTAATATCGAGATCCGGGACGCCGTCGGCTCCGGCAACATGTTCATCTTCGGCCTGACCGCCGACGAGGCGCTCCGCCTGACCGAGGTCAGCGGCTACGATCCGCACAATTACTACCGGTCCGATCCAGAGCTCGCCGGCGTTATGGATGACATGCTCAGCGGCCGGTTCACACCGGGCGAAGAGCACGTCTCCCGGGAGATCTGGTCAGCGCTGATGGAGCACGGCGACCGGTACCTGCACCTCGCCGACTTCCGCTCCTACGCCGACAGACAGGCGCGGGTCGCCACGCTCTACGCCGACCCAGCCGCCTGGACGGCCAAGGCGATCAAGAACATCGCCGCCATGGGGTACTTCTCTTCCGACCGCGCTATCCGCGAGTACGCTGAGAAAATCTGGAAGCTCAAGCCCGTCCCCGTCAGCCCAAACCTCTCCCAATGAAGCCCGGAGGGAACGCTACACTGGGGACATGACGAGGAGGCGGCCCGAGGACCCGTGGTTCGTCGAGAGCTTTGCGGAGTATCTCGAATGGGAGCGGAACCTCGCGCCGCGGACGTTGACGGCGTACCGGCGGGAGGTGACGGGGTTCGCTGCGTTTGCAAAGGCCGAGCTGGAACGCGGCGGAGCGGCGGACGTGACAGCGGGAGACATCCGGGCCTGGCTCGCGCATCTGCACTCGCGGCATCTCACTCCCCGCTCGATCCAGCGGGCGCTGGCGGCGCTGAGAACCTACTTCCGGTTCCTGGCCGAGGAACGGCTGATTGCGTCAAACCCCGCGCTGCTGGTCCCGCATCCGCAGGTCGAGAGGCGGCTGCCGCCGAGTGTCACCGTCGACGACATCGGCACACTGCTCGACACCTTTCCCGACACCCCGGCCGGCCGGAGGGACCGGGCGATCCTCGAGCTGCTCTACGGGGCCGGGTTGCGGGTGGGCGAGCTCGTCGCGATTGACCTCGATGACCTCGAGCTCAACCGGAGGCTCGTGCGCGTCCGGGGCAAGGGACGCAAGGAACGGATCGTCCCGTTCGGGCACAAGGCGGCCGAGGCGCTGGCCGCGTACCTGCCGGAGCGCGCCCGCTGGCGCCGGAAGGCCGCCAGCCGCGAGGCGCCGCTCTTCGTCAACCAGCGCGGCACCCGGCTGACCGACCGGTCGGTGCGCCGGATTCTCAACGCCGCGGTCAACCGGACGGCCCACCTCCACAATCTGCACCCGCACTCGCTGCGCCACGCCTTCGCGACCCATCTTTTGGAAGCGGGGATGGACCTTCGTGCGATCCAGGAGCTGCTCGGCCACGCGTCGCTCGCCACGACGCAGATCTACACGCACGTCGATCTCGCTCATCTGATGGAGGTGTACCGGAAGAGCCACCCAAAGGCGTGAGCGCTACTCCTCCAGACGAACCGAAACGATCTTCGAAATCCCGGGCCGTTCCATCGTGACCCCGTAGAGCACCTCGGCGCCCATCATGGTCCGCCGGTTGTGCGTGATCAGCACGAACTGGGTGTTGTCCGTCATCTCCCGCACGAGCTCCACCAGCCTGACGATGTTAGCGCCATCGAGGGAGGCGTCGACCTCGTCGAGGATGCATACCGGCGACGGCTTGATCCGGAACAGCGCGATCAGGAGGGCCAGAGCGGCCAGGGCGCGCTCGCCGCCCGAGAGCAGCTGGACCGATTGGTTCTTCTTGCCGGGCGGCTGCGCAGTGATCAGGACGCCAGATTCCAGCGGATCGTCCTCGTCGGCGAGATCGAGCCTCGCCTTCCCGCCGCCGAAGAGGTGGGAAAACGTTTCGTCGAACACGGCGTTGACCTTCTCGAACGTTTCAATGAACCGCTCGGTACAGGTCGCGTCGATCTCCCGGATCGTCCCGCCGAGCGATGCCAGCGACTTGAGCAGGTCGTCGCGCTGCTCGTGGAGGAAGACCGAGCGCTGCTCGAGCTCACCGGCCTCTTCCACGGCAAGCAGGTTGACCGGCCCCATCCGGTCCAGCTTGGCGCGCAGCTCGTCGACCGAGGCCTGCAACGGCCCCTCCTCCACGCCGTCTCCGGGAGCCTCTTCCAGCACCGCCTCCGGAACGAGGCCAAGCTCCTTGCCGAGCCCCTCGCACAGGCTCTCCCACTCCGCCTCGATCCTCGTCCGCTCGACCTCGACCTCGTGGAGCTGACTACGAACCTGCTCGTGCGCGGCCCGCCTCGATCGCACTTCTTTTTCGAGCGTGGCGACCCTGGCGTTGATCGTCTCTACCTCGCCGGCGGCGCGCCGTTCCCGCTCCCTCGCACCCGCCAGAAGCCCCTGCTCCTCGGCAAGCCGGGTCCTCGAACGAACGACTTCGTCCTCGGTCTTGGCCAGCCGGGCTTCCAGCTCCGCCACTTCCTGCCGCAGCTTTTCCCGGCGAGCCTCAATCGATCCGAGCTCGCTGGCCAGGCGGGTGGCTTCCGCACGTGCCGCCTCGACCCGTTCCGCCGCCAGCCTTTCCTCGGCCTCCAGACGGTCGAGCTCTCGAAGCGCCCGCGCCGCGTCTGCGCGCCGCGCCTCGACCGTTGCTCCCGCCTCATCGAGGGCGAGCTCAATCGCGGAGCTTCGCTTCTCGAGGTCCGCGACCTCGGCCTTGAGCTTCTCCCGGCGGGCCTCGATCGCCGCCTGCTCCTCCCGGGCGCGCTCCCCATCGGCGCTGACGGTTTCAAGCTCCCGTTCCAGCCGGTCAAGCTCCTCCCGGGCCGACCGTTCGACGGCCACCGCACGGGCCCGCGCTTCCTCGGCCTCCAGCAAGGCGTGGTTGAGCCCAGTCAGCTGCTCTTCAAGCGCCGCCGCCGCGCGCGTCTGTTCCTGCTCGTGCTCCTGGGCAGCTGCGGCTTGCGCCTCGAGCTCGCCGAGCTGCTGGGTCAGCTCTTCGAGCTCTCCGCGGAGCTCCAGAGCACCGCGAAGACGGGAGCCGGCCGACGGCAGCTCCACCGTGCGCCCGTGGTAGAGCGTGCCATCCGGGGCGAGGAAGAGCGCCCGGGGGTGTGTGGCGGCGAGGCGCTTCGCCAATGCGGCATCGTCCGTCCGGTACGCCGGCGGGAGCACGGCGGCCAGCCATCCGGCATCCTCCGGAGCGATACCGGCCAGCGGCAACAGCGGCTCGGCGCCGTCAAGCGGCTTCGGCGGCTCGGGAGCGTCCACGCGCGCGGCAAACGCCAGCCGGATGCGGGCCTCCATCTCTCGGGCCACGGCCACCGCTTCGGGCGGAAGCTCGTCAAGCCGCACGACCGGCAGCTCAAGAAGCCCGTGCCAAACCCGGTCGAGCAGGGCCGCATCGGCCGGTTTCGGATGGACGAAGGCGCTGACCTGACCGGCGAGCGCGGACGGCGGGAGGAACGCCGCCACCTGGTCGAGCGCAGCGGCATGGCGGGCCAGCTCGTGCTCGATCCCAGTGATGCGGTGCTTGACCTCCCAGCTCCGGTGACGCAGCGCTTCTGCGCGCCTCCCGGCCTCTTCGGCCGCCGAGGTCAGAGCGTCCCGCTGGGCCGCGAGAGCATCGCGCCGTTCCCGAGTCTGAGCGGCATCACGTCCCGCAGCATCCACAGCGGTTTGGGCCTCGGCCAGCCGTGCGCGCGCCGCATCGTGCCGTGCGTGGAGCCTCTCGCTCTCCTGATCGAGCTGCGACAGCGTGTAGCTCAACCGGTCCTGCTGACGTTCGAGGGCGCTCAAACGGTTCCGGGTCTCCGTCAGGGTCGAGATCATCCGGAGCAGCGATTGCCGTTTCCCGGACGCCTCCCGCTCCGCCGCCTCGAACGCCTCACGCGCCGCGGCGGAGATCCCGGCCGCATGCTGCTTCTTTGCGGCGATCTCCTCGAGCGAGCTCTCCAATGCTTCCAGGCGTGAGCGTGCCTCACCCGCACGCTCCGCCAGCGTCGTGCGCGCCGTGACGGCTGCCTCCGCCTGGTTTCGTGCCGCCGCCAGGGATTGCCGGAGGTTGTCCAACAGATCGGCCGACCGTTCCAGGAAGGCGCTCAACCGTTCCCCGGAGCGTGCGAGCTCGGCCACCTCGCTCCGGGCCGCTTCGACCTCTGTGTGAGCCGCCTCCAACTGCTGCCGGGCGGCGGCAAGATCGGCCTCCGCTCCCCCGAGCGCTGACGCGGCTGCGGCGACCTCGTTTTGAAGCTGAGCGTGGGTCGTGCCGGTGCGCTGCCGGCGTCCGGCTGCCGCACGGATGCGCACACCGTACAACGCCCGCAGCTTCTCACGAAGCTCCTCCTCCAGCGTGCGGTACCGTTCGGCCTGACGCGCCTGCCGTCTGAGCTGACGCCGCGAGCGGTCGACCTCGGCAATGACATCATCGAGCCGCTCGAGGTTCTGGCGGGTCTGGGCCAGCTTGAGCTCGGCATCCCGCCTGCGCGCCCGGTAATGCGTGATCCCCGCCGCTTCTTCGAGAAGCATCCGGCGATCGGTCGGACGTGCCGAGAGCACCTGCCCGACCCGGTTCTGGCCGATGATCGAGTAGGCGCGCGTTCCCAGACCGATCCGCAGCAGCTCGTCAGAAACGTCCCGCAGCCGGACGGAGCGCCCGTTGAGCCGGTAGTCGGAACCACCGCTGCGCATGACGCGGCGGCTGATGATGAGCTCGCCCTCCGTCGAGGCCCAGCGGCCATCGTCGCTGACGAGCTTCAACTCGACCTCCGCCGCTCCTGCGGGCTTGCGCCCGTGGGCACCTGCAAAGATCGTATCGCGCATGTCCTTCAACCGGAGCAGGGAGGGGCTCTGCTCGCCGAGGACCCACAGAATCGCATCGACGATGTTCGACTTGCCAACGCCGTTGGGCCCGACGATCGCCGTAATGTCGGAGGGAAAGACGAGCTCAACCGGATCCGCGAACGACTTGAACCCGGCCAGCTTGAGCGAAGCGAGGCGAATCCGTCCCATCAGGGCTGATCGGGGATGAGCTCTTCCACCAGCAGGCGCACGAGCTTCCGCAACCTGCCGGCCGCGGCCTTCCCAGCCTGCAGGACTTCTTCATGGGACAGTGCTTCGGTTCTGATGCCCGCCGCCGGGTTGGCCGCCAGAGAAAGCGCCATCACCCGCATCCCCATGTGCCGGGCCGCAATGACCTCGGGGACCGTCGACATCCCCACGACGCTTGCACCCAGCGTGCGCAACGCCCTGACTTCGGCCGGCGTCTCAAACGACGGTCCAAGCACACCCGCATACACACCTTCGGAGACCTCGAACCCCGCTGCAGCCGCCGCTCGCCGCGCAATCGCGATCAGCTCGGGATCGTAGGCCTGGCTCATGTCGGGGAACTGCGTGCCAAACTCCCGTGCCCACGGCCCGACGAGCGGGTTCCGGCCCTGCAGGTTGAGATGATCCGTGATAACGACGATACTCCCCGGTTCGATCGCGGGATCGATCGCTCCGGTCGCATTGGTCGCGATCATGATCCCGGCACCGAGCAGAGCGGCCAGCCGCACCGGAGCGACAACCTCCTCCGGCCGGTACCCCTGGTACAGATGCAGACGGCCGTTCATCACGAGGAGCGTATCCTCGCCACGCCGCCACAGCGTCAGCGTCTCACTGTGTCCCTCAAGCGTCTGAATCGGGAACGGGAAGATCTCGCCAAAAGGGATCGTCTCCTCCGCCTCCCAGCCCGGCACCTCGAAGCCCAGCCCCGAGCCAGCGACCAGCAACGCCCGTACCCGTCCAGAATTGGTTCGAGCGCGAAAATCTTCGGCCAGGCGGCGAAGCAGTGCGGGGGTCAGCTCGTTCGTCATCGCGCGGAGAGTAGCACAGCCAGGGGATCGTGGGGAGAGGTATTCAACACCGTCCCGTACTCTGCGGTTTTGGCGAGGTTGATACTCAACCTCCTTCGCGGGAGGGGGAAAGCCCTTCCCGCATCATGTGAATTCGAACGGGCACCGCGGTGCACCCGCGCTCCCCACCCAGATCCTTCGCGGCGCGCCTTTGGCGCGCCACTCAGGATGACAAGGGGAGGTGTCATTCTGAGCACGTACAAGCCCTAGTGCGGGGCACCGGGACGGTGGACTAACAGGGATTCGGATGCAGCTTCTCGAAGTTTCGTGTCATCAGAACGTTACGTTTCTTTCTTCGACGCGACGTAATTGCTGTTAGTTGAGAGGAGGCACAGCACAGCTCCCACTGTCATTCTGAGGAGGCGAAGCCGACGAAGGATCTAGGCGGGGGGAAGCAACATTTCTGTCTCCTCCTTCCCAGCGGATATTTAACACTGTCCCCTACTCTGCTGTTTTGACCACGTCCGCGCGCCACGTCTTGGATGGGAGAGGCGACAAGGCATGGCCGATGCACTCGAGCTCCCCGCCCAGATCCTTCGCAGCGCGCCTGTGGCACACCACTGAGGATGACACG
>WGCW01000126.1 GCA_015493585.1 Acidobacteriota bacterium
CTTCCCCAGCCCCCCTCAACCCCGAGTAGGGGACAGTGTTGAATACCCGTTCGTGACGCCTCGAGACGAAGGCGCTGTCCCCCCGCCCAGATCCTTCGCGGTGCGCCTGCGGCACACCGCTCAGGATGACAGGGGAGGGATGGCTTCGCCTTGGGTACACCACTCAGGATGACAGGAGGAGAGATGGCTTCGTCTCGGCAACCGAGATGGGGACAGTGTTGAATATCCCCGGCCTCACCAAAACCGCGGAGTAGGAGACGATGGCAAAATCATCCGAATCTATTCAACACTGTCCCCTACTCTGGCTGCTTCAACGCTGCGGGGTAAGGGAGTCAGAGGACAGTATTGAATTTATGAGCCTTCCTCTGCGAACCCCTGCGACCTCTGCGGTTAGATTCTCCCTGCGGTCGTTCCCCCCGCCCAGATTCTTCGTCGGCTGCGCCTCCTCAGAATGACATTGGGGGAAGAGCTGCGCCTCCTCAGACATTGGGGGGGACTTCGCCTCCTCTGAATGACAGCGAGGGGAGCTGCGCCGTCTCAGAACACGAGTAGGGGACGGTGTTGAATAGTTGCTGCGAACGAAACGGGGTGAGAGAAAGGCGGGTTCCCCCGCCCAGATCCTTCGCGGTGCGCCTGCGGCGCGCCGCTCAGGATGACATGGGGGAGAGACGGCTTCGCCTTGGGGACGCGGCTCAGGATGACAGCCGGAGGGTGCGTTCGCCCTTGGCACGCCGCTCAGGATGACAGGGGGAGGAAGGACTACGCCTTCTCTCAACTGACAGCACTTGCATCACGTGGGAGAAAACAGCGTAACGTACTGATGACACGCAACATCGAGAAACTGTATCCGACTCCCTGTTAGTCCACCGTCCCTGTTCGCCCACCGGAGCATTTGGATGCTCAGAACGCCGCACTCCGCAACAGACGGATCAAGGATGACGTCATGAGGTTCAGGGGCAACCCGTATGCCTCATCACTGATCGTGAGCGGAAGACATCACCAGTGAACGATACAGACTAGAAGAACCGCCTCTTGACAATAATAACGTCGTTGGCCTGGACTTTGACGTCCGGCTGCTTTCCCTGGCGAATCCGGCCCAGGTTGACTTTGAGAACCTGCTTCTTGCCATCCTTTTCGCGATGGATTTCGACTTTTTGTGAAGCAAACTTTCCAAGACCGCCAGCTTGAGAGATCGCCTGCATCAGCGTCTCGTCATCCTGCAGATCGTACTGACCGGGTTTCGCAATCTCACCAGTGATGAAGAACAGCTGACGCGCCGCGACGGACACGACGTCACCAGACCTGAGAACGAGCTGCCCGCCTTTCCCTCCAACGAGCTCGCGCGCCGGGATGGTCACAATTTTCTCAGTGGGCACACCGTTCACATTCACGGTTCGCCGTACCTCGATCTTCCTTCCAGCGGTTGGCTTCAGCCCCCCGGCTTCAGCAATGAGCGCAGTCAGGGTTGTCTTCCCCTTGAGATAGTACGTTCCCGGAGATCCGACCTCGCCGATGATCGTCACAGGTTTTGAATGGTACGTGCTAACTGTCACCTCAATCTGAACACTGACGTAATAGTTTGCTTCGAGCCGTTTTTTCAGGAGAGAGGCGACCTGAGCCGGAGTCAGTCCGGCCACATGGACCGTATCCAGTAACGGGAACGTGATATTGCCGGCGCTGTCTACCTGAAACTCACCCGAAATCTCGTCGTGCTGAAACGACACGACCTTGATCACATCGCCTGGACCGATCTGGTACGTCGCATCCGGATGCGCGGAAGCAGCCGGCGCCG
Source organism: Acidobacteriota bacterium (assembly GCA_015493585.1). GTDB lineage: Bacteria > Acidobacteriota > Thermoanaerobaculia > Thermoanaerobaculales > Sulfomarinibacteraceae > JAADFN01. The sequence continues at coordinate 1,793 of WGCW01000126.1, forward strand.
TCTGCGAATACGTAGCCAATGCTGGAACAAGCAGCATGAGGAGGCACACGAGCATTCGTCTCATCATAGCTGGAGAGACTAGCACAAAATCACCCTTGCAGGTGTCCCCTCCACCCAAACCGGCCATCGCGCAGCCGCTCGTCAGAATCCGACCATCAAACCAATGAGAAACATGTTCGCATCGTAGGAGTAGATGTGAAACGAATCGCGCTCCTGATGCACGTAGCTGCCCCGCAGCGATAGGAGGTTCGTCAGGTGATAGCCCACGCCAAGACCATATGTCGTGATGTCGTCGGAACGGTCCCTTCCGGTGATGGAATCAGGCACGTCGTAATCGTTGTTTTGATACGAGTACCTGAGATATCCGAAGAGCCTTTCTCTTTCCAAACGATAGACGAGGCCCCCACCGGTTGCCGTGTAGTAGGCATTCCGGTCATAGTTCGAGGGGTAGTCCATGCGGACAACGTCAAAGATCAGTGTGGATCCATGCGCCAGCGTCCAACTGACCGATCCGCGGGCGACGAGCCCGTTGTAGTCGTCCATGTGGGGCTTGCCCGGCACATCGTCGAAGCTCGTGCTCCGGTAGCCCAGCTCAAGCTTGCTGGAAACGACCGGAGACACCTGCCCGTCGAGCGACAAGGTCACCTCATCGGAGCTCGAATCACGGTATCTCGACGTGTTTTCTGCGTTGAAATTCTCATGGCGGTAGTTGAGACCAAATGTCAACACGTCGCTGATCTGATGGATCCAGCCGACGCCTCCCATGCTGCGCGAGTAGTCGTAAAACAGGCTCGGATTGTCATAATTGATCTTGGTGTACCCACCCAGGAGTTTGAGCCCGTTCGTCGGAGAGACCCAGTAATCCAAGCTCGCCTTGAAGTCGTGCTTGTTGAACTGTGCCCCTCCGTAGACCAGCTCGCCGCCCGGATCGACCTCCCGCGTTTCAAGGTTTCCAGAGACATACCGGTACGTCGTCTTGAGCTTCAGCCCGTTCGAGAAATTGAAATCTCCATCGAGCGTCACGAAATGGGACCAGTTGTTCTGCAGGTCGTACGTCGCGTAGTCGCGGTACTGAGGCGTATAGCTCAGGCGAATGTACGAATCATAGATCGGCAGCTCAAACATGAGCCGGGCGCGTGCAAGGTACACATCGTCTGAGACCTTGTGATCGGGGGTGAAGAAGATGTTGTCACGGTTTTCCCAAATCAGATCGAGGTTCGGAGTGAAGAGGAAAGGCCCAACCATCACGCCTTCACTTGGGTTGACCTTGGGCAGAGCGGAGGACGGCTCCTCCATTGGCGTCTGCGCCATGACCGGAACGGCAAACACGAGACAAACGAGTGCAGCTCCAAGAATTCGGCTCAGGTGCATGACCATCAACCTCCTCTCACTCTCTCAACCCAAGACCCGTGTACTCTTTATTCAATACCATATCCCTGCAAAGAATACAAATGTATCGCCTCTTCCGCAACATGCCGGCCGCATCAGGCACTATCCGAATGTTGCTGCCTCGCCTCTTCTTACCTGTACCGGCCCAGCATCCCCGCCTTCATTTTGGACGACGGCGGCTCCGGTCCAAGCCAGAGTTTCAGCAAAGCATGGCCGAAATCATCTCCCTTGATCGTGCCTTTTTTCTGACCGTTGATGGCAACCGTGGTGCCCTCACCGGGGACGATTGTGATATCCACGATATCGCCGTCGTGCATATCGCCAAAGAAGCTCTTGAAAACATTGATCCTGGGTTGCAATGCGGCGACCTGGCTCCCGACGTTGTCTTTGAAACCTTCCTCCCAGCCATTGTCCATCTTGCTCTTCGTCGCCTTGTTTGTCAGAAAGTGCATGACAACACGTTTGACCTCGTTTGCATTGACGGCCTGATCTGCGTTTGACGTCCGGTGCTCCAGGTACAGCCCGGCCACATACACTTTGATCCAGTACTTTTTCCGGACACCCATACCGTTGAGAAGAAGCGTCTTCCCGGAGACACTAATCTGATCGGGCATCTGAACCCCGGCGTACTTTCCGGCAAAGACGGCCGGTACCGCCAGCATGAACGCAACAACGACGATAAAGAAACGGCGCATGACGAACCTCCCCTGCTGTGATCTCCGGGTCATTGTAGACCAAGTCCCAGTTTTCTTCCATGCCCCCCTTGCATTTTTTTCAGATTCGTGGAAAATGAATGAGTGTTCATTCACTTTCGCTCCCGCTATGATCGCGCTCTTCGGAGCCCGGATGGCGGGCCATCAGAGAATCTCAAGAAACCGGGAGGTTGATCCATGCGCAAAGACTTTCGCAGGGTCGCGGTACTCGGGGCAGGAACGATGGGATCCGGCATTGCAGCCCATTTGGCCGGTGCCGGAGTTTCCGTTCTGCTGCTCGATATCGTACCGCCAAAGTTCACCGATGCTGACAAGAAAAAGGGACTGACGCCTGAAGACCCAAGGTTCCGCAACAAGTTCGCCTTGCACGGGATCGAAACCATTAAGAAGTCTAAGCCAGCCCTGATCTACTCGAAGCGCTTCCTCTCGCTGATCGACATCGGAAACTTCGAGGACGACTGGGACAAGCTCGCCGACTGCGACTGGATCATCGAGGTCGTCGTCGAGCGGATGGACATCAAACAACAGGTGTTCGCGAGGGTCGATGAGATCAGGCGGCAGGATGCGATTGTCTCGTCGAACACATCGGGGCTGTCCATTAAGGGCATGACCGACGGGCGCTCGGAGGGCTTTAAACAGCACTTCCTCGTGACCCATTTCTTCAATCCGGTCCGGTACATGCGCCTGCTCGAGCTGGTTCGTGGTGAAGAAACGCTACCGGAAGTCGTCGAGGCCATCGCTGATTTCGGCACGTTCCGCCTGGGTAAGGGTATCGTGTACGGGAAAGACACGCCAAACTTTGTTGGGAACCGGATCGGCGTCTACGGGATCGCTGCGACGATTCGCGCCATGATGGAAATGGACTACCAGGTCGATGAAGTCGATGCCATCACAGGACCCGCCATGGGCCGGCCGAAAAGTGCCTCGTTTGGAACCGTCGATCTCGTTGGGCTCGATGTCCTGGCACATGTCGTCAACACCTTGAAAGAGGGGTGTCCCGACGACGAGGAGCACGACCTGTTCGAGGTCCCACAGTTCTTGCAGAAGATGATCGAGAATGGCCAGCTCGGCCGCAAGGCCAAGGCCGGTTTCTTCAAACGCGAGAAGGACGCAAAGGGTAAGAAGATTTCTCTCGTTTTCGACTGGAAGACCGGAGAGTACCGCCCCAAAGTGCGGCCAGATTTTCCCTCGCTCAAGAAAGCCAAGGGCATCAACGATGTTCGTGAACGGGTCAAGACGGTTGTCTTTGCCGATGACCGTGCGGGAGCCTTCGCATGGCGTATCAGCCGCGACACACTCGCCTACACGTCACATCGCTTCGGTGAAATTGCCGACTCGATCGTCGATATCGACAACGCGTTGAAGTGGGGTTTCAACTGGGAGCTCGGCCCATTCGAGATGTGGGATGCCCTGGGCGTCAAAGAGGTCGTTGACAAGATGAAGGCCGAGGGGGTTACACCAGCGGCCTGGGTTGACGAGATGCTGGCGGCCGGTCACACGAGCTTTTACCGCGAGGGTGCCTCTGGACTGGAAGTGTACGACCCTGCGTCTGCCAGTTACGTCAAGGTCCCCCGTCCCGAAACCTTCATGGTGCTCAAGGAGATCAAGAAGGACGGCAAGGCCGTCATCTTCGAGAACAAGGGCGCATCGCTGGTCGATCTCGGAGACGGGATCGCCTGTGTTGAGTTCCACTCGGCGTTGCAGCCCAAGCTCAACCCGGTCGATGATCAAATCATCGAAGTCATGCAGAAGGCCGTCGAGATCGGCGAGCGTGACTTCCGCGGCCTCGTCATCCACCACCAGGGCGAGCAGTTCTCGGCCGGCGCGAATCTGCTGATGATCCTCGATGCCGCAACCACGCATCAGTGGAAAGCCATTGACGAGATGGTCCAGGTCTTCCAAGGGATGACGATGAGCCTCCATCGGGCTCGCATCCCCGTGATCACAGCCCCGTTTGGGTATACGTTCGGCGGCGGATGCGAAATCACCATGAGTGGTGACCGTGTCTGTGCCTATTCGGAATCGTACATCGGGCTCGTTGAAGCCGGTGTTGGACTGATTCCCGCCGGTGGGGGGTGCCGGTTCCTTCTGGAGCGGGTGCTCGAAGGTGTTGAGAAACCGGTCCTTTCGAACCTCCCGTTCCTGCAGAAGGCGTTCGAGAACATCGCCATGGCCAAGGTCGCGACGTCAGCCGAGGAGGCCCGTGATCTCAAATACCTCCGGCCGTACGACCACGTCGAACCCAATCGCGATCAGCAGCTCTGGACGGCAAAGCGGATGGCCATCGCCATGGCCGAGGAAGGCTACACCCCGCCCCTTCCGAAGACGTTCAACCTGCCGGGCAAAGAGGGCGTCGCCACCATCAAGACGATGCTGCTCAACATGAAGGTCACTCATTGGATCTCCTCGTACGACGAGAAGGTCGCGACCCACATCGCCAACGTGCTGTGCGGCGGGGACACGACCATCAACGATCCGGTGGACGAGCAGACGATCCTCGATCTTGAGCGCGAGGCTTTCCTCTCTCTGTGCGGAGAGCCGAAGACTCAGGACCGGATCAAGTACATGCTCGTCAACAATAAGCCACTGAGAAACTAGTAAAGGAGTTGACGATGAGAGAAGCTGTCATCGTTTCCGTCGCCCGAACTCCCGTGGGTAAGGCCAAAAAGGGCAGCCTCCGGGACACACGGCCAGAAGAGTACGGCGCCGAGGTTCTCAAAGCTCTGATCGAGAGGACTCCCGGCCTCACACCCGACATGGTTGAAGACGTCATCATGGGATGCGCGATGCCTGAGGGCGAGCAAGGGATGAATATTGCGAGAATGATCGCCCTGCTGGCCGGTTTTCCCACGCACGTTCCCGCCATGACGGTCAACCGGTTCTGCTCGTCCGGCTCGCAGACGATCGCCATTGCGGCCGACAGTATCAAGGCCGGCCACGCCGACATCATCATCGCCGGCGGGGTCGAGTCGATGTCGATGGTCGCCATGGGCGGCAACAAGCTGATCGCCGATCCACCGCTCGTCGACAAGCTGCCAACCGCCTACTCCTCGATGGGCATGACCGCGGAGGTTGTGGCGCGCCGCTACAACATCACCCGTGAGGATCAGGACGCCTTCGCGTACGAGTCCAACATGCGCGCCGCGGCGGCGATCAAAGCCGGAAAATTCAAGGATGAGATCGTTCCCCTGAAGGTTCGCAAGCGTGAGAACGGCGCGTGGAAAGAGTTCATTTTCGACACCGACGAGGGACCACGCCCCGATACAACGATTGAAATCCTCGGCAAGCTCCGTCCCGCCTTTGATCCGCGCGGCACGGTCACTGCCGGGAACTCGTCTCAGACGAGCGATGGCGCCGGCGCAGTGGTCGTCATGTCGCTCGACAAGGCCAAGGAGATGGGTCTCGAGCCGATCGCCTTCGTTCGCGAGTGGGCCGTCATGGGCGTCGACCCCGACGAGATGGGAATCGGACCCTCCGTGGCCGTTCCGAAGGTCCTTGAGAAGGCCAACCTCACGCTTGATGATATCGATCTAATCGAGATCAACGAGGCATTCGCCAGCCAGTCGGTGTACTGCATGCGAAAGCTCGGCCTCGATCCTGCCAAGACCAACGTCAACGGCGGTGCCATCGCGACGGGTCACCCGCTCGGCGCCACCGGTGCGATCCTCACCTGCAAGATTTTGGGTGAGCTCAAACGCCGCCATGCCAAACGTGGCATGGTCACAATGTGCATCGGCGGTGGGATGGGCTTCGCCTATATTCTGGAGATGGCGCAGTAATCCTCTCCCCGTGAAGCATCAAGCCCCGGCTTTGGCCGGGGCTCTTTTTGTGCCTCTCCACGAACAGCAATCGCATCATGCGGGATCAAGGAGCGTAACATACTGATAACGCGCCAAGTTCTCGGAAACGTACCCGAATCCTTGTTCGTCCACCGTCCTCCCCAACCGGAGCATGTGGCTGCCCAAGATGGCAATCGAGGAGGACATTGCGAATCGACCGAACCTTCCCTCCCACGATCATTCCGAGGAGACAAACCCATGCCTTCCCCTGTCGTTTCCATGAGGCGCAGCTATCCCTCCATTGTCATCCTGAGCGGTGGGCCGCAGGCGCACCGCGAAGGATCTGGGCGGGGGCCAACGCCACGCACCTCACGCCCAGCCGCTCAGCCCGCCACCACGACAGAGGAAGCAATGTCTTCCTCAGGCTTCTCCCCGGGCCGCTCTGCACCCCCTGCGATCAATCCAGCCCAACATTCATCTGAGAAATGCAACCGCTGAGGTCGCAACGGTTCGCAGAGGAAAACCCAGATGAATTCAACACCGTCCCTAACTCTGCGGTTTTGACGAGTCCGCGCGTTTTGGCTGAGAGGCGACAAGGCTTGGCCGGTGCATCCGAGCCCCCCACCCAGATCCTTCGCAGCGTGCCTCCGGCACGCAGCTCAGGATGACAGCCGGGGGGGAGTGAGCGGCTCAGGATGACACGAAAAGTGAAAGGGTCAGGATGACAGCCGGAGGGGGGTGAGCGGCTTAGGGTAACCCCTTTCCCTGTCATCCTGAGCCGAAGGCGAAGGATCTCACTCCTGTCAACGTACAGAAGAGCGGTACGCTGAAGATTTTCCACAACCCATTGACGTAACGTTGTTTGCAGCACATGTGCATGTGTTGTTGTTCATCCACCGTCCTGGCGCCCAGAGCCGGAGCATTTGACTTCTCAGGAGCGCCTGAATGCGCCTCGACCGATCTTATCTGCGACGGCGGAGCGAGCGATAATCGGGAATCTCGTACTCTTTCATCTTCGCAATCAGAGCACCGCGCGAGAGATTGAGAATTCGCGCCGACTTGCTCTGGTTTCCCAGCGTCTTGCGAAGCACCCGGTCGATGATCATCCGCTCGATTCCCGGGATCACCGTTTTGAGATCGTCCAGATTGAGGAGATCGATCGCATTTTCCGGCGGGGCTCCAGCTTCGAAGCTCCCACCTTCCGGAGGTGCCAGGGGAACACGTCCGTGCACCATTTCACCGTCCTGCGCCGCCGTCACGAGACGTCTCACCTCCGCTACCAGCTCGGCCATCTGGCCTTCAAACGGGTGGCTGAGGAGCGAATTGAGCGTGTTGAGCTCGATCCCCCGAACAGTTTTCTTTTGTTCGGCCGCCATCGTATTGAGGAGATTAACCATCAGGAGCGGCAGATCTTCTTTCCGTTCCTGCAACGATGGCACCCGCATGAGGTGGTAATGAAAGAGGTTGAAGAGATCTGCGTCAAGCTTCCCGTCGTTGACGAGAGCCAGAACATCCTCTCCGGTTGTCGCCATCCATCGCACAGACGGCCCGAAAGCCCCCTCGATATCGGCCCGGATCGCTGCTGCCAGTTCCCGCTGAAGGTTGAGAGGAAACAGGTGGACGTCGCGAACCACCAGGGCGCTTCCACGAGCCAACGCGGCTAGACCAGGCAACGTCCCGTCTCCAGATGTTTCACCGAAGAGCTCGGCGCGCAACGTTTGCTCGTCCGCCTCGCGCCCCTGAACCACCTGTATCGGCCGCGGTCCCGTCGGATGCAGCGACGCGATGAGTGCAGCTACGGTTGTCCGGCCGATGCCGAGGCGGCCTGAGATCAGAACAGGCTGAGACCCGCGGGCCGCCTCGAGCACTCCATCGCGAAGCACTCTGATCCCATTCGACGTTCCCGGTAATTGTTGCTCAATCGTTTCCTTTGCGGAGGCTTCCCAAGCTCCATAGAGTGAGCTGGACTTTTCGACCCGGTCCCAGTGAGCGGCTAACATCCGGGACAGCTCGGCCAGAATGAGCTCATCGTCATCGATTGAATCGGGCGATGTCTCCGCCAGGAGGTATGCGGCTGTCTCGATGTTGGTGTGCTGCACCGGGTACAGCACAAGATGCCGCCCGTGAAGGAGCACACGCGCAAAGCGGCTTTTCACATTGATTTCCTCAAATGTTCGTTCAGGAAATCTCGGAACATCTCCCGTCCAGATCGAGGCGATCGGTTGGAACTCGCCGTTTTGATCGAGCCATGCCAGCATCGCTTGCCGCCCAGGAAAAACTGCCTCGAAGAAGCTCCGAAGCTGTGGAACCAGATCGGTACGAATTCCCAAGCGAAACATCTCGACCATCTGCTGGCGGGCCTCCGCCAACCGTGCCGGTTCGCTGTACAGCACCAACTCAGAGCGTCCACCACCCTCCGGGGGTTGGGGTTGTTCGACCGCTTGGGCAGGAACCTGCTGCTCCACAACCTGGTCGAGGGCGGCATCCTCGATATCAACCTCTTGCGTACCCAGCCCCTGGAATGTCACCACAGCGGTTCCGATACGAAGCCGGTCACCAACGTGCAGCACGCCCCTGGCTCGCCGTTCACCGTTGAGCACGGCAACCTGCCGCTTTTGACCGATAAACGTGATCGTCTTCCCGGCCCGCTGAAGCAAGAGATGGTATGGAGCCACACCGGGTGAGCGCACCACGATGTCGTTATCGCTGGCTGCACCGATCGAGATCGTATCCTTCCCAATGCTGTACATCAGTTCAGAACCGGCGCTCCCTTCAACCGAAAGCGTCACCATTTCTTTCCCCTTTCAACTCCAATCCGGCGTATGCGTGCCAGCCGGACAGCGAGAACCCAGGTATCAACTTGCTTCTCCCTTAACCTGTGTACATCCGCTCATCTCGGCACACGACTCGTACGTCAATAAGTATGAGGGATCACGGGCTTTTTGTCAAACTCAGGTACAATCCATCAATGGACACCGCCGCCCGCGGAAACGGCCATTGATACCCGAAGCTCGCGAGCAACTAGCAGTTTGCCGCGATGGCGCACCGGGAGGGCGGGTCACATCAGGACCCCACCCATACGGGCCGCCAAGGTGGTCAGCTCCTCCAGCGATTCGAGCGAGGCGCCCCGCCGGTCGCCAACCAGGATCCCCGTGACAGATGGTCCTGCGCATAACGGAATCAAAACTGATTCCCGCACAAGTTTCTCGATCCCAAGCATCTTGGCAATTTGCTGAGCGCCGGCCGACTCCGGGTCGAGAGACAGCACCGGAGCTCTGGAGCGCAAGACCCGCTCGATGACTCCAATACCACGCGGCGCCGCTGCCTGACCACGCGACAGCGGATACCCAAAACCTGCGCGGCACCGGACGGCCGTCTCCTCGATGCCGATCACAGCGGCACGCTGGAGTGCGCCAGCCGCGAGTTGCAGAAGCACGCTGAGTCCTCGTACGCTCTCCTGGCCGTGGAGCAGCACGTCGAGGAGCTCTCCTTCGACCAGCCGGGTCTGACCGGCATCGAGATGCATGCGCATCGTCAGTTGACGGGCGATGACCGCCTCGACTGCGTCATGAAAACGCCGTAACGACTCACCACCATCGCTTTGGGGGGGTGGCATCAGAAACATCACTCCGGCAGAAATCATCCGGTGAACCCAGGCCGGATCGCCGAGCGGTCCGATCCAAATCGATGGCACGGGAGGTGCGGAGCCGGCTGCTCGACTTACAAGGGCAAGCCACGCTTCCTCCGAGCCCGATCTCAAAACGGAAAGGTGTTGGTGCACGATCAGCACGTCGAGCTCATTGACGGGCACCTCAGACGGCGACTCGAAGCTTCGCAGCTCCCACCCACGGCGTCTCCACGTTCGCGCGAGCGAGCCGCCCCAGAAACGTGGATCCGTCGCAACCAAGCCAATCTGAGCAAAGAGAAGCTCTTCAGGAGCCGTGGCCTCCAACTCACTGAGGAGGTCGTCGAGCGGGTTCTGCGGGGCATCTTCCGGAAGAAGGTGGATCTTCGTCTCTTCGACGACCTCAAATGTTTCTGCGCTTCCACCGAGCAGGTCCTCGACTGGCCGGTCTGAAGCGAACTGGGGCCGGTCTGAGATCTCCCCGAGCGGCGTTGCCCCTGCCAGCGAGAGGACACTGACGCCACCAGGAGGCGCTTCCTGTGCGGGGTTCCCCGGTTCAAAACGGAACTGGCCTTCACCAGAGGAGAGAATACTTCGAATCCTCGTTGTCTCTGAAGGATCCGGCGGCTCCATCATCCCGCGCACAATCTCCAGACGCATCGCCTCACCACCGGTCTGGATCGTAAGCACCCCCGACGCTTCGGCAGCGCTGAGGAGACGAAGCAAGGTCCGAGGATTCAGATGGGAAAGGCTTCCAGAGAGTTTTCTCTGCATCATCCAGCCTCCGGTCCATGCTGCAATCTCACCGCAAGGCTCTGGGTACTTCCACGCTGAAGGCTCAGGATCCGTCTCTCGATGATCTCCCGGCCCTCACGGATAATCAGCTCCCAGCGCCCAGGCCGCAAATTATGGAACGTTCCCACCGGCCGTAACCATGTCCGGCGCACCTGCCCAGTTGGGCCCCGAAGCTCCGCACGAACCTGAGCACCGTGGCGCGCTCCCACGGCCCTGCAAATCAGATCGGCCCCAACATTCTGCCGTTCAAGGAGGCCATCCACCTTCGGCACGGCGGCCAGTCCGTCACCCGAGCTTGACACGACACGAATCCGGGGGATCTGGACCACTGGTGCTGCAAAGGCAAGATGCATTGGAGTCACCGTCCAAAGCCCCAGCGTCGGATCTGAGGGAACCCAGCCCGCGTTTGGCAGCCGGCACTCGAGCCAACGGTGTGCCACGGCCGTGCCCTGACCGACAAGTACGCCGCTGACCGTTCGTGCCTCAAAGCCATCCGCCCTCAGAAGCGCGACGGCCGCATTGGCAAGCCCGGAGCATCTGGCACACCTCCGGCTCAGGACAGAGACGGCATCCTGCGGCTCAGGATCGTTGATATCGAGCTTCACCACATCCATGGTCCATCGCAGGATGGCGGTTGCCCGTCTCCACGCGCTCTCTCCCCGATCGAGTTGCGCCGCCAGCGAACCGGGAAGATGGAAACCTTGAGGAACCCAAGCTGCTGCGCCACCATCATGTGGCGCTACCGTACCGGTCGAACCGATTGGATCCATGTTGGTCACCACACGAACCCGCACCTCGTGCGCCCCCACCGAAGCCACCGTCTGCACGTACCCGTCGACCACATGCCTCTCGGGGAGCGATTGGCCCCTGACGAGATACGTCGCTTCCTGGGCAAGCGCGGGCGCTGCGCAGAGACTCACGGCAAGCAACGCTGCGCTCAGCCTCATTCTGACTCCATCTTTTTCTTGAGAAAACCGTCGAGAACGCCGTTGACAAACCGTCCCGAGTCGGCAGATCCGAATTTCTTCGCGATCTCGATCGCTTCGTTGATGACCACCGCTGCAGGTGTTTCAGCAAGGTGAAGCAGCTCGTACAGGGCAAGACGAAGAATGTTCCGGTCAACAGCCGCCAGCCTGTCCAGCCGCCAGTGCGCCGTTTGCCGGCTCAGGATCCCGTCAATCTCCTCGACATGTCCGAGCGTTCCATCAACGAGTTGAGTGGCAAACCCCTGCACGGCTGGTGACGAACGATGCCATTCCTCAAAATTTGCGACGATCGAGGACACCGGCTCACCGGTCAGCTCGTGCTGATAGAGCATCTGGAGGGCGAGCTCTCTCGCCTGGCGCCGCGATCCCACGCTTCAAGCCCTCCCCTCGAGCCCACGGTACAGTTGCGCCATCTCGATCGCCGCCAGCGCCGCATCCCAGCCGCGGTTGCCGAGCTTGGTGCCGGCCCTTTCGATGGCCTGCTCGAGATTCTCCGCCGTGATCACACCAAATGTCAGGGGTACGTCAGCACTCATGGCGGCCTGAGCGATCCCCTTCGCGACTTCCGCCGCAATCAAATCGAAGTGTGCCGTCCCGCCGCGCACCAGCGTTCCCAGGCAAATCACAGCATCGAAGTCGCCACTCGCGGCCAACTTCCTCGCGAGCATCGGGATCTCCCAGGCGCCCGGAACCCGGAAAATCGTCATGTTTTCTTCCTGGGCGCCGTGGCGCACAAGGCAATCGATCGCGCCACCCTCCAGCCGGCTTGTCAACGCTTCATTGAATCTGCTGACGACCAGTGCGAACCTCAATCCTTCGGCTTCCAACATTCCTTCGACGATCTGCACGGCAACGCTCCTTTCCCGAACTCTCATTGTACTGGACTTTCCCTGGTTTTGTCTCATGTGATACCAAGCCGTTGCATCAACGAGGGGTTGGCACGGCCCCCCAGGATCAGGACGTATCTTTCCATCGCCACCCCCCGCTGGCGTGGATTCAGCCGTTTGGGACACGGTTGACACGCGTGCGCGGCGGTGACACCAATTCATTGTAAGATTGAAAGAGTGAACGCAGTCGCAGTTTCCTCCCGGTTCAACCGCTCACTTGTCAGGCTGGGCGGCCTGTCCCGGCTTGCGGGCCAAACGCTGACACGGATGATCACGCCCCCATACCAGATCCGGGAGTTGATCCGTCAGTGTGACCGCCTCGGTGTTGGGTCGGTCAACCTGACCAACATTACTGCCCTGTTCACCGGCCTCGTCCTGGCCCTGCAAACCGCCTACACACTGAGCGCGTTTGGTGCGCGGCTCTACATCGGCGAGGTCGTCGCCATGTCGCTCGTCCGCGAGCTCGGTCCCGTCCTGACGGCCCTGATGGTTGGTGGCCGTGTCGGATCAGGCATCGCCGCTGAGTTGGGAACGATGGCCGTCACCGAACAGGTCGACGCCATGCGTTCAATGGGCGCCGATCCCATCCGGAAGCTCGTCGTGCCCCGCGTCTGGGCGGTCGTCATCACGCTGCCGCTCCTGACGGTTCTTGCCGATGGCATGGGGATGCTCGGTGGACTCCTGATTTCGGTCTTCGAGGAGGGATCGACGGCGTCCTTTTACTTTCAGCATGCGTTCCGTCTGATGACGTTCCACGACATCGCTTCGGGCCTGGCAAAAACGCTCTTCTTCGCATTCATCATTGCCGTCATCGGGTGTTACAACGGCATCAATGCACGGGGGGGCGCCGATGGGGTCGGCCAGGCAACGACGAACACGGTATACGCCGCTGCCATCAGCGTGTTGGCCAGCGATTTTTTCCTGACCAAGATCTTCTTGAGCTTCTGACATGACCGGGCCCATCATTTCTCTGCACAACGTTTCCAAGAGCTTTGGTGACAAGACTGTGCTTGACCACGCCGATCTTTCGATCTTCCGCGGCGAAACAATGGCCATTCTCGGGAGCTCGGGCTCGGGGAAGACCGTAACGCTCAAGCTGATCAACGGCCTCATGGTGCCTGACGAAGGAGACGTCTACGTTCTCGGCCACAATGTCTCCTCGATGTCGGAAGCCGAGCTCATCCCCCTGAGGCTTCGGGTGAGCTATCTCTTTCAAGGGGGAGCGCTCTTCGATTCGATGACGATCTTTGAAAACGTGGCTTTCCCGATCATCGAGCACCGTTCCCCCAGCCGGGAAGAGTTGAGGCACAGAGTGCGTGAGCTGCTTGAGCTCGTGCAGCTTGAGGGGATCGAAAAGCTCTACCCCTCAGAACTTTCAGGAGGGATGAAGAAGCGAGCCGCCCTCGCTCGCGCCCTGGCGCTCGATCCCGAGATCATCCTCTACGACGAGCCAACGACTGGGCTCGATCCGGTCACCGGGAAGGCGATCGGAAATCTCATCCTCTCCCTCCATCAGCGGCTCGATGTCACCTCGGTCATCGTCACTCATGAAATTCCCTTCGTCAGCCGGGTTGCGAACCGTATTGTGTTCCTCGACAGGGGCCGGTTCGCCGATGCAGGAACTCCCGAACATGCTGCGGCGGAAGGCCCACCGCTGGTTCGCGAATTCTTTGCAGCTGGAGGTGCCCATGCGGGATGAAACTCGCCGGAATTTTCGGGTTGGTCTGCTCGTCCTCGCCGCGTTGATCGTCGTTGGGATCGGTGTCATGACGATCGGAAAGCGGCAACAGCTCTTCATCCTTCACACCCGCTACTACACGACGTTTCGTGATGTGCTCGGCTTGCAGCCCGGCGCACCCGTTGCGCTCGATGGCGTCACGGTCGGGTTTGTGCAGCGCGTCGATCTCCCTCAAACCCCAAACAACCGGAGAATCATCGTTTGGTTCACCGTCAATGCCCGGTACACCGAGCGAATCAGGAAGGACACCATCGCCATGATCAAGACGGAGGGCCTCCTGGGAGACCGTTATTTGACGTTGAGAGGCGGCACGGCAGCATCGCCCCGGGTGCTTGAGGGAGGCATGGTGCAGGGAGTCGACTCTCCGGAGCTCGCCCGCTTTGTCTCGAGCGGGGCCAACCTCATGGAGAACCTTCTCGCGATTTCGGAGAGCCTCAAGACCATTCTTAGCCGGGTCGAGCGGGGCGAGGGCGTTCTTGGGGCCTTGACGGTCGGAGAAGCCAACGGCCAGCCGGTCGCGACATCTTTCGCGGACACGCTGACATCGTTGGACCATATCCTCAAGAAAATCGATCAAGGTCACGGCCTGGCCGGACGGGCGATCTCAGACGACGCCTATGCCCGCCGCATTTTCGACGATATCGGCGCTACCGCTGCTGCAGCACGGAAAGTGACGACCCAGCTTGCTGCCGATACAGCGCGAAACGACACCACGTACGCAGAGCTTCTCCGTGATCCTGAAGGCCGGCAGTTGACCCACAAAACCCTGGTCGCCCTCAGCGAAGCTTCCGAGGCGCTGGCAGCGGCTGCCCAGGAGCTCGCCAGTGGGCAGGGCACGCTTCCCCGGCTCCTTGGAGACCGGAACTACGCCAATCACTTTCTTGATGACCTCGAGGGGCTGACCCGCTCCCTGCGCTCCGTCGCAGACAAGCTCGACCAGGGGAAGGGAACGGCTGGCGCCTTCATCAATGACCCCCAAATGTATGAAGACCTCGAGAACGTGGTGCGGGGTGTCAAATCGTCGAAGGTCCTCTCGTGGTTCATCAGAAACCGCCGGAAAAAGGGTGAGAAGATCGAGGCCCGAGAACGGAAGAAGCAGCAGGAGGAGGAGCAACACAGCACAGCTCCCGCCGGCGAACAGAATTGAACGGCATGGTGACGATCTTGCGTCACCGAGTGACGTCACGTCCCTCGGAAAACATTTAGGAGTGTATCCTCGTTTGTCCACCGGCCTGGTGCCCCTTCCGGGGCATCTGGGGGCTCGGAATAACGCCTCCCCCCGCCCCGATCCTTCGCCTCCGGCTCAGGATGACATCACGAGGAAGTGAACAGCTCAGGAGAGAGTGGAACGGAGTGAAAGAGCGCAGGATGACGATGACAGCGGAACGGTTGAGCGGCGTAGGACGCCCCTTCCCCTGTCATCCTGAGCGGCGCAGGACGCCCCCTCCCCTGTCATCCTGAGCCGCGCAGGACACCCCTTCCCCTGTCATCCTGAGCCGCGTGCCGAAGGCTCGCGGCGAAGGATCTGGGTGGGGGCTCAGGAATGAGGCGTCAAGGCTCTTCAGGAAACCTCGTCAGAATCCAGGCGGCGCCGAATGTCTTCGGCATTGACTTTGATCTTGATGGGCTTGCCTCGGGCGCGCACGCGGCCGGCATCCTTGACCCCCGGTGGAACATCAATTTGAGGGTTTGTCTTAGCCCTCAGCTCGTCCAGCTTGCTCTCCAGAACTTCCAGCGCATGGTCGTCGAGGTCGATAAACTCCAATCCTGCCCGATAGATCAACTTCTTTTCACCATCCTCGAAAGTTGAAAACCCCTGGGCCGAGCAGCGGCTAATCCGTGCCTTGAGCTGGAGCTTGCCGCCCTCGAGCGGAAGTGTGATGTCACAATTGACGGCCGGGCGAAGGGCGCTAGGAACTTCAACCTGGACGCCATGCCTGGAAATATCGAGGATACGGGCCGGAACGGTTGCCTTGACCCTGCCGACCAGCGTTTCATCCGGTGCATAACGCTCACTTCGCCGACGATTGTTCATCATGGCCTCCCTTTTATCCATGGATTGTTTCAATCGAGTCGCTCCGCTTCAATCTACCGTGGAGATGTGTGCTCCACATCATTTCATTGTCCCCTCTCATGACACGGAGTTTATTTTACCACAATCCCGCTATACTTGGTGATGGAGGAGCACCATGCCAAATATTGCGCATCACATCCTAGTTCCCACGGATTTTTCTCAAGCATCAAACCTCGCGTTGGACGTTGCAAAACAGATCGCCGCAGTGCTCTCGGCCGAGATCCATCTGCTCCACGTCAGAATTCTTCTGGAAGACCCCCACGTGCTCGAGGAGGGCCAACGCCAGCTGGAACGGCTCTTGACCAGAGCCGATCAAAAGACACGGGAGGTGCTGTCAACCGAGATGGCATCTCACGCAGAAGCTGTCATCCATCCGCATCTGGTCCGGGGGCTGACCGCGCCTGAGAGCATTATCCAGGCCGGTCTCGACATCGGGTGTGATCTAATCGTCATGGGCACGCACGGGCGCCACGGCCTCAAGCGATTTTTCCTCGGTTCTGTCGCCGAGCAGGTCGTCCGGACGGCACCTGTCCCGGTCATGACGATCAGACCGGATATGCCGCCCGGGAAACTCGAAGGTGGACAGATCCTCGTACCATACGATTTCTCCGAACCTGCGCGCGCAATCCTACCGGCCATTGCTGACTGGGCACATGCGCTCAAGGCGAGTATCCGGCTCCTGCACATCGTCGAGCCGATCATCTATCCCGAGTTCTACGCCGTCGATCTCATGCCCGAGGACATGATCGGCACAATCTCTCAGCGCGCCGGAGAGAACCTTCGCCGGGTTGCAGAGGAATACCTGTCCGGTCTCGATGTCACAACCCAGGTCATGACCGGACATGCCGCTGAAACGCTCGCTGACGAAGCCACACCAGAGCGGTCCAGCCTCGTCATCATGGCAACCCGGGGCCTGTCGGCCCTGGAGCACCTTCTCCTGGGATCGGTCGCCCAATACGTCGTTCGCCACGCGACCGTTCCGGTACTCACGTTGCGTCCAAGCCAGAGTTGACCCAGGTCTTATCTCCTGAGATCACGCGTCCGCGGTGACCACACGAAACGCAGGGGCCAGGAGGCGGCCTCCCCGGCATAGGCAATACCAACGCGTGGCAATCTCTGGATTTTCTCGATGGACGGCCTGACACCATCATCCGCAATCCACAACCCGCCCCCACGACTGCACAGATCGAGCCCGTTCTGCTCCCGCGTCAGGGCCATCGCCTGGCACAGCTTACCTGGGCCATCCGCCAGAGCCCGCCGGCGCCCGCCGCGCCGTGTGACCATCAGCGCCTCACCTGTCACGGGAACCCCTCCCCGCACAAGAACAGCCTCAGGCTCGCCCGGGCCAACCGTCACCACGTTGAGGCAGTGGTACATGCCGTAGACGAAGTAGATGTAGGCAAAGCCCGCTTGGCCCCACATCACCTCGGTCCGTGGCGTTCGCCGGCCGCCAAAGGTATGGCAGGCCCGGTCACCCGCGCCCAGATACGCCTCAACTTCCGTCAGACGGAGGATGGTCACCCCATCCTCCTCCGTGCGCCGAATGAGAAGCTTGCCAAGGAGGTCCTGCGCCACGTCCACGGTCGGACGCTGGTAGAATGCCCGCCTCAGCGGCTCGTACTGGGCCGTCATGCCCGGTTTTCGGAGGTGCATCATCATGGGTTCCATCATCTGTGTCACCGGAGGCGCCGGATTCATCGGCAGCCATGTTGCCGAAGCGCTGGTCGCGGCCGGCCACACCGTTCATATCGTCGACGATCTTTCGTCCGGCCGCAAGGAGAATGTGCCTGCCGGTGCCGAGCTCCACATCCTCGATATCCGGAGCCCTGAAGCCGCCCGGCTGCTTGATGAGGAGCGCATCGAGGTTCTCGTGCATCACGCCGCACAGATGGACGTCCGGCGCTCGGTCGCCGACCCGGGATTCGATGCCGATGTCAATATCGGTGGCCTTCTGAACCTGCTCGAAGGCGGGCGCCGGGGGTCGCTCCGTCAGGTCGTCTTCGCGTCGACCGGGGGCGCCATCTACGGTGAGCAAGACACGTTCCCCGCTTCCGAGGATCACCCTCAACGACCCGTCTGTCCGTACGGCGTCTCAAAGCTCGCCGGAGAACGGTACCTCTACTTCTATCACCACGAGTACGGACTTGACGCCACCTGCCTCCGCTACGCAAACGTATACGGACCGCGTCAAAACCCGCACGGAGAAGCCGGGGTCGTTGCCATCTTCCTCGACCGTCTTTTGAGCGGCCGGCAACCTGTGATCAACGGCGACGGCACGCAGACACGCGACTACGTGTACGTCGGTGATATTGTCCGCGCCAATCTTGCCGCCATCGGCCGGCCAGGCTTTCACACGTATAACGTCGGCACCGGCGTCGAAACAGATGTCAACGAGCTGTATGACGCCTTGAGAAAGGCCGTCGGCTCCAGTGTCAAGGCCGTTCACGGCCCAGCGAAGCCCGGGGAACAGCGGCGCTCGTGCATCTCGTCGGCGCTGCTCGAAACCGAGCTCGGCGTTCACGTTGGCACACGGCTCTCAGAAGGGCTTCGTCTCACTGCCGCCTGGTTCAAGGGACACCTGCACGCGAAGGGATAGTCAAACAATCAGCCGTCCCGCTTCCTCGCCTCCCCAAGGCGCTGGATTTGCCATTTTTTTACCTCAGGGGGTTGCAACTTCCGCCCGTTTCGTAGAAAATGAATGAGTGTTCATTCAGGACCTTTATCCACGCTTAAAAAAGGAGGTCAGCCGTGGACTATAAAGTCGATCTGCGAGATGTGAAGTTCCAGCTCTTCGAGTGGCTCCCAACCGGGAAGCTCCTCGAAGCGGAGCGCTACGCGGACTGGGATGCCGAGAATGTCGAGATGGTGCTGGACGAGGCGCTGAAGATCGCCCAGCAGACCCTCGCCCCGACCAACGAGGATGGCGACCGCATCGGGGCCCAGTGGAAGGATGGTCAGGTCACGCTGCCCGAATCCTTCAAGGGGGCCTACCAAACGCTGTGCGAGGGCGGCTGGGTCAGCCTGATCAACAATCCCGAATACGGTGGCATGGGACTCCCCGAGGTGATCGGGACCGCGGTCAACGAGTTCATGTTCGGTGCCAACATGGCCCTGTCGCTGACCGTGCTCCTGACGCGGGGCGCCGGATACATGATCGAGAAGTTCGGGACCGACGAGATGCGCAAGCTCTACGTCGAAAAGATGTACTCGGGTGAATGGGCCGGCACCATGTGCCTGACCGAGCCGCAGGCCGGCTCCGATGTCGGCGCCACGAAGACCAAAGCCGTCAAGCAGGATGACGGTTCCTACTTGATCAGCGGCGAGAAAATCTTCATCACGTCTGGCCAGCAGGATCTGACCGACAATATTATCCACCTCGTGTTGGCCCGCGTTCCCGGCGCCCCTCCAGGAACCAGCGGCATTTCCCTCTTCCTCGTTCCCGCCGTCCGCGTCAACCCCGACGGGAGCCTTGGCGAGCCGAACGACGTCTACTGCGCCGGCATCGAGGAGAAGATGGGGATTCATGGATCACCGACCTGCTCGATGGTCTTCGGCCAGAACGATCAGTGCAAGGGCTGGCTCATCGGAGAAGAGAACAAGGGCATGAAGCTCATGTTCTACATGATGAATGCGGCCCGCATCGAGGTCGGCCTTCAGGGCTCCGCGATGGCCGGCGCCATCCATCAATCGGCTATGGAGTACGCGCACCAGCGGTTGCAGACGCGCCACTGGACCAAGTTCAAGGATCGCTCGGCGCCGCAGGTCCCCATCGTCGAGCACCCCGACGTTCGCCGGATGCTCTTCACGTCCAAGGCATACGTTGAGGCGATGCGCGCCCTGCTCATGCAGACGTCGTACTACATCGACATGACCCGCGTGACCGAGGGTGAGGAAAGGGAACGGTACCAGTCGTACGTCAACGTCCTGACCCCAATTTGTAAGGCGTGGTCCTCCCACTGGGGGGTCATGGTGTGCGACACCTGCCTCGAAGTCTACGGCGGCTATGGGTACACCCGTGAGTACCCGGCCGAACAGTACCTGCGCGACGCAAAGATCGCCTGCATCTACGAGGGAACAAACGGGATTCAGGCGCTCGACTTCGTCGCACGGAAGCTCCCAATGAACGGCGGCAAGCCCGTGCGCGAGCTCCTCGGCATGGCCGAGGCCACCTTCAACAAACTCAAGAATGACCCGCAGCTTATGGAACCGGCGTGGATGCTAGCCGCTGCTCTCAAGCAGATGCAAACCATCTCAAAAGAACTAATGAAGCGGCCGGACGGGATGCTGATCACGCTGCTCGACGCCGTCCCGATGCTCGACATGGTCGGCACGATCCTTGGAGCTCATTTCCTGCTGGACCAGGCGATCATCGCCCGCGAGAAACTCCAGGCCATCCTCACCGAACGCGGCGTCGACCCCGAGGACAAGAAGGCCTACGGCGAGCTTCTCGCCAACCATCCGGATGCGGCGTTCTATCACAACAAGGTCCAGACCGCGATCCACTTCGCCTACCGCGCTCTGCCAACCGTCACCGCACAGGCCGTGGCGATCCGTTCCGGCGAGCTCGCTCCGATGCACGCCGTGATCTAGGAAATCCTTGTCGCGCTTGCAGCCCCCACCCCTGGTGGGGGCTTTTTTAGACCTCAGGCGAGACCCTGCAGAACAGCGGTTCCCACCTTGAAGTAGGCAGAACTGCTCATGGCACCGGTCTTGCAATATCATGGAGCGGATGGGAGGCGAGCGATGAAAAAGATCCTGATTCTCGTACTTGCGTTGCTCCTCAGCACTGTTGCATCGGCCTCTGGCGAGGACGATCTGACATCGCTGAGCTACATCTCCTACATGGAACGGTACGCCACCATTCAACCAGCCGATGGCAGCTCTCAAAAAGAAGCCATCATCAACATGCCACTCCTGCCCGGAGACCGGATCGACACGGCACGGCAAGCCCGGATGGAGATTCAGCTGGCTGACGGCTCAACGCTCTGGCTCGACGAGTACACGTCCGTGTCGCTCGATGCGCTCGCGTTCAGTCGTGGCGACTCATCGGACCGTACGGTGCTCTTCTTGGCCGAGGGATCGGCCATCCTCCAGATCCCACCCGACGCGCTCGTCAAAAAACCGACACGGATCGACTCGCGCTCCTCGACGGTCTACCTCAATGGGGAGGGGACCTACCGGCTCGATACGACGCCGGACGGCGGGCTCCGCATCGAGGTATGGCAGGGCGATGCGGAGGCGGCCACACCTTCGGGTGAGGTGGAGATCCGCGAAGGCACAGCGGCGCAGGTCGCCGACGGCAGAGTCGAATCGACGAGCGCCGAGCTGACTCGAAGCGATGATTTTGCTCAATGGGTGCTCGGGAGGATGGAGCCGGCAGCGGGTGGCGGCGACCTGCACGTTGATGCCAGGTACCGCCGGCAGGCTGCTGATCTCGAGGGGTACGGATCATGGGTCTACGCTGATGATCTCGGCCTGTGGGCGTGGCAACCCGCCGTTGGACCAGATTGGGATCCGTACGTCGCGGGCCGCTGGTACTGGACGCCGGTGGGATGGGACTGGATCTCGTATGAACCATGGGGATGGCTCCCCTACCACTACGGTTCGTGGTACTTCGATGCTTCGTTCGGCTGGGTCTGGGCGTGGGATTCAACGTGGGGACCCGCGTGGGTCGACTGGGTCTGGTGGCCCGGCTACGTCGGCTGGTGTCCAAGCGGCTACTACGATGCCTGGTACGGCCGGCACGGCGGCTGGCGTTATGACCGTGTTGGTGGCCGCTACACCCCGAGGCGGCATCCGGTTCCGGTCAACGGAATCCCGGCCGGCCGCGGCGGTGTACGGCGCGGCCCTGGGCGCTCCCGCCTGCCCTCCCAAAAATTCCTGACACCGCCCCACTACGCCCTCGACTTCAGGGGCAAGGTCGACCTCGACAGGATCGATGGACGTGGCTGGCGCGTCGTTCCGACGGCCGACTTCACCAGCCCTCACCTCAACCAGCTCGTGAGGCCCGGCCGGGAGGTCTTCCCGTCGGTTCCCCACAACCTCCGCGGGGTCGCCATGGCGGGTCCGCTGGTGACGCCCTCACCGCTGAAGGCCCGGCCGGTCGTCGCCATCGACAGGAGCTTCAAACGGATTCAGCGGAGCGCCCGTATCAACGTCACACCGATCCTGGCGCGGCAAGCCACGGCCGATCCCGGGGAGCTCGCCCGTATTGCCAGACCCGTTCGGAGAAGCGCCCTTCAGAAAACGCTCGTCACGCCGGGCTCAGAGTCCGCACATGCCCATCCGCTCGGCCGTTCAAGGATCTTCTCCTCGACGGCCCCCTCGACCTCCCGCCAGTGGCGCGCCAACGCCTTCCGGCCCGAAGGAAACCGGTGGCTCCGGGAAGAGGAGCGCGGACAGACCCACGGATCATCCTGGACAGAAAGGAGCCCGTCCCAGACAGATCGCGCGTGGGAGCCACACCATCAATTGGGCCAACGGACATCGGGATATTCCGGCCAAGCGGCATGGCGGACCGAGCGGAGCACGGCATCCGGCAGCCACAGAAACTGGTGGAGCCATCGCACCATCGAGCGTGCACCGGCAGGTTCACCGATGGAGCGGTCCCCGAGCCGAATCGAGCGGAGGTCGGGCAACCGGACGCCGGTGCGGCCATACCATCTGTACCGGGCGCCGGCGCACACCGCACGGCCGTACCGCTCTCCCGTCCCATCTGTGCGGCGATATACTTCTCCACATGAATCTTCGCGGGTGTACCGCTTCTCACCGTCTTTCAGCGGCCGTTCACATGGCTCGTACCACATCGTGCCTCGCATCCATGTCCCGGTCAGCCGTGCGCCACGATCGAGCTATCACCCATCCAGGAGTCCGCGAAGGTAGCCACCGAGTCTGGACCCGGCGGTCTGGAAGGAGGATCGATGTCCTTGTCCAAGGAGCGTGAAGATGCGCTCATCCGGGCGGCTTCGAACGTCCGTGAGCAAGCCTATGCACCGTATTCCGGCTTCCGCGTCGGCGCCGCGGTCCTGGCAAAAGATGGCACCATCTTTACGGGGTGTAACGTCGAGAACGCCTCGTATGGACTGTCGATGTGCGCCGAGCGAAATGCTGTCGCAGCCGCTGTTGCCGGAGGCTGCCGGACGTTTGCAGCCATCGTCCTCGTCACCGATACCCCAAAGCCAGTCTCACCCTGCGGTGCCTGCCGCCAGGTTCTCGCCGAGTTCGGTGATTTTCCGGTCATCATGGTGACCACGGGCGGTCTGCGCGAGGAACTCACTATCAGTCAGTTGCTTCCCAGAGCTTTCAACGCGGACGACATGAGTTGATCGCGGCGGAGAACCGGTGGACCCGCCCAAACAGACGCCGCCGAAGCCACAACCGCCGTCCGATGTACAGGTACCGTTTGTCGCTTCTTCAGCCCAGAGGCGGCGCAAGCACCCCCTTGGGCCCGGAGCGTGGGCTGCGCTGATTGTGGCCGCCCTCATCGTACTCATTTTCATCGTCAAAGGTTCAGGACGCTCACCGGCGGCGCCACCAACGCCACCGCCGCCACAGGTGGCGACCCACGCCCAGCGGCCAACCCCGGTGACGGCGCTCGCCACCCCGTCTCCAACCTCGACGCCGGGTTCAATCGAAGTGGCATCAGCGCCTCTGATCGTTACGCCGCTCCCATCACCAACGCCCTCACCGCTCCCAACCTGGACGCCGCGGCTCCACCCTACCGTGGCACCTACTCCCAGCGTCGTACAGTGTGTCGCCGTGGCATGGACGGCCCGTCAAGGCGAGCTTCCCTTCAACCAGATTCTGATCGACATCGACGCGACAAACCACTGCGGACGCACGCTGGGACCGTTGGATCTCTGGTTCACGGTCTCAGGATGGCGGAACGGCTCCCTTGTGCAATCGGTCCGGGGTCACCCGTTCGACCCGATTGATGACGGGGAAACCGGGAGCGTCACGATCGCCCTTCCCGGCTCGATCGACTGGTATGACCGGATGACCGTCCAGGTCTCCGGCACGCAGGGACGTGCCCTGTCAAACGGCCAGTAATGGCAGCACGAGCGAAAACATAGGCACTCAAAGGAGTGCGTTGCGCTACCGGGAAAGCCTACGAGGATCGAGCAATCCGAAGGCGGCGGCTTCGGCTCCACCCCAAGAAATGGCCGAAATTGCAAGCCCCCCCACAGAATGCGGGTGAGAAGGCGAGGTCACCCGACGCGGAGCGACCCGCATGACCAGCCAGACCCCCTTGTGCCTCTGTCCTTCTCTTCTCTCTGCATCCCCGCGATCTCCGCGGTTTATTCCTCCGATCCGGGTCCAAAAAGATGAGACCCTAGAGGTCCCAGAGAAACACAGAGAAAGAAAAAGGCCACCTTCAAACCTCCCCCACGCTCTCTGCGTTCCCCGCGGTTAATTGCTTCGATCGCGCTCCAAGAGATTGAACCGCAGAGGCCGGGGAGGGCCGCAGAGAAAGGACGACGTTAACCTCGACCCCCCTCCGCGCTCTCCGTGCTCTCCGCGGTTAGATTCTCCAGATGGCTCTTCATGAGATGGGGACGGTGTTGAATATCGGCGGCGAACCGGGAAAGAGGAATACGCTCTTCCCCCCGCCCAGATTCTTCGTCGGCTACGCCTCCTCAGAATGACACCCTTCCTTGTCATCCCGAGTGGTGCGCCGAAGGCGCGCCGCGAAGGATCTCGCCTCCTCTCAACTAACAGCAATCGCATCACGTGGAAGCAAGTAGCGTAACCTACTGAGACATCCAAACTTCGGGAAACCGACAAAATTGTACCAGAATCCCTGTTCGTCCAGCGTCCCGGTGCCCCCACCCAGGGGCATGTGGGTGCTCAGAAGAACCACCCCCCTTGTCATCCTGAGCGGCGTGCCAAGGGCACGCTGCGAAGGATCTGGGTGGGGGACTCGGATGCACCGGCGATGCCTTGTCGCCCTCTGTGGCCAAGACGCGCTGACGGACCTCGCCAAAACCTCAGAGTTGAGGACGGTCTTGTACTTATCACAGCCTCCCTCTACGTACCTCCGCGCCCTTCA
>WGCW01000127.1 GCA_015493585.1 Acidobacteriota bacterium
CCACCCAGATCCTTCGTGGCGCGCCTTTGGCGCACCACTCAGGATGACACGTGGAGGGTATGTCATTCTAAGCACCCATATGCCCCAGTGTAGGGGGACTAACAGGGATTCGGACGCAGTTTCTCGATGTTTTGTATCATCAGTACGTTACGCTCTTTTCTCCCACGTGATGCGATTGCTGTTCGCCGAGAGGAGTAAGATATGTCCATGAGCCAGATTGACCTGCGTTCGGATACCGTGACCCATCCAACACCCGCCATGCGCCGGGCCATGGCTGTAGCCGAAGTTGGCGACGACGTCTACGGCGAAGATCCGACCATCACCCGGCTGGAGGAGCGGGCCGCCGAGCTTCTCGAACGGGAGGCTGCCGTATTCGTGCCAAGCGGAACCATGGGCAACCAGATCGCCGTGCACCTTCACACGATCCCCGGTTCGGAAGTCATCGGAGAGGTCCGGACCCATATTTTCAACTTCGAGATGGGTGCCATGGCGGCCCTTTCGGGAGCACTTCCGCGGCCAATTCAGACCAAGGATGGCATTCTCACGCCGGAGGAGGTCGAACGCGCCATTCAGCCGAAGTCGCTGTACCGGACTCCGACGCGCCTGCTGATCCTTGAAAACACGCTGAACCTTGCCGGTGGCCGCGTTATTAGTCCCGAACGGATGCACAAGCTCGTCGCGACCGCCAAGGCCCACGGCCTCGCAGTCCATCTCGACGGTGCACGGATCCACAACGCAGCCGCGGCCGCGGGCGTCAGCGCGGCGGCGCTTGCCCGCGGCTGCGACACCGTGATGTTCTGCCTTTCCAAGGGGCTAGCTGCACCGGTCGGATCGATGCTTGTCGGGGATACCGAAACGATCCGCGAAGCCCGGCGAATCCGCAAGTTGTTTGGAGGCGGGATGCGGCAAGCCGGGATTCTGGCTGCGGCCGGTCTCATCGCGCTCGACGAGATGCTCCCACGCCTCGCCGAGGATCACGCCACAGCGCGACGCCTCGCTGAGCTGATCGCCGAGGCACCGCACATTGACCTTGATCCGGATGCTGTCGAAACGAACATCGTTTTCTTCAGGATCGCGCCCGAAGCAGGCGTCACGGCCGGGGAAGCTGTTGCCCGTCTCCGCGACCGCGGGATTCTGGCCAACGCGCTGGGACCCGACCAGATCCGCATGGTCACACATTATGAAATTTCCCCGGCCGACGTTGAGATCGCCGGCCGGGCCGTGCAGGAGATCATGGCGGCATGAACATGGCCGGTATCTTCGCATCCCGGATAGTCGAACCGGGAGCGTGGAATCAGAAGGCAACCGGATGCGTTGCCCTCAATGAGTTCGGATCGGCTGGAGCCATCCAGCGCGAACGTGGTGTCAGAGGTTGACGGATGTCTCCGCGCGATGACAACAAATGGAGGTCATCATGAAGTTTGGAGCTCATACTCGTTTCCTGACGGCGGCCCTCGCGGGCATGGTGCTGATCATCGCACCCAAGCTCAGCACAGCCGGGTCGCAACACGCCTTCACCGGTACGGTGGAGGTCAACACGGTCAACGTCGATGTGATGGTGACGCACCGCGGCTCACCGGTCACCGACCTGACCAAGAATGACTTCGTCGTCCTCGAGGACGGGGTCCCCCAACAGATCACAAACTTTGCAAAGGTTGTCGATGGATCAGTTTACCTCGGGGGCACGGCCAACCCAAAGAAAGTCATTAAGGACACGACGGACGTCCGTTTCCGGAGGCACATCGCCCTTGTCTTCGACATGAATTTCGTCACAAAACCGTGGCTGCACCGGGCGGTTCAGTCGATCCGGAAGTTTGTCCTTCAGCGTGGCGGCAAAGACGTTGACTGGGCCGTCGTGCTGATCGAGCTCGAGCCCAGAGTACTTCTGCCATTTACCTCCAACATCAAACAGGTGCTCGGCGCGCTCGATGCCGTCGATCATCAGCCCGGATACCGGCTCCTTCACGGTTTTGATCAGAGCCTGGTATTCGACCCGATGGGCTACCAGCTTGTTTCCGGCAAACATCCAACCAACGGCATTTCGGACTATTTCAAGCGCCAATCCGATGTGATGGAGGACTTCAAAGACAAGCTGGCCAACTATGCTAACCGCGAGTTCGCCATGAAGAATATCGAGGTCTACAACAGCCTGGCGCGCGGGCTCCTCGATATTTTCCGCGCGTATGCCGCCATGCCTGGGAAAAAGGCGTGCTTCCTGGTGACCGGAAACATGGACCTGACGAGACGGTCGAGCCCGCTGTCAAACCTCTACCCCGAGAACACAGAACCCGCATTGCGGCAAGGTTTTGACACCGTCCTCGCCACCTATGTCAGTCTCGCACACGATCTGTGGCGTGAGATCGAGCGTTCGGCGAACACCGCGGGGTTCAGGATTTACGTCTCCAACGCAGAGGGTTTGCAGACGCCACTGACGGACGTCAGTGCCAGCTCGTCGACCGGTCCTGGCGCGTCAACGACATTTACACAGTCCGATCTCGAAGGGCTTGGCCGCATGCTCACCGACGCGACCGGCGGGGAGTACTTCAA
>WGCW01000128.1 GCA_015493585.1 Acidobacteriota bacterium
GCTCGGAGATGTGTATAAGAGACAGCGGCTGGGCGTCGCAGCGGCGGCTGCCGGTGTGACGGTGGCGCTGATCCTTGCCGAGCCCGATCTCGGGACCGCCGTTCTCGTGTTGTCCGTCTCGGCAGGCATGATTGTCATGGCCGGCATTCCGTGGAGGCTCGTCGTCGCGCCGGCCCTGGCCGTTCTCGTCGTGATCGCCGTCGCTATTGCGTTCTCGCCGTACCGCCGGGCACGGGTCAAGGCGTTTTTTGACCCGAGCGGAGCGTCAGCGTCATCGTGGCAAACCCGTCAGAGCCTGATTGCACTGGGCTCCGGGGGGATCCTTGGCAAGGGATATGGCGCTGGGCTGCAGAAGCTGTTCTTCCTGCCCGAGCCGCACACCGATTTCATCTTCGCCATCGCGGGGGAGGAGATGGGGCTGCTGGGTGTTGGTGTATTGATGGCCCTCGCGACGGTGATCACGTGGCGCGGGCTGTGCATCGCCGCCCACCAGAACGAATCGGCGCTTGCTCTTCTGGCCTTCGGTTTGACCTTCGCCTTCGCCATCCAGACGTTGATTCACATCTATGTCTGCCTCGGACTGGCACCCCCGAAGGGGATCCCGCTTCCGCTGGTCAGCTATGGCAAGACCGATCTCGTGATCAATTTGACGTCGCTCGGCCTGCTGCTGAACCTCTCGCGGGAGGTGGACGCATGAACCCCCGGGTGATCATCGCTGGTGGAGGCACGGGGGGACACATCTTCCCGGGCCTCGCCGTCGCTGAGGAGCTCACGGCGATGGGAGCCACGGTCCACTGGCTCGGCGCCAGCCGTGGGCTGGAGTCGGAGCTCGTCGGCGCGCGGGGCATCCCGCTGACGCTCGTCAACATGGAGGGGATCCACGCCCGGGGCGCCGCCGCAGCCGTTCGGGCGCTCGCCGCGATGCCGGCCGCCCTCGCTCAAGCGGTCCGGACCGTGCTACAGATCCACCCGGTGTCGGTGTTGGGCGTTGGCGGATACGCATCGGCGGCGGGGGTGCTGGCCGCGGGGCTGCTGGGAATCCCGTGGGTCCTCCAGGAGCAGAACGCGATCCCGGGCTGGACCAACATGTTCCTGGCACCGTGGTCGGACCTGGTGTGCTGTGGCTTCGCCGACGCCGTTCGGGCGTTTCCCTCGCTCAACGCGCAGTGGACGGGAAATCCTGTCAGGCATCACTTCTTCGACATCGGTCCCGTCCAGCCGGACGATCCGCCCCGGCTGCTGGTGCTGGGCGGCAGCCAGGGTTCGTTGTTCATCAACCGGCTCGTGCCGCGCGCCTTAGCGCAGCTCGCGCGGTCGGGACACACGCCGCAGATCATGCACCAGGCCGGAGCACGATGGGCCGAAGTTGTCCGCACGGCCTACGACGATCTTCACATCGAGGCTGAGGTCAAGGCGTTTCTCTCAGAACCGTGGTCGGCGCTCGAGGCGGCTGACCTGGTCATCGCTCGAGCTGGAGCGCTGACCGTGGCCGAGCTGGCGTCCGCCGGGCGGCCCGCCCTTTTGATTCCATTCGCCGCCGCTGCGGGGAATCATCAGGAGCACAACGCACGCTCCGCTGAACGGGCGGGGGGCGCAGTGGTCCTGACCGAACGGGAGGCCTCGCCCGAGCGGCTGGCCGCCGTGCTTGAGGAGTTGCTTGGCGCACCGGAGCGCCTCGTCCGTATGGGCGATGCGGCGCGCACACTCGCGCTGCCGGAGGCCGCGCGCCGGATCGCCGCACGGCTGCTCGCCGTTGGAGGTGCATCGTGAAGCCCGGCTCGATGCACCGCCCGCACTTCATGGGGGCTGGAGGGGTCGGCATGTGCGCGTTAGCCGAGCTGATGCTTGCGAGAGGGCTCGAGGTCAGCGGATGTGACCTGCACCCTTCAGACCGGACGCGCTCGTTGGAAAGCCGGGGGGCGGCGATCTCGATTGGCCACGATCCGGCGCACGTGCGCGGGGCCGACTCGCTGATCGTGACGGCTGCCGTCGATCCACGGCATCCGGAGATCGAGGCGGCCCGGCAGCTCGACATCCCGGTCGTCAAGCGGGCTGCCCTGCTCGGTGAGGTGATGCGGGATACGGTGGGGATTGCGGTCGCGGGAACCCACGGGAAGACGACGACCTCAGCGTTAACCGGATTTCTCCTCACCCGCTGCGGCCTCGATCCCACGATCGTCATCGGCGGGAGGAGCAGGTATCTCGGAGGCCATAGCCGGCGCGGCTGTGGTCCCCACCTCGTGTCGGAGGCCGATGAGTACGACCGTTCCTTCCTCCAACTGTGGCCAGACTGGTTGATCATCACAAACGTCGAGGCGGAACACCTCGATGTCTACGGATCGATCGAGGCGCTCGAAGAGGCGTTCGCCGAGCTCGCGTCTCGAATTCCGCCTTCTGGAGCGGTGATCGCCTGTGCCGACGATCCGGGGGCCCGGCGCGTGGCAGACGGCATCAATGGGCGAGTCGTCAGCTATGGGCTGGGCCCCGAGGCGTGGCTGCGAGCGGTGGACGTTGCAGCGGATACGGCTGGCACCGGATTCGTGGTTCGCGCCGGCCAGCGCTCACTGGGGCAGGTTCGCATCCGGCAGCACGGCGCACACAACGTCCGCAACACACTGGCCGCGCTCGCAGTGGGGCTCGAGCTCGGCCTCGGTTTCGACACGATGTCGGAGGCCGTGACCCGGTTCCCCGGCGTCGCCAGGCGCTTCGAGCTGCTTGGGGAACGCGACGGTGTCACGGTCGTCGATGACTACGCGCACCATCCCACCGAAATTCGCGCTCTGCTCACCGCCGCGCGGGAGCGTTTCCCCGGGCGGAGGCTGGTCGTAGTTTTTCAGCCGCACCTCTACAGCCGGACCCTCCAGTTCGCCGACGCGCTTGGCGAGGCGCTGGCGGCCGCCGATATGGTCATTCTCGCTCCGGTTTTCGCGGCCCGGGAGGCCCCGATTCCCGGTGTCTCCTCTGCGCTGATCACCGGGGCCGTGCAACGGCATGGGTCCATTCCGGTTCGTGAGGCCTCCTCGATCGATGATGCTGCCGCGCAGCTTGGCACGATCCTCAGGCGGAGCGACGTGCTGTTGACCGTTGGGGCAGGGGATGTCAACCGTGTCGCCGCGTCGTGGCTCGGGGGTCAGCGATGAGACGGCTCGCACCCCCGTTCCCCAATCGCCTCAGGATCGTTCCGTCGAGGAACGGCAGCCGCCGCCGGCTCCTGCTGCTCGCCGCCGGCCTCATCGTGGCGATGCTCCTCGCGATGCTCCCGTCGTGGCGGGTTCAGTCGGTGACGGCTGCTCTTGGTACCGGTGTCCCGGCTGCGGCCACCCGAAGTCTCGTGAGCTTGCGTGGGACGCCGGTGCTGCTTCTGAATCTGCGCTGGGTTCGCCGGATCGTCGAGGTCTGGCCCGCCGCGGGCGCCGTCGAAGTCCAGCTTCAAATGCCGGGGAAGCTGCTGGTTCACGCGACGCCGGCCGGGATTGCCGGATCGGTCCGGATCGGCCGGAGCTGGCACGCCGTGACGCCACGAGGTGGTCCGGGGGTGGTCCTGAGAGCGCCTGTTCCCCCTGTGCTGACGGGGTTTGAGCCCAAGCCGGTAGCGCTGCGCTCGGCGCTCTCGGTCGCGGACCGTGTCGCCCGGGAAACCGGCGGACGGGTCCTCTCGGTCACGTCCATCCTTCCGGACGATCTCGAGGTGCATGTGGTGACGGCGGGCCGCGGAGCGGGACCTCTGGTCCTCCACGTGGCCCACGAGCCTGCGGCCGGCGAGGTGAAGTGGACACGGATGATACGCGAGGGGAAGGTTTCTGGGACCGGATGGGCCGACCTGAGGTTCGACGATCGTGTCGTTGTGGGAGATGCGGGATGAACGGGCCGGAGACGTTAACCGGGATCGATGTGGGCTCGCGGGCGGTCTCCGTCGTGGTGGCCGCCATCGAGGATGACCAGCTCGTCATCAAGGGGTGCGGGCATGCAGCGCACGATGGCGCGAAGAAGGGAATCATTTCCGATCTTGAACAGGTCGTTGGCGCCGTTAGAGCCGCGGCGGACGAAGCCGAGGCGATGGCCTCGCTGCCGGTCGAGGATGCGGTCGTTGGCATCGGTGGGACGTCGATTCAGGGGGTGCGCGCCATGGCTTCGGTCCCCGTGACCGGACGGCGCCACACCGTGACTGAGGAGGATGAACGCCGGGCATTGCGCGGCTGTGGGCGGATCACGATTCCGCCAGATTATCGGGTTCTGGACATCATCCCGTGCGGCTTCGCTCTCGACGGTCAGCCTGGGATGGATCGCGCCGTCGGCATGCCGGGAAACCGGTTGGATGCCTCGGGGTTCGTGCTGTACAGCCACAAGACCCACGCCGATACCGTCGAGCAGGCGGTTAACCGGGCCGGGGTTCGAGTGACGCGATTGATTTTTGAGCCGCTCGCCGCCGGGGAAGCCGTGCTGACGCGCGACGAGAAGGACCTCGGGTGCCTCTTGATCGACATTGGCTACGGTTCGACCGAGTGGATCTTACTGAAAGACCGGGCCGTCGTTGCCACTGGATCGACGCCCGTTGCCGGGCGTGTCTTCACGAACGATCTTGCCGTCGTATTGAAGACAACGAGGGCTGCGGCCGAGGATGTCAAACGAGAGGTCGGCATCCTCGATGGCGAGAGCACAACGAGTACGGCGCTTGAGGTGCCGGCTCAAGGGGGAGAGGGGATGCTCGTCCAGCCGGCGAGCCTTGTCGGCGAGGTACTCCGGGAGCGTGCCCGGGACCTGTTCATCCGGATCCATCAGGTTCTGGCCATGAATGACCAGGCAAGTGTTCCTCGAGCTGGGATCGTGCTCACTGGGGGAGGCGCCAAGCTCGATGGCCTGGTGGAAGCGGCTCAGGAGATCTTCGGGTTTCGTGCCCGGGTCGGGGCATCTCGAGAGTTGATCGGGTTGACGGAACCGGTCTCCGGTCCGGAGTGGTCGGTCGCGTGTGGATTGGTGTTGAAAGAGTACCGCAGAATCATTGACCGCGAGGCCTCGCCCGTTGAGGCTCGCGAAGGTTTTTTCGCCAAGATCAAAAGTGTTTTTGGAGAAATTTTTGAGCTAGGAGGTGGATCGTGATCGAGCTCGACAATGGACCAATCGAAGATGGCGCGATGCAAAAAGGTGACTCCCCCGGGGAAGATCTCATTCTCCTCGACGAGGCACGCTCACCGGCGGTCATCAAGGTGTTCGGTGTGGGTGGTGGAGGGTGCAACTCCGTCAACCGCATGATCGATGCTGGCCTCGGCGGTGTCGAATTCATCGCGGCCAATACCGACGCCCAGGCGCTCGCCGCGTGCAAGGCGCCGGTCAAGCTGCAGCTCGGGGGCGAGCTGACTCGGGGGCTGGGTGCGGGCGCCGACCCGGACATTGGCCGTAACGCGGCGATCGAGGAGACCGACCGCATCTGCGACTTGCTGGCGGGTGCGGACATGGTTTTCGTCACCTGCGGCATGGGCGGGGGCACCGGTACAGGTGCCGCACCGGTGATCGCCCGGATGGCCACCGATGCAGGCGCCTTGACGGTGGCTGTCGTCACGAAGCCTTTCGCCTTTGAAGGGTCGAGACGGAGCACCGTGGCCGCGGAGGGGATCCGTGAGCTGGCGGACAACGTCGACACGTTGATTACGATCCCTAACGACCGGCTGCTCAAGTTCATCGAGCGGACGACGACCCTCGACGAGGCGATGCGCGTAGCCGACGATGTGCTGCGGCAGGCCGTTCAGGGGATCGCGGACATTATCACCGTCCCTGGTCTCATCAACAGGGATTTTGCCGATGTCCGAACCGTGATGAAGGGTATGGGCCACGCGATCATGGGGATCGGCTCGGCCTCCGGGGAGCACCGGGCGGTTGAAGCGGCCCAGCAGGCGACTTCCTCGCCTTTGCTCGAAGAGACCTCGATCGACGGTGCGCGCGGGGTGCTGATCAACATCACCGGCGGACCGGACCTGACGCTCAGCGAGATCAATGATGCCGCTGAGATTGTCACCGAGGGCACGGACCCGCACGCGCAGATTCTTTTCGGTGCTGTCATTAATCCGGAAATGGAAGGCAAGATCCAGGTGACGGTCATTGCCACCGGATTCCGCTGGGAGCGCGAAGATGCGCAGCTCCCTGCTCAGAAACCGGCGTTTGACGCAGAAGCCGGAAAGGACGAGAGTGCTCAGAAGCGACAACGTTTCTTCGTCCCTCCGACCTCGAGCTACGGCATCAATCTTGGCGACCAGGATGAGTACGAGATCCCAGCGATCTTGAGGAAACAGATGGATTGATCCTTGCGGCATCCGGCCCGGCGTCCGGGTGGAGCGCCCAACCGGGCTTCGGTGCCCAATGGACGGATCGCGCCGTCCGGCGGTCCCCGGGGTAAATCGCCTGATGGTGCGCGGAATGAGCCCGCTGCCGACCACCTCCCGGCAGCGGGTCTTTTTCCAACCGCGCAAGCTCACCGATTCATATCAAGGAAGATGGATGAGGTTCCCCCTTGGGAGAAGCAAGAAAGCTCAGTTCGACGGTTATAAAGGGGACACTGTTGATTACTTGACACCGCTCACTCCCCCCGCTACCCTGTTTCTCAGTTCACGCAGGGGAGTTGCACATGGCCAGAGTTGCGCGTTGGAAGGTTTCGGGGGTAGCGGCGTGGTACCACATTCACAGCCGGATTGCCGGTCACCGTGGGGAGTTTCC
>WGCW01000129.1 GCA_015493585.1 Acidobacteriota bacterium
GTCCCGATCGCCGTCAAGTGTGTCAATGAATGGGCTTCCCGCATCGGGAAGATGCAGGGGCCGAAGGGAGAAGGATGCATGCCTCCTCAGCTCAATGCCAAGGTGCTGCAACGGGTGAACGTCACGGACGAGCTGATGATCTTGAGGATCGTTCCAGACGGGTGGGAGCTGCCCGATTTCAACGCGGGACAGTTCGGGGTGCTCGGTTTGCCCGGATCCCATCCGCGGCACGAGCTCTGTGACCCGGAGGATCCGCCGGCCAAGCCGGACAAGCTGATCCGGAGAGCGTACTCGGTTTCGTCGTCGTCGAAGGAGCGCCAGTTCATCGAGTTCTACATCTCGCTGGTGCGCTCGGGCGCTCTGACCCCGCGCCTGTGGACTCTCAAGACCAATGACGCGTTGTGGCTTGGTCCGAAGTTCTCGGGGATGTTCACGATCGATCAGGTGCCTCAAGAGGCGAATATCATTCTGATTGCGACGGGAACCGGTCTCGCGCCGTACATGAGCATGGTCCGCAGCGAGCTGACGTTGCACCATGACCGGCGCATTGCCGTCATCCACGGTGCGCGCCATTCGTGGGATCTCGGCTACCGCTCGGAGCTCAGTACCATGCAGCGGTTGTTGCCGAACTTCAGGTACGTGCCCATCATCAGCAAGCCCGAGGAGGAACCGGTTCCTTGGGGCGGTTTGAGCGGATTCATCAACGCGCTGTGGGAGTCGGGCCATCTGGCCGAGGAGCTCGGCTACCAGCCAACCCCGCGCGATACGCACATTCTGCTGTGCGGCAATCCGCTGATGATCGAGGGGATGATCAAGATCCTCGGTCAGGACGGCTTCCGCGAGCAGACGAAGACGGAGCCGGGAGAGATTCACCTCGAGCGGTACTGGTAAGTGGACGGGATGGCTGGAGATAACGGCGCCCGGGGATGAGCCCCGGGCGTTTCATGCTGTTCGTGGGGCCGGTGCGGTTTAGTTGAGCACGTGGATCGCCTCGCCGAGCGCGACTTCGACGGCCTCGAGGAACGCCTCCGACATCGTTGGATGCGGGTGAATCGTCGCGGCGAGGTCTTCGAGGAACGCTCCCATTTCAAGGCTCAAAGTGGCCTCTCCCATCAGCTCCGAGACGCCGTGACCGACGGCCAGAACGCCCAGGAGCAACCCCGACGAGCGATCGGCGACGACCTTGAGGAATCCATCGGTGGCATTGAGCGTCATCGCTCGTCCCGACGCGCGCAACGGGAAGGTGCCGGTGACGACGTCGTGGCCCGCTTCGCGCGCTGCGCGCTCGCTCATGCCGGCCCATGCGATTTCGGGGTCGGTGTAGACGACCGCGGGGATAGCAGTGTTGTCGAAGGCCGCCGTTCGTCCGGCAATGACCTCCGCCGCAACCTTGGCCTCGCGGTACGCCTTGTGGGCGAGCAGGATGCCGCCCGCCGCATCCCCGATGGCATAGATCCCCGGGATGTTCGTCTCCTGGCGGTCGTTGACTTTGATGAAGCCCTTGGGGTCGAGATCGACACCGATCGCGTCAAGACCGATTCCAGAGGTGTTGGGAACGCGCCCAACGCTGACGAGGACACAGTCCGCTTCGAGCTCGAGCGGTGTCTCCCCGGGCCCGATCGCCGTGACGATCGAGGGATCACCGGCGCGAACCGCCCCGGCACGGTGCTCGAGATAGAGCGTGATCCCGAGCTGCTTGAGCCGCCTCTTAACGATGGGGGCAGCTTCCGGATCGAGCTGCGGAAAGATCTCAGGGAGAAACTCGACAACCGAGACCTTCGAGCCGAGCTTGGCGTACGCGGTGCCGAGCTCGAGCCCGATGTAGCCGGCGCCGATCACGACGAGCCGCTCGGGCACGGTGTCGAGGGAGAGCGCCTCGCGTGCGGCGATCACCCGCTCGCCGTCCCGCTCGAACCCCGGCAGATCCATCGGCGACGATCCGGTGGCGATCACCGCCTGCTCGAACTCGATCTCGATCTGACCGTCGCCGGTTTCGACCCGGAGTGAGCGGTCCGAGGCAAAGGTGGCGGTCCCATGAACGATCTCGACGCCGTTCTTCTCGCACAGGAACGCAACACCGGAGGTCAGCCGCCTGACGATGCCATCCTTCCAGGTGATG
Organism: Acidobacteriota bacterium; assembly: GCA_015493585.1. GTDB lineage: Bacteria > Acidobacteriota > Thermoanaerobaculia > Thermoanaerobaculales > Sulfomarinibacteraceae > JAADFN01. Next base: position 2,120 of record WGCW01000129.1, read on the forward strand.
AGCTTTGGCAGATCGACCGTGACGCCATCCACGCCGAGCCCCATCGTCCGGCCATGTTCGATCTCGTGCTTGAGATCCGCCACGTGGATCAGCGCCTTCGACGGGATACATCCCTCGTTGAGGCACACACCACCGAGCCGCTCCGCCTTCTCCACGAGAATGACATCCTTGCCGAGCTGTGCCAGCCGGATCGCGGCGACGTAGCCGCCCGGCCCAGAGCCGATGACGACCGCCTGGCACCCTTTCGAAACGGAACCAACGACCATAGCAACCTCCGATGTGCGTGCGGTGACCGCCGCATGCCGCGCGAAGCGTACCAGACTACAGCCCCGCGATCAGCAACCCTGGGTTTTCGATCAGCGAGACGAGGCCGGTCATGAAGCGGGCGCCCTCGGCCCCGTCGATCCAGCGGTGGTCGAAGGAGACGCTGAGGTACATCATCTTGCGGATGACGATTTCCCCGTTTCTGACGACCGGGCGGTCGGCGATTGTGTGCAGCCCGACGATGGCCAGCTCCGGCTGGTGGATGATCGGTGTTGCGAAGAGCCCGCCGAGCGGCCCGATGTTCGTGACCGTGCAGGTGCCACCGCGCAGCTCGTCGAGCGCCAGACGGCGCTGGCGAGCTCGGTCCGCCAGGTCGGCGATTTCAGCGGCCAGCGTAGCCAGGTTCTTCCGGTCCGCATCCCTGATCACGGGAACGATCAGACCGTCGGGCGTGTCGACGGCGAAGCCGATGTTGTAGAAACGCTTGAGCAGGATGACGCCATTGGCCTCGTCGGCCTCCGCGTTGAGGAGCGGGTGCTGTTTGAGCGCTGCGATCAGCGCCTTGATGAAGAGGGGAAGCAGCGTGAACCGGACCCCGGCCCGATCCTGAAGAGCCGGCTTCATCTGGCTGTAGAGCTCGTAGAGCGCCGTGACGTCAGCCTCATCGACGTGGGTGACATGGGCCGCGGTTTGTTTTGATTCCCGCATCGACCGGGCGATCACCTGCCGCAGGTGGGTTATCGGAATACGCTCGATAAGGTCCTCGCCGGCGTGCGGGCCCCCAGCGGACGAAGCCGGGGCCGGACGATGATCCGGCGGAGCCGATCCGGCGGAACGTTGCACGTCTTCAGCAGTGATCCGTCCTCCGGGGCCGGACCCCGTGATCGCTGTCAGATCAACGCCGAGCTCACGGGCGAGGGCACGCGTCTTCGGCGTGGCGAGCGGGCGGCGCGGTGGCGTGGCAGGAGCACTGGCGCTCGGCGCCGGCGCCGCGGGCTGTTGGGCAGGCGCTGAGGGCGTGGTGGCGGCGGGGGGAACGTCAGCGGTCTGCTCCCCGGCGTTTCCGAGCGTGATCAACGGATCGCCGACCTCGATCGTTTCGCCAGCGGGAACGTGAATGGTGAGGAC
>WGCW01000130.1:2500-22072 GCA_015493585.1 Acidobacteriota bacterium
CCGAATCAAAGCGCTTCTTCAGCAGCTCCTGCCACCTCGTACATACCGGGGAGTCATTCTGAGCACCCGCATGCCCCGGTTCGGGTACCGGGACGGTGGTCTAACACGCCTGCGGGTACCGTTTCTCCGGTTTCTCGAAGTTAGGCTCTGTCAGTAGGTTACGCTACTTGCTTCGACGCCGCATAATTGCTGTTAGTTGAGAGGAGGCGGAGCCTTTCCCCCAATGTCATTCTGAGGAGGCGCAGGTTTTCCCATTTTGTCATTCTGAGGAGGCGAAGCCGACGAAGAATCTGGGTGGGGGAACGACCGCGAGAAAAAGGCAACCGCGGCGGTCGCGCCAGCGCAGAGAGAGGAGAAGCACACAGGTACAGGGAAGCAAAATGGTCTGCCAGCAGGCGATCGTGCGGGTTGCTTTGCGTGGTTGCGGCGTTTCATCCGGTTTGTGGGGCAAGCGTGCGGTTTTGGAGATTTCTTGGGGTGAAGCCGAAGCTGCCGCCTTGCTATCTTCCGATTGTCATTGGCGTTACCGATGCCACAACGCCCTCCCGGAGAACCCCGCTCACGTTTCGACCGGCTTGCCAACGGTCCAGAACCACACGATGACGATGGCGACGCCGGCTGGCAACGAAATGAAGACGGGGACGTTGAACAGAGCCTCCGGCAGGTACCCGACGAAGAGGGCGAGCACCGCGCCGAGCACCGCGTACGGGAGCTGGGTCCTGACGTGATCGACGTGGTCGCAGCTCGACGCCATCGACGACATGATCGTCGTGTCGGAGATCGGCGAGCAGTGGTCCCCGAACACGGCCCCGCCGAGGATCGCCGCTGCCGTCTCGGCGATCAGGTGGTGGTGCAGGTGCGGCGCTGCGCCCGCTAGGACCAGCGGCACCGCGAGCGGCGTCAGGATGGCCATCGTGCCCCACGAAGTGCCGGTCGCGAAGCTGACGAGCGCCGCCACCGAGAAGACCGCCGCCGGGATCAGCACCGGTGCCAGATGTGGGCCGACAGCGCCGACAAGGTAGCGGGCGGTCTCGAGGCCTCCACACACTTCGCCGAGCGACCACGCCAGGGTCAGCACGACGACCGCCATCAACATGCTGGCAAAACCCTTGACGGTGGCATCGAGGGCGTCCCGGACGCTGAGGATCCCCTCCCCAACCGCGAGGGCGATGGCCACCGTGAGACCGAGGAGGCTTGCCCACAGGAGGGCCGTAAACGGATCCGACGCTCCGACGACGCGGCTGAGGCCAAACGCCGGGGCCCCTTTGGCCTCAAGCGCCTTGCGGCCGGTCAGGATCAGGCCGGCCAGCGTCACGGCGACGACGACCAGCACCGGAATGGCGGCGTTGAACCAGCGCTTGGGCGTTTCGGGCTCCGCCGCGAGCCCCGAGCGCTCGTAATCGGCGAGCGGCCGGGCGGTCTCGGCAAAGATGGCGCCGGCGCGCGCCCGCCGCTCGGCGGCCAGCATCGGGCCCCAGTCTCGTCCCGAGACCGAGCTGACGAGCGTGATGACGAGCGCCAGCAGCGGGTAGAAGGCGTAGGGGATCGAGGAGACGAAAACGGAGAACGGGTTGAGCGGCGAGCCGCCGGCCTTGAGCGCGTCGCCGAGCAGCGAGACCTCGTACCCGATCCAGGTGGAAACCAGAGCGAGGCACGCGACGGGCGCCGCGGTGGAATCGACGAGGTAGGCGAGCTTTTCCCGGCTTGTCCTGTGACGATCGGTGACGGGACGCATCGAGTTGCCGACGATCAGCGTGTTCGCGTAGTCGTCGAAGAAGATCAGCACCCCCATCAGCCAGGCAGCGAACTGGGCGCGCGCCGGCGTCGTCGCCAGCGGTTCGAGCACTTTGACGATCCCCTGGGTGCCTCCCGAGCGGCTCATCACACCGACCATCCCCCCGAGCAGCAGTGAGAACACGATGATGCTGATGTGATCGCTGTTGACCAGTGCGGTCCGCATGTGGGTATCGACGACGCGCAGGAATCCGGCGGCCAGATTGCCGCCGTCGAGCATCGCGGCGCCCAGCCAGACACCGAGGAACAGTGACAGGATGACATCCTTGAACGCCAGCGCCAGCGAAATTGCCACCAGCGGGGGGATCAGGCTCCACCAGCTCGCCTTCGCCGCGGCCGGTCCCGGCAGCACCCACTGCACTACGACGAGAGCCCCAACGATCGCAACCGCCCATGCAAGCCGCCGCATGTGCGCAGGGTACCATGGTCCCCGATGAGTGAGACCACCGATGATGCCATCGTTCTCGATGCGGTGCCGTACCAGGACCGCCATCAGATCGTCACGGTGCTGACGGCTCAGCACGGCCTGATCCGCGGCGTGCTCCGCGGGGCGCGCGGAGGGAAGCATCCGCTCGCGGCGGCGACACAGCTCCTTTCGAAGGTCCGGCTGACGATCTGGCGTTCCCCCAACGCTGAGCTGGCGACCTACCGGTCGATCGAGCTCGAACGCCCGAGCTTCGCGCTCGCCGAAACGATCGAACGATCTGCGGCCGCCTCTGCGATCGCCGAGCTCTTCGTCACCTTCTGCCCTCCCGAGGAGGCGGCTCCCCGGCACTACCGTCTTGCCAACGCCGTGACCGCCGCCCTTCTCGAAGGCCTCGACTCGGGCGCTCTCGTCGCCTACACCGGGCTCTGGATCCTCGCCCTGGGAGGTCTCCTTCCCGAGCTCGACGTCTGCTCGTCGTGCGGTGCGCCGCTCGGGGACACCTTTCACCTGACGAGCGGCGAGGCGCATCCGGTGTGCGAGACCTGCGCGCCTCCGGGCAGCCCGCTCGTCGATGTCCGTGCGGCAGCCTTCCTGCGGCGCAGCCTCTCCACTTCGCCCGCAGCCATGGCGGCGGCACCGGCACCGCCCGGTGCCGCGCGCTGGCTGGACCGGCTGATCGTGGCCGAAGCCGCCCGGCGGCTCAAGGCGCTCGAGTTCTTTCGCAAAACGGTGAGCAACGGGCGCTGACAGGCGCAGACGTGGAGCGCCCCGCGGGCGGGCTCAGGCAGGGGGTTCCGGACTACCGGCAAAGACGGTGCTGAACCCGGAGAGGATCCGGAAGATCACCTCGCCGGCCTCACCGCGGTCGCCCAAAAACTTGCGAACGCCCCTGAGCATCTTCTCAAACGCCGGCCGGACGGTATCGGGCTGCCGTTTGCCGGTCACCGCGCTGGCCGTGAGCATTGCGGCCGCTTCGGCAAGCTTTAGCCCCCTGGGAACCCACGTCGTGCCGGGCCGGTACGCCGTTGCGATCATCGCCCCGATGGGCAGCGGGTCGTCCCCGGCCGTCGCGCCGAGATCGGCCAGATGGACCGGCTCGGCCCCGGGGCCGCACTTGAGAGAGAGCGGCCGGACGAACGGATGGATGCGGCCCTGAGGATCGAGGACGGTCAACTCATCGCCGTAGTACTGGGCTCCGGCCCACAGCAAGCCGGCGACCAGCGTCGATCTCCCGCTCGATCTCGGTCCGAGGATCAGGATGCCTTTCCCCTCCCAGCCCACGGCGCCGGCGCGAACGATCAGGCGCCCCTGCCCCGCCTCAACGGCCAGGCGCTCCAGATCCCCGGTCAGAGTGTTGATCGCGCGCTCGAGGTTCGTCGTTCGCACGATGGGAACCACGTCCGAATAGACCGTGTACGCGGGAGCGGCCCCGCTCCCGCCGGGCTCTTCCGTCACCGAGTAGAGAAAATCAACGTCCGGCGATGTGACCGGTTCGATCCCCGGAGGCAGCGAGCCTCGAACCGCCCCGAAGATGGAGCCGTTGGAGACCCGGATACCCACCTTGACCCGGGCGTGCGTGAAAGCAACGCCAGCGGTCCACCGCAACGCATCGAGCGCCCTCATACATGCCGACGGATCGGGATCGTAAGGAACGGCGGTCTGATCGGGCGGGAGGCCTGACATCACCGCGCTCACGGCACACACATGACGGGAACGCTGGTCTTTCTCAGCACGGCATCGGCCGTTGACCCGATGACCATCTCGACGAGCTTGCTGTGGCTATGAGAGCCCATGCAGATCAGGTTGGCCCCGGTCTCACCGGCCATCAGCTCGATCGTCTCCGAGGGGCGCCCCGTGGCACGGCGCACCGCGACATCGAGCCCCATCTCGCCAAGGTACTCTCGTGCCCGGTTGAGCAGCCCGGTCCCCCGCTTCTCCTCGTCGGTCACCGTCAGCACCGTGACCGGCACGGCGAGCGCCCGTGCCAGCTCGCCTCCCCACCGGAGCGCACGATCCGCATGGTCCCCACCGTCGTAGGCGATGAGCATCCGTGCGATCGGGGAGGGGGTTTCCGGAGTGACAACGACCGGAATCCGTGAGATCCGCAGCAGCCGTTCGGTCACCGGCCCCAGCAGATCGCCGTGGAATTTCGCGTTGACCCCCCTCAGGCCAACGAAGAGCAGCGCGCACGCGCCGCTCTCCCGCGCGACCGAGGGCGCAACCGAGCCCCGAACCACGTGGAAGCGTCCCTCGACGCCAGCATCCTGCAGACGGTCCTCGAAGTGGGCCCGGAGCGTTTCGGCGACATCGGTGAGCACGGAATCGACCTGGGGTGTCAAATTGACGAGCGGCTCGACCCCCATCGCGCCGCTCATGTCGGAGATGAACGAGCCTTCGAGCATCGCCGTATCGATCACGTGAATCCCGTGAAGGATCGATCCCAGACGCCCAGCCACTGAGAGGGCCAGGTCGAGAGCGCCCTCGGCGTTGATGGAACCGTCGAACCCAACAGCAAGATGGCTGAACATCCTTCCTCCCCAGCTCACGCCGGTTGAGCGGCTGCGCGGTAGAAACAGAGTCCAGCATAGCCGACGACGGCGCTGCGATCGCCCCCGGTATCGCCCGAAGTTGCGTACGAAACGAGGTGACCGGCGTTGGCGCCGAGATGGCGGACGGCTTCCAGCATCACGGTCGCCGGAATGACGCCGCACATCGTGATCCCGCGCCGATGGACCGTCTCATAGAGCGCCGCTGGATCGAGCTCCAGCGCTGCCTCGATCGCCTCGCGGTCGTGGCCCCGGGCTTCCTCGTCCGGTTCGTAGTGACTCATGTCGGAGGATGCGACCAGCCCGGCCGGTTCACCGGCGGCCTCGATCACCCGTGCCAGAGCCCGGCCGAGCTGCAGGCAGTCTTCGAGTCTGAGATGTTGCAGGCAGACCGGCACGATTCGCACGTCCGGCCTCCGGGCCTGGAGGAACGGGAGCTGCACCTCGATCGAGTGCTCCCGCCAGTGCGCGTCGGCGTCGAAATTGATGGTGGGCAGCTCATCGACGAGAGCGGCGGCGAGCTCCTGGTCGATCGGGATGTCGCCCAGCGGGGTCCGCCAAGCGGCATGCGGTGCGACGGCGACCGGGCGGCCAAGCCCCGTATGGCTCGGCCCGAGCACGATGACCCGCCGTGGAATTCGAAGGTGGGCATACAGCTTTCCAGCGACCGGCCCCGAGTACATGTAGCCGGCGTGGGGTGCCACGCAGCCGGCGAGATCGTGCTCGGGGGGCGTGGCAGGAAGATACTCCTCGAGCGCACGGCGCAGCGCCCGTGCCGTCCCGGGATAAAATGTGCCAGACACGGCAGGTTGGCGGACGAACTCCTGTGTCATGCGGCACCTCCTTGACCGCTCATATACAAAGGTATGTCAGAAAACTGAATTGGCCAACCCGCTGGCTCTTCCCTTTCCCGGCCCCGTTCGGTATCGTGTCAGCTCCCGGCGGACGAAGGCCGGCTGAGCCCATACGAGCGATGGAGGAGATGATGACACGGAGAACCGTTGTGACGCTGCCCGGAGATGGAATCGGATCGATCGTGCTGCCCGAGGCGCTGCGTGTGCTCGAAGCCGTTGGCTTCGATGCCGAGTACGTCGAGGCCGGCATTGGCTGGGAGCACTGGGTCAACGAGGGGAACCCGTTGCCCGAACGGACCGTCGAGCTGATCGCCGAGCACAAGGTCGCCCTCTTCGGCGCGATCACATCCAAGCCGAAGGACAAGGCGGCGGCCGAGCTCAAACCGGAGCTCCGCGGGAAGGGCTTCGTGTACTTCTCCCCGATCGTCGGATTGCGCCAGCGCTTCAACCTCGACATCTCTATCCGTCCCTGCATCGCCTTCCCGGGCAACCCGCTGAACTTCATCCGCCGTGGCCCATCGGGAGAGGTCCAAGAGCCGCCGGTCAACGCCGTCATCTTCAGGCAGAACACCGAAGGGCTGTACTCCGGCGTCGAGTGGACCAATCCGCCCGCGGATCTGCGCCGGGCCATGGCACAGCACCCGAAATTTGAGCCGTTCGTTGACGTCCCCGGAGAGGACCTGGCGATTTCCAGCCGGATCTTTACCCGCACCGCCTGTCGGCGGATCTGTGAGCAGGCGTTCGCCTACGCCGACGCCCATGGCTATGACAGCGTCACGATCTGCGAAAAACCCAACGTGCTGCGCGAGACCTCCGGCATGATGGTCGAAGAGGGCCGGCGGGTTCACGAGCGGTACCCCAAGATCGCACTGTACGAGACCAACATCGACGCCCAGATGATGTGGCTGACGAAGAATCCCGAGGACTACGGCGTCATCATCGCCGGCAACCTTTTCGGCGACATCATCTCCGACGGCTTCGCCGGTCTCGTCGGCGGGCTCGGCTTCGCCGCCTCGGCCAATATCGGGACCGGTGTCGGGGTCTTCGAACCCACCCACGGCTCCGCGCCGAAGTACGCCGAGCTCGATCCTCCGATCGTCAACCCGATCGCCATGATCCTCGCCGCCGCCATGATGCTCGACTGGCTCGGCGAAACGGACCGCGCCGCCCGCATCCGAAACGCCGTCGCCGCCGTCATCGCCGGGGGCAAGGTCCGCACCTACGACATGATGAAGCTCCGCGGCGGCCCCCAGGTCATCGCCCAAGGCGCCGCGACCACCACCCAGATGACCGACGCCATCATCGCCAACCTCAGCTGATACAGCCGCGCATCAGGGGCAAGTGCGGGGGATAGACGTCTGACGGGGTGTTCCTCAATATCTTGCAAGATGCGGCAGGTTTTTAGGTCATTTTGCAGGATTTCGTGTTGACATGACCGTAGTGATGGGATAAAAGGTGCATGTTGACACAAAAGGAGGTCGCACCGTGGGACATAGAGCACAGGAGATTCTGGCCCGTTGTGAGGAGGAGGGTGTTCACTTTCTCCGCCTGCAATTCATCGATATCGATGGGATTATCAAGAACGTAGAGGTGCCCCGGAGCCAGTTCGAGAAGGCGCTGGACGGCCAGATTATGTTCGATGGATCCTCCATTGAAGGGTTCACACGGATCGAGGAATCGGACATGCTGCTGGTCCCCGATCTCGACACGTTCGGGATCTTTCCGTGGGAGAGCGAGCAGGGCAAGGTCGGGCGCCTGATCTGTGATATCGCCAATCCGGACGGAAGCCCGTTCCCCGGATGCCCGCGGACGGCGCTCAAACGTGTGGTCGAGAGGGCGCACAAGATGGGGTACACGATGATGGCCGGGCCCGAGGCCGAGTTCTTCCTCTTCAACCTCAGCGGTGAAGGCGAGCCGCTGCCCATCACGCACGATAGCGGGAGCTACTTCGATCTCAGCCCGCTGGACCGCGGTGAGGAGGGGCGCCGGGATATCACGCTGGCGCTCGAGGCGATGGGCTTCGAGGTCGAGGCCGCCCACCATGAGGTCGCTCCTGGACAGCACGAGATCGACTTCAAGTACGCCGATGCCGTGACGACGGCTGACAACATCGTGACCTTCCGGTTCATCGTCAAGAAGGTTGCGCTCGAGTATGGGCTCCACGCGACGTTCATGCCGAAACCGCTCGCCGGGATGAACGGGTCAGGGATGCACACCCACCAGTCGCTCTTCACCGCTGATGGTGAGAACGCCTTCTACGATCCGAAGGGAAAATGGCAGCTTTCGAAGGTGGCCCGGGGATACATCGGCGGCCTGCTCAAGCACGCGCGGGCGTTCGTCGCGGTCACGAATCCTCTGGTCAACTCGTACAAGCGGCTCGTTCCTGGGTTCGAGGCGCCGGTCAACGTGGCATGGTCGGAGAAGAACCGGTCGCCGATGATTCGCGTGCCAGCCCGCCGCGGCGAGGGGACGAGGTGCGAGGTTCGCGTCCCGGATCCTTCCTGCAACCCATACCTGGCGATGGCCGTCATGCTGGCCTCCGGACTCGACGGGATCGAGAAGGACATGGATTGCGGCGAGCCGGTCAATCGCAACATCTTCGAGATGAGCATGCGTGAGAAACGGCGTCTGAAGATCGTCCAACTGCCGGCCAACCTTGAGGAAGCGCTGAACTTCCTTGAGAAGGACACGGTGCTCCATGAGGCGCTGGGCGACCATATCTACCAGCATTTCCTGCACAACAAGAGGCGCGAGTGGTCGGAGTACATCCAGGTGATTCATCCCTGGGAGCGGAGGCGGTACCTCGATCGTTACTGAGGGTCGTGCCCCGGCGGTTTCACCCCGAAGATGACATTGGGCGATCAGGATTGGTCACCATCCCGTGGCGGCGGGTGCCGGCGGGTATGCAACGAAGGTTGAACTGGTCTCGTGCGGCAGACGCGTGCCGGCCTCACGTCGCGGGGCCGTCAGATGGCGGCTGGATCAGCCTGGCAACGGCGGCGTAGGCCTCGGCGGCCGCTGGCGGAAGGGCGGCCCGATGAGCGGCGGCGGTCGCCACGTCACCGCGGGCCGAAGGACCGGTCAACGCCTCGAAGCCCCGTGCGTTGAGCGCGGCATCGATGCTCGCGTGAACCATCGGCGCCAGTGCCGGTCCCACGGCGTCCGGTGGGAACCCGGCCTCGATCATGTGCCTCTTGGCCTCCACAATCAGGATGTGCGTTAAGTTTGCGGCGATCGCGGCCGCCGCGTGATAGAGCGGCTTGGCAGCGGGCTCGATCGGCCACGGATGCATTCCAAGGAACCGCGCCAGCTCGGTGCCAGCGGCGACCGCTGGAGGATCTCCCTCAACCGCGCACAAGGCACCTTTGAAAACCTCGGGAGGCATGCCGGGCTTGGGGAAAGTCTGAAGCGGGTGCCAGGATCCGGCGGCCATGCCCCTCCGGCGGCACGGTTCGAGGTCCGTCGATGGGCGTAGTCCGGAGGTATGGAGAACAACCGGCGCCCACGGAGCCTCCTCCTCTCCGAGCCGTAGCCCAACCCGCTCGATCTCCCGGTCAGCAACGGTCACCAGTATCAACCCGGTTGTGGGCCACCGCTCCGGCTGATGCCACGTGTCGCCGGTCCACTGACCGGGAAGGGCTGCTCGCGCGCGCGCCAGGCTCTGCTGTGTGCGGGCGCGGATCGCCGTGCAGATCCATCCGGCGTCAGAGAGCGCCCGGAAAAGAGAGGTTCCCAGACGTCCGGGGCCAATGATCGCAAAAGTTCCTGTCTCCATCGTTCCATTGTAGACCGTATGCATCATCGGCTCTCGTGATTGACGAGCCAGCTACAGAGCGCGCGCGGGCCGGGGCCCACCCTGGCCAATGATCGATTGTCCGCTACGCTTCCGGCCGGAGAAATCCCCGCAATCCGGTTCGTTACGATAAGATACGGAAGGCGGGACCGTCGTGGGTCCGCGCGGGAGGCAACGATGCCGCTGGGGACGAGACAGTTTGGTGTCTTGGAGGAGGTCGTGTCACGGTACCTCCACCGGGGGACTGCCGTTTCGTCGGCGCAGGTCGCCGCTGCACCCTCGGTCCATCTGTCTGCTGCGACGGTGCGCAACGTGATGGCGGTGCTCGAAGATCAAGGGTTCCTCCAGCGCTCCCACCGCTCTTCGGGGAGGATCCCGACCGACTTGGGGCTACGTGTCTTCATCGATGCGCATCGTGGCAGATCGAGACTGAAACGGGAGCGGGCAACGCGTCTGGTCTCACGCATCACCGTCCACCGGCGTGATCTCGTCCAGGACGTCGGATGGGTGGCTCGTCTGATATCCGATGCGACCAGGGAGGCTGGCGTCGTCGTCCGTCCGATCGATGAGGAACGGTGTCTCGAAGCGGTCTCGTTCGTGCCCGTCGGCGACGGCCGTGTTTTGGGCATCCTCGTCACGACCGACGGAGCGGTCGAGAAGCGTCTTTTCGAGATTCCGGCAGACGTCACCGACGCTGAGCTGACCAGAGGGGCCAACGTGCTGAGCCGAACGTTTCACGGCCAGACCGTGAGCTCCATCGAGGCGGCCCTGGACCGCCGGGAAGCGGGATCAGACGCCACAACGGAGACAGACCAGCTCGTAGAAGCGGAGGTATGTGTACCCCTGCTCCGGGAGCTGCTGGCGGCAGTCCCCGAGAAGATCGAGATGGCGATCGCTGGCACCGGCAACCTGGCGGTGTCTGCTGATTTCCGGGAGAATCACGAGCTGGGCACGGCACTGGCCGTGCTTGAAGACCGGAAGAGAATTCTCTCGGCCTTGAGGCGGTTTCTCATAGGGGACCGTACGCGGGTGATCATCGGCCACGAGTCGGAGATCACGGCCCGGGGCAACCTGGGGATGATCGCGATGGCCTTTTCCCAGGGGGGGAGGCGGATCGGCGCGGTCGGCGTTCTTGGTCCGCGCCGCATGGATTACATCGGTATTCTACCCGTTGTGGAGCTCGTTGGATCCACGTTGACCGAGATGTTCGATGTGACGGGAGCAGACAAAGATGCAGGAGCAAAAGATGCGTGAAGATGATGAGCAGAAGATCAACGGCGATCAGGTCCGAACCGGGGAAGCTGAAGCGCCGGCCAGGCAGGATGAAGCTGCCGCCGTGACGGCGCCATCTGAAGAAGGAGCTGCTGAAAACGAGCAGAAAACCATCCTCGAAGAGATGGACCGGCTCCGTACGGAGATGGACGATCTCAAGGAGCTGTACCTGCGCAAGCTGGCTGAGTTTGATAACTTTCGCAAAAGGGTGGAACGCGAGCGCGAGGAGATCCGGGAGAAAGTATCTGCCGACTTCGTGCGGGAGCTCGTTCCGGTGCTCGACAATTTTGAGCGCGCCCTGCAGCATGCGGACGAAAGCGGATTCGATGCGTTCCGCGAAGGCGTTGAGTTGATCGCCAAACAACTGTGGGATGCTCTCTCGCGCCAGGGGTTGAAGAGGCTGGACCCGCTGAATGAAAAGTTCGATCCGGTTTATCATGAGGCTGTCCAGCGCGTGGAAGACTCTGGGCACGCGCCCGAACAGGTTGTTTCGGTCCTGGCCAAGGGGTACACGCTTGGGAAGCACCTGGTCAGACCCGCGATGGTTGCGGTCGCCGTCGGGCCGGAGAACGGCGGCCAGAAGGCCGGCGAGGCGCCGGAGGCCGATGCCGGGGAGAGCGAGGAGCGGACGTGAGCAAGATCATCGGCGTCGATCTTGGAACGACGAACTCGTGCGTCGCTGTCGTGGATGTGACAAAGCCGGTGGTGATTCCGAACCGTGAAGGATCACGCACGACGCCCTCCGTCGTCGCGTTCACCCAGGATGACGAACGGCTCGTGGGTCAGATCGCCCGGCGCCAGGCGATGACCAACCCCGGAAACACCGTGTACGCCGTCAAGCGGTTGATCGGACGGCGTTTTTCCGCCCCCGAAGTGCAGCGCGCGAGAGAGCTGGTGCCATATTCGATCGTCGAAGCGCCCAACGGCGACGCCTATGTCGAGGTGCGGGGCCGGCAGTACAGCCCACAGGAGATCTCGGCTCAGATCCTCACGGAAATCAAGGGGTTTGCCGAGGCATTTCTCGGCGAAGAGGTGACGCAGGCCATCATCACGGTGCCAGCCTACTTTGATGACTCGCAACGGCAGGCGACGAAGGATGCCGGCACGATCGCCGGGCTCGAGGTGCTGAGGATCATTAATGAGCCGACAGCCGCGTCGCTGGCGTACGGCTTTGGCCGTGATGAGAGAGAAACGATTGCCGTCTATGATCTGGGCGGGGGCACCTTCGATATCTCCGTTCTGGAGATCGGTGATGGCGTGTTCGAGGTGAAGTCGACCGCTGGGAACACCTTCCTCGGCGGCGAGGACTTCGATCAGAGGGTGATGGCCTACCTGCTCAATGAGTTCCGGAGTAGCACGGGCATCGATCTCTCAACGGATACGATGGCGATGCAACGGATCAAGGAAGCGGCCGAAGCGGCGAAGTGCGAGCTGTCGACCGCTGAGGTCACCGAGATTTCACTGCCGTTCATCGCGGCCGACGTCACCGGGCCAAAGCACCTGCAAGTTCAGCTGACGAGGAGCCAGCTGGAAGATCTCGTGCGCGATCTCGTCGAGAAGACGCTCGAACCGTGCCAGAACGCGCTCGACGCGGCCGGCTTGAAGCCGGAGAACGTCGATCAGGTGATCCTGGTTGGCGGTCAGACGCGGATGCCGCTCGTTCAGGAGACCGTGACACAGTTCTTCGGCCGTCCACCCTCGCAGGAGATCAATCCGGACGAGGTCGTTGGGATCGGGGCCGCGATCCAGGGCGGCATCCTGCAGGGCGAGGTGAAAGACCTCATCCTGCTCGACGTGACACCGCTGTCGCTCGGCATTGAAACGCATGGGGGGCTCTTCACACGGATCATCGAGCGGAACTCGACGATCCCAACGAAGAAGTCGATGATCTTCACGACGGTTGCGGACAACCAGACGACCGTCGAGATCCACGTGCTCCAGGGCGAGCGCGGCCTGGCGGCCGAGAACCGTTCCCTGGGCCGCTTCGACCTCGTCGGCGTACCGCCGGCCCCGCGGGGCGTCCCACAGATCGAGGTGACGTTTGCGATCGACTCCAACGGCATTGTCAACGTCAGCGCGCGCGACCTTGCGACCGGGAAAGAGCAGAGCATTGAAGTCAGCCCGGCTGGAGGCCTGTCAAAGGCTGAAATTGACAGTCTGATCGCCGAGGCGGACAAGTTCCGCCAGGAAGACCAAGCCCGGCGCCGGTTGCGTCAGATGCGCAATCAGCTCGAGGGCCTGTTGTACACGAACGACCGGGTCTTTCAGGAGTTCGGGGGCAGCCTCGAAAAGGAGGACCGGGAAGAGGTCCGCGCCACCTTGAGCCGGGCCAGGAAGGCGCTCAACGTCGAGGAGGAGTCGGTCCTCAGTGAGGCGATCCTCGCTGTTCAGGAAGCAGCCCACGTTCTCGCTCAGGTCATCATGTACAACCCGATGTCGATGTTTAGCCAATCTTCCCGCAAGGGAGGCGAAGATTCCGACGATGACGCGCACGAGGGGGAGTGATCTCTTCATATGAGCACGACGGCGAAACGCGATTACTACGAGGTTCTCAACGTCAGCCGGAACGCCGGCCTCGATGAGATCAAGGCCGCCTACCGGCGCATGGCCATCCGTTTCCATCCGGACAAGAATCCTGATGATCCCGAGGCTGAAGAGAAGTTCAAAGAGGCTTCCGAAGCGTATGCCGTGCTCTCCGATCCCGAGAAACGGCAGCGGTACGACCGCTTCGGGCATGAGGGTGTCAGCGGAGAAGGATTCACCGGGTTCAACTCGGAGTCGTTCGTCGACTTTGCCGACATTCTGGGCGATATCTTCGGGTTCGGTGATTTCTTCGGCTCCCGCCGCGGACGGAGCCGTTCCGGCTCGCAGCGGGGGAGCGACCTCCGGTACACGATGAGCCTGACGCTCGAAGAGGCGGCGACCGGGGTAACCCGGAAGATCCGGATCCCCAGGCTCGAAGTTTGCGAGGCGTGCTCCGGGAGCGGCGTCGAACCTGGAACGAGGGCGGAGACCTGTCCGACCTGCGGCGGCCGGGGCCAGGTTGGCTACCGGCGCGGCTTCCTGACGGTCGCCCAAACCTGTCCGGCCTGCGGCGGTACGGGCCGGGTCGTGCCGCACCCATGCCGGTCCTGCCACGGCCGGGGACGTATCGAGAAGGAAACGACGCTCGAGGTCAAGGTGCCCCCAGGCGTGGATACCGGCGTGCGGCTCCGGCTGAGCGGTGAGGGTGAATCCGGTGTGCGCGGCGGGGGCCGCGGGGATCTGTACGTCATCGTCTCCGTCGAACCGCACGAGCTCTTCGAGCGTGAGGGGCCGCACCTGCACATGAAGCTGCCGGTCAGCGTTTTCCAGGCCATGCTCGGCGCCACCATCACGGTGCCGACGATCTTGGGTGAACGGCGGGAGATCACCCTCAAACCCGGCTCCCAACCCGGCGAGATCATCCGCATCCGGGGCGCCGGTATGCCCGAGCTTGGCAGCCGCGGGGCCGGTGACCTTCTGGTGCACCTTGACGTCGTGGTGCCGAGAAAGCTCAGCAAGGAGCAACGGAAGCTGATTGCCCAGGCGGCGGCGCTCGCCGGTGAGCAGTTGACCGAAGACGATGAGGGTCTGTTGCAGCGGCTCAAGCGGCGGCTGGCGAACGAGGCCTGAGCGCCGGTGGGCGTATGGGCTATGTGACCGTCACGGCTGTCTTCCAGCAGCTCGATGACGAGACGCTTGCCGGGCTCCTCGATCCGTTACCCGTGCTGGGATGCCAGATCGAAGACGCTGGTACCGGCGTCCTCGTCACCGTGTACCTCGACGAGCGGCACCGGGCCAGTCTCGACGCCGTCGGCGACGTGCTGGCTGCGGCCGGTGGCGAAGGGATCGAGGCCGGCTCGCTCGAGGACCGCGACTGGCTTGCGGGTTATCGCGCAGGCACGCGGCCATTCCCCGTCGGGCGCCTCTGGTGGCTGGAGCCTCATCCTGACACACCAGCTCCCGTTCCGCCCGGACGAATCCGGCTAGCGATCGAACCGCGCTCGGCCTTCGGGTCCGGTTCTCACGAGTCCACACAAGTCCTGCTCCTCGCTCTGGAAGAGGGGCGTCTGGATGATCTGTGCGTGCTCGATGCGGGAACCGGGAGCGGCATCTTGGCGCTGGCCGCCAACGCCCAGGGCGCCAAGCCTGTCGTTGGATTTGACATCGATCCGGATGCCCTCTTTGTTGCCGCGCACACGGTCAAAGCCCAGGACTGGCAGGCCCGCATTCTGCTTTTTGCCGGGACGCTCGATGCTCTCGATGCACACTTCGACCTGATCCTTTGCAACATGCTGTGGTCCCAGATGGAGCCGTTGATCCAGGGGCTTGCCGAGCATCTCTCTGCACCGGGAACGCTCCTCCTCTCCGGGCTGCTCGAAGCCGACGATGTTGCGGCGACGCATGCCTGCGAGGGTGCAGGACTGACGGTAACGGGGCGCAGGCGCCTGGGTGAATGGCTGGCGCTGGAGGCGCAACGTGGGTGAACGATGGGTCTTGGCTGATCCAGGTTCATTGGCGAACGGACGTCAGCTCCAGCTCGATCCCGCCGAGGGGCGCCATGTCACCACCGTGCTACGTCTTGGTCCCGGAGACGACATCGTGCTGACCGATGGGCGGGGTACACTGGCCACCGCCGTCATTGAGGAGACTGGCAAACGTGGCGTCGCCGTTTCGATCACACGCGTGACCCATGTTCCAAAGACTTCGCCCGGTATTGGTGTCGCCTTGGGCGTCCTGCACTCCCAGGCGATGGACTGGGCCGTCGCCAAGGCTGTCGAGACCGGCGCCGAGCGGTTCATTCCGGTCCTCACCGCCCGGTCGCAGGGCAGTGCGGCAGTGGCCCGCCGGAGGCTTGGTCACTGGCGCCGCGTGGCGCGGCAGGCGATCAAACAGTGCCACCGCGCATGGGAGATGAGCGTCGAGGACCCGCTCGGCGTTGGCGAGCTGATCAGCTCTGTTCCCCCTGGATCCGGCCTCGTCGCCGACCGGGAGGGCCGTGTTGCGTGGGAGCTCGAGGCCGGGCCGGGGACTGTGCTTCTCGTCGGCCCGGAAGGCGGTCTCACCGGGACGGAGCTCACCACGCTCGATCGGGCGGGCTGGCGCCGGTTGACGCTCGGTCCACATGTTCTCCGCGCGGAGACCGCGGTTGCCACGGGGACCGCCATGCTCTCCCTGGCGGCAGCTTGGAAAGGATAACCTCATGAGCTGTCAGATCATCGATTCGCACGCCCATCTGACGATGTTCGAACCGGACGAGGTTCCTGACGTCCTCAAGCGGGCTCGGGCTGCTGGGGTCTGCGGCGTCATCGTCCCCGCCACCGGCGCTGATGACCTCGATCGGGCGGCGGAGCTCGCCGGAGCGTATCCGGACATTGTGGCGGCGGCCGGCATCCATCCACACGAGGCGTCATCGCTCGATGACGGACTGAAAGCACACCTCGAGCAGACCGTCGAACGGGATGGCATCGTCGCCGTTGGAGAGATTGGACTCGACTACCATTACATGAGCTCGCCCCGGGAGGACCAGCTGCGGGCGCTCGAGTGGCAGCTCGATCTCGCGGCTTCAGCGGACCTCCCTGTGATTCTGCATAACCGCGAGTCGTGGGGGGACATGGAGCGCATCCTCCGGTCCCGCGCCGGAAGGATCCGCGGCGTCTGTCACTCGTTCGCCGAGACGCCCGAAGCCGCACGGCTCGTCATCGAGTTCGGTCTGAAAGCCGGCATCTCCGGGATGGTAACCTTCAACAAGGGGGACAACATTCGCGAAATGGTCCGGGCGCTCGAGCTGAAGGATCTTCTCGTCGAGACCGACAGCCCGTACCTCGCTCCCGTGCCCAACCGCGGAAAGCGGAACGAACCGGCCTACGTCGTGCTGACCGCGCAAAGGATCGCTGGCGAGCTCGACGTTGCGTTCGAAGAGCTTGCCCGTCAGACGACAAAGAACGTGCGGGAGCTCTTCGGCCTTGGCCCAGGATGGCCGGAGACGGCAGCATGAGCCGGGCGCGACGGGTGCTCTGTCCAGGATTGAAACGTGAGGTCGAGCTGCCCGGAGAGGTCCACCGCGCGATTTCACTGGCCCCGAGCCTGAGCGACACGGTCTTTCGCCTGGGGCTCGGAGCAACCCTCGTGGGCCGCTCCGCCTGGTGTCACCGGCCGCCCGAGGTGACGTCGCTCCCCACTGTGGGCAGTTACACAAGCGTGAGGCGGGCACAGCTCGATGAGCTCGCTCCCGATCTGATCCTCATGATCTCGGGCGCGCAGGAGGAGCTTGCCGGCCGTCTGGCAGATGAAGGATATCCGGTCTATCAGTTTCCGCTGCCGGTCTCCGTCTGGGGGATCCTCGAAAACATGGCCGCCGTTGCCGCCGTGATGGGGTATCCCGGTGCCGCGGAGCGGCCGCTCGAAAGCCTGCACACCGCGCTCGCGTCGGTTCACGGCCAGCTTCCGTCTCTGCGCACCTACGTCGAGATTGACCTTGGGGGACCGGTCACGATTGGGCCGGGGTCATACATCTACTGGGCGCTGCGTTGGCTGGGTCTTGACGTCATCACGCCAGATGCCGGAAAGGCCTACGTGACGCCGAACGAAGATGTCCTCAAGCAACTCGATCCTGCGCTGCTCCTCTACGATCCGAAACCTGGACGAACCATCGACGCAGCTACCGTGCGACGGCGTTTTGAAAAGCGGGGGCTTGGCGCGTGGTTCCAATCGGGCGCCCGGCTCGTTGTCACCGAAGGTGACGTGCTCGCCCACTCAGGACCGTGGTTTATCGAGACCGGCCTGCCGTGGCTCGCCGGCCAGATCCGCGCTGCGGGCGCCGGCCACGCTTGAGCTTGAGCGGTCGCACATCGATGACGATCATCCCTTCGCTCTCGTCATCATGTGTCTCGAAGCTCTTCGGTGTCTCCACAGACAGCCCGAAATGCTTGAAGAATTCAGGCGCCTTGAGGCCAACGGTGCGCCGCCTGCGGACCAGCCGGAATGCGGCCTCTTCGCCTGGGTCCGTCACCGGTTTCACGCCGATGCGCTTCTTCGTTTTATCGAAGAAAAGGAGAGCGTGGGTCGCCCGGTCGAGCTTGAAGGTCTCCACCGCATTGGCATCGAAAGAGATCAGACCGCTCGGACGAATTGTCGCTCGCGGACCATGGGATTTCTTCGGTTCGGGGACAAATTTTTCAAACGCCATACAACCTCCAGATATGCAAGATACAGCACAATAATCATAGCAGAAAAGTGTTCGGCAATACAGACATGATTTCTGGGCCCTTTTACCGCGTCCGTAACGCTGGCAACACCGGTTTTGATGTGACACTTTTCCACGGTATGGCGGGACCTCCTTTGGCCGGTTTGAGCGTTGAGGGTGTGAGCCCTGAGAATATCTAGCACCATCCCCCACTCCTGCTTCGTGTGCAGCGTCTTCGGCAGGAGAGTTGGCAAGGGGCGGTTGATGCGCTCGGGCCCCCCGCCCAGATCATTCGCGCCGTGCCTCCGGCACGCCGCTCAGGATGACATTGTGGGAACGTTCCGGGATGGTGGCAGCCTACGCCCTCGACTTGGGATGACACGAGGAGCTGTAACTCTGAGGAGCCGCCGGTCTTCCTCCCACTGTCATCCTGAGGAGGCGAAGCCATTCCTTCCTCTGTCCGTATGATAGGTGATGTGTTGGGGTGGCCCTTGGTACTGTCTGCTGGCCGAGCCGATGGGCGATGGTCTAGCTTGAGAATGATATGCCCCCCGGCGCAAGAAAAACGGGCAGCGAGTCGCCGGATACCAGATTGCATCATGGTGATGCCCAACCGTTTACGGACATGCGCTCGCTGCCCCACACCACGTGGAGGTGATGCTATGAGGAGTATAGAGGAAGGCAGGCATGAGCTGGTGACGATCGGAGTTGACCCGCATCCTGGGAGTTTGACCGTGAGCGCTGTGGGTGCCCACGGGCAGATCCACGGCCAGCTGCGGGTCACCAATGACGAGTGGGCGTTCGAGACGGTCATCGGGTGGGCCGAGCGATTCGAGACCCGGCGGTGGGCTATCGAGGGTCCTGGGAACCGGTACATCAGGGACTTTGTGACGACGCTGCTGGAGAGGAAGGAGAAGGTCTATCCGATCGCGCCGGCGATGACCGCTCAGTATCGGAGCCGGAGGGCGCGGGGGAAAGATGACGAGATCGATGCCACCAACGCTGCGCGGGCGCTGCTCGCCAACGAAGACCTGCCGATCTACGAGCCGATGGAGTACGAGGCTGAGCTCAAGGATCTGGCGAGGAGCTATCAGAGGCTCAGAAGGCAGCTCACGGCGACGAAGCTGTCTGCCCGGCAGATCTCATCGAAGGTGGCCCTCGCCTCTTTATCTGACGTGATCAAGACGTTGGAGAAGGCTCTTTCAGAGCTAAAGAAAGAGATGGCGAAGATCGTGCGCAAGGTGGGGCCGGAGCTTCTTGAGATATGCGGAGTCGGGCCGGTGGTTGCAGCGACCGTGCTTGCCGAGGCTGGACGGATGAGCCGCTTCCCGAACGACGACCACTTCGCCTCATACTCTGGGGCGGCGCCCATCCGATGGGCCTCAGGAGCGCAGGCTACCGATCGTGTCAACCCGGGTGGCAACCGCCAGCTCAATTGGGCACTCCATATCATTGCGCTCAACAGGCTTCGGATCGACCCGGCAACACAGGCGTACCGCGACAAGAAGCTCGCTGAAGGCAAGACAATGCGAGAGGTGCTTAGGCTCCTCAAGACCTACATCGCCAGGGAGCTCTACAGAGTCCTTACCGAGGCCCAGGCCGCTTCTCAACCGACATCACGCGAGCTCGCTTCATGACCATCTCTTCCTCAATGATGAACTCGTCGTCGAGTCTGCGGA
>WGCW01000131.1 GCA_015493585.1 Acidobacteriota bacterium
GTTTTGAAGAACCCTCACGCTCCAACGGTGACGTTGGCCGGATCGCTGTTGGCAGGGCCGGCGCTGGTCGACGATGGACGCCGGTCGATCGCCGGTTTGACGGCGTCGATGCTGGACCGGGGCACGCGGCGTCACACCCGGATGGAGCTGGCACGGGAGCTCGAGGATCACGGGCTCCAACTCGATGTTGATGCGTCCGCCAGTGCTCCAACCCTCGTGACCTTCTCGGCCCAGGGGCTTGCGGAAGAGTTGCCGCGTTTGACTTCGCTCCTGGTCGAGGTCCTGCGCGAACCCGTCTTTCCAACCCAAGAGCTCGACAAGCTCCGGACACAGGTGTTGGGTCATCTTGCCCGGGAACGGCAAGAAACGTTTCCAACGGCGTTTGGTGCGTTGTCCCGCAGACTCTATCCGGCCGGCCATCCGCATCACCGCCGCCGAGTCGAGGAAAGGGAGCACGAGGTTTCGATCATTTCGAGGGATGATCTCGCCGCGTTCCACGCGGCCGTGTATGGTCCGGCCTCACTCGTCGTCGCCGTCGTCGGCGATGTGGAACCAGCGGATGTATCGGACATGCTTGAGCAGTTGCTTTCTGGGTGGGTGGGGGGTGTTGCTGGCCCGCCCGCAGCGCCAGAGCCGTTGCCTCCAGATGTCAGTGAGGATTTGATCGAGATTCCCGACCGGCCCAACGTCGACATGCTGCTTGGCCATGCCGGCGCACTGACGCGCGATGCCGGGGATTACGGAGCTGCCATTCTGGCCAACGCTTGCCTGGGGGCCTCGACGTTGACATCACGGCTCGGCGTGGAGGTGCGTGACAAGGCAGGTCTGACCTACGGTGTGTACAGCCGCTTCTTCGGGACCTTACACGTGCCAGGCCCATGGGCGGTGTACCTTGGCGTGGCGCCCGGGAATCTTCGCGAGGCCGAGGAACTCTGCCGGGCCATCGTGGCGCGTTTTGTCGAGGAAGGTCCGGCCGAGGCCGAGGTCGAGGATGAACGCCAGGCTCAGGCTGGCGCGTTTCAGGTCGGGCTCGCAACAAACTCGGGCGTCGCGCGGGAGCTCGTCGGCGCCATGACGAGCGGATTGGGAGTCGGCTTTCTCGACGACTACCCCAGGAAACTTCTCGAAACGAGCCGGGACGCCATCGCCGCTGCCGCACGCCGCTATCTCGACCCGGAACATCTCGTCCTTACGGCGGCCGGGTCGGTTGCGGCGATCCGCGGTTCGAGCTCAAGTTGAAGAGACATAACACCAAGGGAGGAACGCTGATGGCCATTTTCACCGATGTTTCAATCAAGGTTGCCGATGGGAAAATCTCGTGCAAACCCGATCCTGTGGAGCTCCACTTTGAGGCGCCTCAAGGCCCGGATTCAGTGGCCTGGCTCCTGGAAGACGGAACCCAGAACCTGACGCCGGAGTTTTCATGGGATCCGGAGTGCCCGTTCGCGACGATGCGCGAGAACCTGACGGCGCGGAAGATCGAGGGAACGGACAACAAGAAAAAGGAGGGCGAGTACAAGTACACGATCGTCCTCAAGGATCCTCAGGGACACGTTGTAGCCACGCTCGATCCGATGGTCCGGAACCACCGTTTGTAAGGGCAGATAACAGCCCGGCGCCTGTGGATTTTACCTCGTATCCGGGGAGTTCCTGGACCCGTTGATCAGCGCGGCAAAGGCGGGATCCGCGCGCACTGTTCGAAAGTACGGTAACTGGAGCCAGCGCGGGTTGAGTCCAAGGTGGACGGCGCGTTCCGCATAGACCACCGTGGTCGTCCGGTCGCCGAGAACGGCGTACACCAGGGCTGCATCGAAGAATGTTTGTGGCTCGTTGGGCGCGATGCGGATTTCACTCTGGACGGCTTGGACCGCCTGCCTGAGGTTCCCCAGGTGAGCCGAGCACTGGGAGATCACGCCGAAATACATGCGCGGATCGGAGGCCTTGAGCGGTGCGGCGAGCGTCAGTGCCCTGCCGTAGAAGCGTTTCGCCTCGGCGGAACGTCCAAGCATCCTGAGACAATCGGCGATGCTGAGAACGGCGACGGGGTCCTTGGGATCGAGCGCGTGGGCGGCCTGAAACGCCTTGATGGCTTCGGCCGGTCTATCCTGGAGGAGGAGGGCCGTTCCGAGGTTGCTCTCAACAATCGGATCTTTGATGTTCCGGGCGATGGCCGCGTAGAGCTTCTCGGCGGTCTTGGGATCTCCGTTGATCAGCTCGAGCTGAGCGAGCTTGTCTTTGAGCCAGAGCCGGTGCGGGTCGAGCGTCAGCCCCTCGTGGAGCGCCGTGCGGGCCGCATCAACGTGGCCGCTGTGCAGCTCGACCTCGGCCAGCTCCTCGAAGTTTGCAACCGACGGGTACACCTTGACAAGGCGGTGGAGCAGCTTGAGTGCTTCATCCGCCTTGCTCGAACGGCTGAGGAACCAGGCGTGCAGGGCGAGCGCCTGAGGCGAACCTGGGGAGATCCTTTCGAGCCGCTGGAGCGCAACGTCCGCCGCCTTGAGGTTCCCTGAGTCGATCTCAAGCCGGACGGCTTCCGCGGCGATCCGTGGATCTTCAGGGCTGAGCGTCCGTGCGCGGTTCAAGAGCTCGCGCGCCCGGTCGAAATACCGGTGGTCGGTCAGCGCTTGAGGCGCCACACGAAGCAGCCGGGCCTCGGTCAGGTACGGTGCGAGAAAGGCCGGATTGTCCTGACGCAAGCGATCCAGCTTTTCGATGATCTGGTCGTCCGTGACGCCTCTTGGCGGGTTCTGGCTTTCCAAGAGCAAACGGACATATGCCGCAAACGCCTGGGGGGATGGGGGTGTTGCGGTCCCCTTCTTGCGGGGCTTGAACCCGGGATAAAACCGCCTGAGGTGAGCTCGAATGCCGTCGGCGAGCAGGCGGAGATCTCCGGCTGGCACCGTGAACGCGGTGCTTGCCAGCACCGAGCCGGTGGCTCCGCCGACCCGTTCGAGGGAGACCTGGATGGCCGAACCGTTTCTGGCGAGCGTGGTCGAGAGGACCTCAGATGCGCCTGTTGCACGGGCGATCCGTTTGGGATCGTTGCCTGCGGCGTCGACCTCCCGCGTGGCCGGCGTGGCGAGGCCGTGGAGATTTGCGATCGTCTCAAGAGCGGCGGCGCGGGCGGCCGCTGCCAGGATGCGGGCCCGGTCGGGGTTTGGGGCGGCCGTGACTTCTGGCGCCGCAACCGCGACGACGATGGGTGGCCGCGGACGCCGAACGAGCCATCGGACGGCGGCTCCGCCGGCAAGGAGGGCCACGGCGGCGAGCACGGCAAACGGCCACCGGTAGCGGAGGAGGCGCCTCCGCCGGGCCTGCTGCGTGATTCTGGAGATCGAACCATGATCGGTTGTCATGGTCTTCCAGAGCGAGGCGATCTCCTCGAGGGCGAGCGCAACTTCCAGAGCGGATGACGGACGGTTTCGTGGGTCTTTCTCGAGTAGGTTCTCGATGAGGAGCGCAAGCTCTTCGGGGACATCCTTGTTGAGACGCGATGGCGATGGCGGGTGGTGACGAACGATTCTCTGCATCGTCTGGAGCGGCGTGGCTCCTTGAAAGGGATGCTTCCCAGTGACCATGGTGTACATCAGGGATCCAAGGGAGAAGAGGTCTGACCGCTGGTCGATCTCTTTCCCTTCGGCCTGCTCCGGAGACATTGCCGAGCTCGTTCCGAGGACGACGCCGTCCGCGGTGAGACTGGCCTCGGCCGGGTCGGGGTCGAGGCTCTTCGCAAGCCCGAAGTCGAGGATCTTCACCTGCCCACCCGGCGTGAGGATGATGTTTTCCGGCTTGAGGTCCCGGTGGACGATACCCCGGGCATGAGCGGCGTGAAGCCCCTCGGCGATCTGGCGTGAAATATCAACAGCTTCTTGAATCTCGAGAGGGGCGGCGGCGAGGAGACGGGTCAGTGTTTGGCCTTCGACGTACTCCATGACGATGAAATCACGGCCGTCGATCGACAGGATGTCGTAGATCTGTGCGATCGAGGAATGCCCTAATTGTGCTGCTGCCCGTGCCTCACGGAGCAGACGTTCCCGCCGCTGAGGTGAGACATCCTTGTTGGGATGGATCGACTTGATCGCGACGTTCCGCCTGAGCCGTTCGTCGAAGGCCAGGTACACGACCCCCATCCCGCCGCTTCCCAGCTCCTTCTCAACCCGGTACGGTCCGATCCGTTCGCCGATCACGGCGAGTATTGTACTTCGATGACCGCCGGTGCGTCAGCAAACAGCAGGTTGAGGTCGTTGCGGTGTGCACCGCTTCTTAGCGGGAGAGGTGGGAAGGGGAATGAAACGCAGAGGCGTAAGGGGGCTCAGGCGCAGCTATCCCTCCCTTGTCATGGTGAGCATGCACAGCCTTCTTTCTACCGTCATTCATTCTGAGCACCCACATGCCCCAGTGTGGGGCACCGGGACGGTGGACTCACAGGGATTCGGATGCAGTTTCTCGATGTTTTGTATCATCAGTACGTTACGTTTCTTTTTTCGACGCGACGTAATTGCTGTTAGTTGAGAGGAGGCGAAGCCTTTCCCCCTCATGTCATCCTGAGTGGTGTGCCAAAGGCGCGCCGCGAAGGATCTGGGTGGGGGTGGGCCAGTCCTGCGCCTTTCACGCGATCCGCCTCCCAAGACCTTCACGACCGCTCAAGCACGAACATTCCGTCCGCGCTCCCCGCACTCTGAGCGAGAACCCCCCTGGGTGGGCCGGGAAAAAGGCACGGCAGCCACACGCTGATATTCAACACTGTCCCTATCTTGTGATGATCCATCTGGAGCATCTAATAACCGGGGAGATCGCGGCAGCGCAGAGAGGAGAGGAGGACAGGGGCACAAGGGGGTAAAGACGCTCTGCCTGGGTGTGCGGGTCGCCCGGCGTGGGGTGAAATCTCGGCATTTCGCCCGCCTTCTGGTGGGGGAGAACGTGTCATTTCGGCCATTTCTTGGGGTAAAGCCGAAGCCGCGGCCTTCGGATCTCTCGATCCTCGTTGGCCTTGCCGGCAGCGCGACGGCCTCAGGTTGAGTCATGACCAGTCGATCAGGAGGTGGTGAAGCCGGCAGGGAAGTTTGGGTGCGATGTCATGGGCGATGCGGTCCTCAAGCTCAGCGAGCCGGTACCGCCTGGAAGCATGCAGGAGCACGAGATCGTGACATCGGAGGAGATTGGTATGTGCAAGGAGGTCATCGAGATGCATGTGACCGTACCGGCGAGCCCGTTCAACGTCAGAAGTGTCGAAAAACGAGACTTCGAGGAGAACGAGTTCTGAGGCAAAGACTTCGGGATGCGTGGAAAAGAGTCCGGGGCCGGTGTCGCCGCAGTAGGTCACGAGTGGCGCGACGACCTCTTCCGTGATGTCTTCCCCGGCCGTACGCCGGCGGATGATTTCATCCGGAGGCGCGTCCCGGAGCTCGGGCCTCAGCCGTGTCCGTCTCCAGATAAGCTGGCACCCGAGCGTTGGAACCCAGTGGTCGGTCCCAAAGAAGGTGAGCTCGATATTGCGCTTGATCAGCAGGTGGTCGCCCTCTTCCACCCCGTGGATACTGACGTCGTACGGATGCCCCCCCTCGAGGCGTCCCAGCGTGCCGAGGAGCGCGTTAAGGTCATCAGCAAGAGCACGTGGGGCGATGAGGCTTCCCGGACCGAGCTGATTGAGGAAACGCTGCGCGGCCCAGAAGCCGAGCCCACCGATGTGGTCCATGTGTCCGTGCGAGAGGAAGAGGGTTGACATGGCGGGGAGCCGCCGCACCGGCCGCCCGGCATCGAGGGCGAGCCGGAATTGCGGGAGGAGCACAACGGTCCCGTCGCCGGCGCGGCTGGCGCCGGCGATCTCGATGCGTCCCCACGATGTCTGAAGGCGAAGATATCTCAGTCCCACCTTAGGATCCTGACGGGCGAGCGTGCACCAGGTAAAAACTCGGTTGTGAGCTTCCCTTGGCCAGCTCAATCCGGAGCGTCCAGCTCGATCCGGCCTCAAACGTGCGGGTAAAGCTCGCCGAACCCAGCGGGCCCCGTTCCCGGTCGGTCAGACGGACGGTGATGTGGTGAGTGCCCGATGGCGTGAGCACCGTTTTCTGCACGAGCCCAGTTCCCTTCTTCTTGAATCCAAGGAAGACGCGGCGCGTGAAATCGAACGGCTGGTCGATGAGTGTCTCTTCATCGAGGGTGACAACCACCTTCCCGGCGTTGATCGGCGAATTGAAATAGAGGGCTAGGTGGGCAAAGCCCGGCCTGGTTGCCTTTTGCACTCCGGTGGAAGAGGGAACGGCTCTTGAGGCCGTCCCGTGCCGGATGATACGCAGCCCGCCGGATGCAGTTCTCAGACGTTCCTGGCAGAGATCGAGGAAGCTGGCGGCGAGCTCGTTTCCGGGTTCGATCCCGAGCGCCTCATTGAACTGTGCGGCCGCACGGGAAAACTGCCGGGCCTTGTAGAGACGTTCACCTTCTGCGATGGCTGCCTGCGCACGCTGATGCTTGGCCGTGGCCTCTTCGGCCGCGCGAATCGTGCGCTCAGCGTTTTGCGCGATCAGACGGGCGGCGTGAGATGCCGGTGCCTGGTCCAGGACTGATCGGGCGAGTTGTTGGGCCTGCTCAGGATTGTCATCGTGCAACGATTGCGCGGCGTGGCGGAGGGCCATCCCGAGTTGATGGTCTGCCGCGATCCGCCCGAGTGAGGGGGCGAGTGAGGGGGGGCTGGGCAGGCGCAGAATGAGGATCCCGATGATCAGAAGCCAAAACGCCGTCCAGCCCCCAAGGATCTTGAGCACCCAGGGGGTGTTGACCTCGCGGGTCAGGATCGGTGGCATGGGAAGTTGGGCGAGCCACTGACGGATCGTGGCGGCCTTCCCCAAAAGGGCCTCGATATGGGGCTGCGACGGTGCGCGTGCAATGGTGGTCTCGGCGGTAACCTGCGGTGAGGCTTCGGACGCAGGGGGGACGGCGGGGTGAGTTTCTGCAGCTTCGGCGGCTTGAGGTGCCACCGGTGACGCATCCGGCACCGCGGCACGCGTCTCGGGGAGGTCCGCCGTGTGCCGGCGGGGCGGCGCATTGGTGAAGGCATCCAGCGCGGCGGCGAGCTCGCCCGCAGTTTGGTACCGCTTCTCACGGTCCTTTTCGAGGCACTTGAGGACGATGGGATTGAGCCCGCGCGGAATCTCCGGATTGATCGTCGACGGAATCGGGCGCGGCTGGTCGATGATCTTCATGCCGATTTCGGCGATGGAGCTCCCCGGGAATGGACGCTCGCCGGTCAAAAGCTCAAAGAGGACGACGCCAGCAGAGAAAATATCCGATCGCCCATCGACTGTCTTGCCCATGATCTGTTCCGGCGACATGTAGTTCGGTGTACCGATGAACTGTCCTTCGACCGTCAGGTTCGAGGACTCAAGCCGCGCGACGCCGAAGTCAGCGATCTTGGCTCGCCCATCCGGTGTGATCAGGATGTTTGCCGGCTTGATGTCCCGGTGAACGACGCCCATCCGGTGGGCGTAATCGAGGGCACGGGCAACCTCGCCGACGATCTGGGCGGCCCGTGCAGCGGTGAAGCGCTCTCCGGCCTTGAGCATCTCCTTGAGGTTTTGGCCCTCGATCAGCTCCATGGCGATGAAGGCGAGGCCAGTTTCAGGATCCTCGCCAACGTCATGCACCGTCACAATGCCGGGATGATTGAGCCGGCCGGCAGCACGGGCCTCCCTCAGAAAACGGGCTTTGAACTCCTCGGCAAGGTCGGAATCGAGATCGAGCCGGAGCGTCTTGAGCGCCACCTTGCGGCCGATGATCGGATCGTGCGCCAGGTAGACGATTGCCATGGCGCCGCGTCCCAGCATTTCGAGAACTTCATAGCGGCCGATGCGTTCCGGATCCACGCTCCTATTCTAACCCGGATTTTGCGCCAGACGGTGGCGTGGGGGTGCCGGGCTGGAACCGCTGTGACGTTGAAGGAAGGTGTGCGCGCCGGTGCCGATGTGGCGTATCCAGGGCCGTTTCGGCGTTTTTATGCTGGCTGTCCGCAGCCTGTTTCTGGCATGAGCCTTGCTGAGTGTCCACCAGCAGCCCGGGTGCATACGCCCGAGGTGTCAGGTAAAGGAGGCGTCATGGAGGGACAGACGGCGATCCAACCCGAGGTGGAACGTGCGGCGGGCCGGCTCAAAGAGGTGCAACGGGCGGCGTCGGAAATCGTGCTCGGTCAAGAGGAGCTGATTGAGCTCGTCCTGGTCGGTCTTCTCTGCCGGGGGCACATCTTGCTCGAGGGCGTTCCGGGTCTTGCCAAGACGCTGACGGTACGGACGTTGGCCGGAACGGTCCAAGGCTCCTTCCAACGGTTGCAGTTCACGCCCGACCTGCTTCCCGCGGATGTGACCGGAACGCTGGTCTTCGATCCGAAAACCGGAGAATTCGTCGCCCACAAAGGGCCGGTTTTCGCCAATCTGATCCTGGCGGACGAAATCAACCGGGCGCCGGCAAAGGTTCAGTCCGCCCTGCTTGAGGCGATGGAGGAGCGGCAGGTGACGATCGGCGACACGACCTACGATCTTCCGGAACCGTTCCTCGTGCTTGCAACGCAAAATCCGATCGAGCAGGAGGGGACGTATCCGTTGCCGGAAGCCCAGCTCGACCGTTTCCTGCTCAAGGTTCTCGTGGACTATCCCTCGAGCGAGGATGAACGCCGGATTCTGGCGCTTCACCTTGCCGAGGCGTTCCCGCAGCCGCGCCCGGTGACAACGCTGGACGCGATTGGTGAGATCGAGGAGGTCGCCAATCAGGTGTACGTCGATGACAGGATCCGGTCGTACATCGTCAGTCTCGTCAACGCGACACGCAGACCGGGCGAAGCAGGGCTCGGCGATGTGGCACCGCTGATTTCGTTTGGGGCGTCGCCCCGGGCGTCGATCGCGCTGGCGCGTGCGAGCCGTGCGCTGGCCTTGATCCGTGGGCGGGCATTCGTCACCCCCGAAGACGTCAAGGAGCTTGCACCGCCGGTGCTCCGCCACCGGCTTGTCCTTAGCTACGAGGCGGACGCCGAAGGAACGACGGCCGACGAGATCATCGAGCGGCTGCTGCTGGCGGTGGAGGTCCCGTAGTGCTCGACTGGCGCCGGTACCTCGGACAACCGCGGTCCTCTTCGGCGGCGAAGCCGGATGAGGAGCTGTTGCTCGGCCAGGTGCGGCGTCTCGAGGTCCGGGCCCGGCAGGCGATGATGTCTGGACTGGCGGGCCAGTACCGCAGCGCGTTCAAGGGCCGCGGGCTGGAATTCGAGGAGGTCCGGGAATATCAGAGTGGCGATGACGTGGGGACCATCGACTGGAACGTGACGGCGCGCACCGGGCGGCTGCACGTCAAGCTCTTCCGGGAGGAACGGGATCTGACAATCTTCGTGCTGGCCGATATCTCCGCCTCGACGCGGTTTGGAAGCGGGGTCATGACCGTGCACGACATGATTGCCGAGGTCGGCGGCCTCTTCGCCCTGGCGGCGGCCCGGCGCGACCGGGTCGGTGCGATCCTCTTCGGAAGCTCCCTTGCCAAGGTCATTCCACCGCGGCGCAGCTGGCGGCATGGGCTGCGAGTCGTCCGGGAGCTCTTGTCGGCGGAACCGGATGCGGACGGAGATCGAACGGCGGTGGGTGCGGCGATGCAGACGGCGGCCCGGCTGCTCCACCGCCGCGGCATCGTGATCCTGGTGACCGATGTGGCATGCCCGTTGCCCTCACGCGAGCTGGCCGGGTTGCGGGCGAAGCACGACGTTGTCGTCATCCGGGTTCACGATCCGTTGATGGAGGGGATCTGCCTCCCCGCCGTTCTTCCCGTGCGGGAGGCGGAGGGCCGGGGACGGGGGCTGCTGGCGGGCCGCACGTCACCCGCCCGGATTCCGGCGCCGCAAGGCCTCGATGTGCTCAATCTCAGCACGCAGGAGGACTATCTTCCCGCGGTCCGGGCGTTGTTGAAGCGACGGGAGAAACGCCGTGTCCGGTAGCCGTTGGGTCTGGATCGCCATGCTGGTGCTGCTCGCTTCGGCGGCCGTCTCTGCGGAAGCGGCCTCGGGCGCGCCCGGGCTCACCATCGGTGTTCCTCCCCGCAAGCTGACGGTTGGTGACCGTCTCCCGGTGCGAATCACCGCTCAGGGCGGCCCCGGCCTGCTGTGGGGCACGCCTACGGTGGCGGTGTCTGGATCGGGTGCCACGTGGGCCGTTGTCCAGAAACCGCACCCCATCCCGCAGGCTCAGCCTCCCGCCTGGGACATGGTGCTCGTTCCGCTGGCGGTCGGAAAGCTCGCACTCCCCTCCGTGTCGGTAAGCGTGCGGGATGCCCGTGGATCGGTCTCGAAGGTGACGGCGGACCATCTGCCCGAAGTGACGGTTGCGTCCGTTCTTCCTCCCGGCGGGAAGATTCCACCGGCGCCGCTGGACGATCCGGTTGGCGTCAGGGGATTTCCATGGGAGTGGATCCCTCCGGTTCTGGCGGGGCTCTTGCCGTTGGCGCTCCTGGGCATGTTCCTGTGGTGGCGCCGGAAGAAGCGGCAGCGGGGAACCCGAGAGCGTGCCGTACACGTTCCTCCCCTAGATGAGCTGCGTATGGCGCTTGACCGGATCGGCCATCAGATTGGGCACAGGCCGCTCGATGAGATCTGCGATCAGCTTGCCGCCTCGGTCCGCCGGTTCCTGAAGCGGCGGACGGGGGAGTCAGCGATGGAGATGACCACGTTTGAGCTCACCCGGCTGGCCCGGCAGCGCGGCTGGCCTGCCGGTGTGCAGCGGGGCATCCAGGATGCGCTGGGGCTCTCCGATGCTGTCCGTTTTGCCCGGCGGGAGACCGCTGAAGAGGCGGTGCGAGCCGCGGTGCGCGCGGCTGGCGAAGCAGCGTCAGAGCTCGATGAGCTGCTTACGAAGCTCGAAGCCGGGACCGGAGCGGAGGGCGCCGCATGATGCGGCTCGCTCATCCGCTGTGGCTCGGTATGGCGGCCTTGGGCGCCGTTTTTCTCGGCGTCTGGATCGTGCGGCGCCGCTGGCAACGCTACCCGTTCCCGGCCAAGACACCGTGGAGCGGCCAGGCGGCGCTGACCGCGGGCGCAACGACGCTCGCGGGAGTGCTCGCGGCGCTGACATTCATTCCGCTGGCAGCGGGCCTGGCCCGGCCTCAGGAGGTTCTTTCCCGGCAGACGATGCATTCGGAGGGTGTCGATATCGTTATTGCGCTCGACACGTCCGGATCGATGGCCGCGCTGGATTTTCGTCCCAGCAACCGCCTGGAGGTTGCCAAGAGCGTTATCAGCCGCTTCATCGCCGGCCGTCCCAATGACCGGATCGGGCTCGTTGCATTCTCCGGGGCGGCGGTCACACTGTGCCCGCTGACGCTTGACCATCGTGTGGCGCGTGAGCTTCTCGCCCGGGCCAGGCTGGGGATGCTCCCCGACGGAACGGCGATCGGGATGGGGCTCGGCGTCGCGATCAACCGTCTCAGGCACTCGAAGGCCCGGTCGAAGGTCATCGTGCTGGTCACGGATGGCTCGAACAATGCGGGGGAGCTCGATCCGATGACTGCGGCGCAGTTGGCGGCGAAGCAAGGGATTCGTGTCCACACAATCCTCGTTGGGCGTGGCGGCATTGTGCCGATTCCGATGCAGTTTCGCGACCCGAGGACCGGAGAGATCGTGACGCAAATTCGCCGCGCGCGGGTTGACGTCAACCCGCAGCTTTTGGCCAGCATTGCGAGAACAACCGGTGGTGTGGCGTTCCGTGCACGCAGCTCGCACGCGCTGGCCGAGATTTTCAAACAGATCGACCGGATGGAAAAGACGAAGTTCACCTCGACGAAGCTCGTCAGCTACCGGGAGCGTTTTGGACCGTGGGCTTTTGGTGCGCTTGCGATGTTGCTCGCGGGGATCGCCGTAGAAGCCGCCGCGGGGAGGACCCCATGGTGAGGTTCGCCGAACCCGCCCGGCTTGTGCTCCTCGTGCTGCCCGCAATCGGGCTTGCCGGCGCGTGGCTTCGCTCCAGGCGGAGGCGGCTCGTGCAGCAACGCCTCGCGAGCCCCTCCGTGTGGCGGCAGGTGATGGGCGGCATGCCGGCAGCCGGGCTGGGCCGGATGGCAGCATGGTGTGTGGCGGCGGCGTTGATCGTGCTTGCCCTGGCCCGGCCGCAGTGGGGTGAAGCGCCACGACAGCTCGAGATCCGGACGAGGGACGTCGTCTTCGCAGTCGATGTCTCCGCCTCGATGCGGTGCCAGGACGTCCGGCCCTCGCGTCTCGCCGAGGGGCTCGCGTTGATCCGGCACACGCTGCCCGATCTCGGCGGGAACCGTGTGGGTGTCGTCACGTTCGCCGGAGATGCCTATCCGCTCGTGCCGCTGACGACGGATCTCGATGCCGTCGGCACGTTCCTCGAAGGGGTTGAGCCTGGCTCGATCGCCTTACCTGGATCGAATATTGAGAGGGCGGCGGACACAGCCCTCGAGCTGCTTCCGCCGGAAGGTTCGGGCCGGGTGCTCGTGCTCGTGACCGATGGGGAGAATCTGCAGGGCGATCTCAAGGCCGCCGCCAAACGGCTGAAGGCCGCTGGGGTACGGGTGTTGGGCATCGTCGTCGGCACGAAGGAGGGTGGCCCCATTCCCGTGGCCGGTCCGGATGGATCGATCCGGTACAAGCGGACCCGGGATGGTCAGATCGTCATCACGCATGCACACCGTGACACGCTCGAACGGCTCGCGTCTGCCACAGGTGGCACTGTGTTCACGGCTGGTCAGGTGGGAGCGCCACGCATGCTAGCAGGCGTTATTTCGAAGCTCCAGTCCCGCAGGGCTGGCGTGACGCGGGGACGACGGCTGATCGAACGCTTCCCGCTCTTCCTCGGGGCGGCGGCCTTCTTCCTGGCGCTTGGCTTTCTCCTTTCCCCATGGAGGAAGGCCGTGGCCCTCGTGATGTTGGTGGCTCTACTGCCGGCCGGGGTTGCCTCGGCGGCCCCGCCCACTCAGCCGGCCAAGGCTCCCCGGACCGTACGAGCACCCTGGTGGCAGCGGTGGCTGCCGGGCGGCAGCCGCAGACTTGCGCGGTCGGGCCTGGCGGCGTGGAAGCGGCACAAGCTCGACAAGGCCACAGAGGCATTCGCCGAGGCTGCATCGCTCGATCCCAAGAATCCGGCACGGCTCTATGACTTGGGAACGGTGCTCGCGGCCCGCGGCGATATCGCGCACGCAGCCCCGTTCCTCGCTCAGGCAGCCCGTGCCGGTCTGAAGGGTTCCGAGTACAACCTGGGAACGGCAGCGCTGGAGCATCACCGGGCCAAGGCGGCGGTTCGTTTTCTGCGTGCGGCACTCCTGAAGCGGCCGCAGGATCCGAAGGTCAAACGGAACTACGAGCTCGCGTTGAAGATGCTGCAAAAACGGCAGCAGAAAAAGAAGGCAAACCGCCCGAAACCGAAGAAACAGGGATCCAAGAAACAACCGAAGCGGCGGCCGCAGCCGCAGGCGGGCCAGCGGCACACGCGTGCGCCTGTCAACCCGGTCTTTGGAGCGCTCGAACGGGCGGAGGAACAGGCTCGCAAGGAGATGCGGCGGCCGACGCCGAAACCGGTGACGGTGGAGAAGGACTGGTGAGGAACGCCGTTGGTTCCTGCGTTGGCGTCATCGGAGCTATGCTGATCGCGGTCATCGCGGCGGCGTCCCAGCCGGCCGTACAGGTCCGGCTGCAACCGAGGCGTTTGGGTGTTCGTGATCTCACCCGTCTGAGCATCACCATCACGGGAGGAAGCGTCCAGGGTCCGGCACCGAGGCCGTCCCATCTCAAGAATCTCCAGATCGTCGGAGGCCCCTCGACATCCCAAGAGTTTTCGTGGGTCAATGGGGTCAGCTCCTCGCGGGTGACCTACTCGTACGTCCTGCAACCGCTGAAGATCGGTCCCGCTGAGGTCGGGCCCATCCGCGTGACCATCGGTGGGAAGACGATGACCACGGCGCCGGTCTCGGCCGTGGTGGTCGCGGGAAGTGTGGCCCCGGCGCGCCCGAGGCCAGCCATTCCGGCGAACCCGTTCGATCAATTTTTCGGCGGGGGCGTGACACGCCAGGTTCGGGTTGGCCTGAGGCTCATCCTGCCGAGGCTTAAGGTCTACCAAGGGCAGGGGGTCCCAGTAACCTTCGTTCTTGAGAGCACTGCCGGGATCGATGGTTTTCAGTGGAGCACGCCGCCGACCTTCCCGGGCTGGTGGGCGCAACAGGTCAAGCTCCCCAATCAGGTCAGCCCATCGATCGTGCAGCGGAACGGCGTTGAGTACCGGCAGTATCCGGTGGCGCGATACGTGCTCGTTCCCCTGAAAACCGGGACGGTTCGGATTCCGCCGGTTACGGCCCGAATTGGAATCCGCTCGTACAGCCTGTTTCAGCCGTCGCAGGTAGTTGAGCGCTCAACGCCGGCCGCCACCGTCACGATTGTGCCGCGTCCTCCCGCGCCTGCGGGCTATAGCGGCGCCGTCGGTACGCTGACCTATCGAGCGGCTGTGTCCCCGCGGAAGGTGCAGCTCGGCGGCTCCGTCATGCTGAGCATCGAGCTGAAGGGCCGGGGGAACCTGCCGCTGGTTGAGGCGCCCGCGGCGTGGCCCTCATGTGCGACGTGCGAGACCTTCCCTCCTGAAGAGACATCCAAGGTCAAGGTGGACGCGACTGGAATCCACGGAACACGTACGTGGACGCGGGCCTACATACCCCGTCAGTGGGGGACGCTTCATCTGCCGGCGATCCGGCTCGCCGTGTTCAATCCGGATGGCGGAAGGTATGTCTCGCAGGTGCTGGGGCCGTTTACCGTCGAGGTTGTGCCGCCTCCACGCACACCGGCACCGCGCCCAACGTCTCAGGCGGTACCGGCTCAGGAAGCACACGCCTTGAGCGCGCAGCACAGCACTCGCTCACAGACGGCGCCATCCAGCCGGCGCGCCGGATTCAATTGGATGTGGCTGTTCATTGCGCTGGGGTTCGGTGTTGCTGCTGGTCTCGTGATCGCCGTGATCGTCATGCGGTCCTGGCACGTCCGCATTCCCCGGGCCCGTGCTGGGCAGACCCCGGCGGATCGCGCGCGGCAGCTGCAGGCCGTGGTCGAAGGCTGGTGGGCCGCCCTGCCCGAGCGGAAACGCACGGAGGATCTGACTGAAAGAGTCGCCGTCCTCCGCCGCGAGTTGGAGGCGGTGCGTTTTGCCCCCGGCCGGGCTGATCATTCCCAGACCGTCCTGGAGCTGGAGGCAAAAGTCAGAGCGTTGTTGCGGGGGGCGTGAGCACGTGCGAGCGGCGGGTGATGGTACACTACGGCCATGTCACCCATCGAGGTCTTCAGTCTTCCCTTAGAAGAGCTCGAGCCGTTCCTGGACCGGCAGCGTTACTCGGCCTTCATGCCCGTGCGGCTCAAGGTTGACGCATTTTTGCGGGAGATTCTGAGCAAGGCGAACGATTTCGTTCCATCTCAGGCCGGATCGATCGTGATGGACAAGCCGATGGAACGTGGACCGGCCAGCTCTGAAACCAAGCTGCACTTCGTCGCAGCGTATGGTCCGGCCTCCAATCAACTGCTCGGAAAAACGCTCCCTGCAGATCAGGGCGTGATGGGGTATGTGTACAGAACCGGAGATGCCTATCTGATGGATGATCCGGCCAAGGACCCGAATTTCTTCAAGGATTTTGACGAGACCCACGGATTTACGACCCAGAGCGTCGTCGCCGTGCCGATCCGGATCGAGCGCACCGTGTGCGGAGTTCTGGAAATGGTCAACCGCTCCGACGGCCAGCGTTTCACACACAAGGATCTTCAACTGTTGGAGGTGTTCGCGAGATACACGTCGGTGTTCATCGAAAACCTCCTCGATGCGCAACGTGCCAACGAGATGGCACGCCGTGACGATCTGACCGGCCTGTACAACGACCGGTTCTTCCATCACCGGCTGACCGAAGACCTGATTCGGGCGGACATTACGAATTCCACCGTTGCCCTCCTGTTTCTCGATCTCGACAACTTCAAGGATGTCAACGACACACATGGACACCTGGCGGGCTCACAGGTGCTCAAGGAGTTTGGCTACCTGCTCCGCAAGACGATTCCCGGCGAAAGGGCAACTCTGGCGCGGTACGGCGGCGATGAATTCGTCATCATCCTTGCCGGCTGTGGGCTTGATGGCGCCCTCAAAGCGGCGGAAAAGATCCGTGATGCCTTACGTGGAACAATCTTCCTCCAGGGAACGTACACGTGGTCGGAAGGTCCTGTCGACTGGCGACGTGCGCTGACATGTTCGATCGGGATCGCCGTGTATCCTCTGCACGTTCCGCGGGAGGGAACGACCGATCTGAGGAAAAATCTCTTGTTGCGTGCCGCCGACAGCGCGATGTACGTCGCCAAAGAGGCCGGGAAAGACAGGATTCAAATTGCCGAGGCGTTTCGTTAGCGGTTCGTTCCCAACCGCTCCCAGCGAAGATGTGCCAGTTTGGCATGGTGTGCTTCGCGCTGGAGGACCGGTGAGCGGAATACACAAAGAGCAAACACGTCGAAATCGCCGTGTACGGGTACGTTAGGACGTATTACGGACGTCTTCGAACGCCTGGCAGCAGAATTGCTTAACGCTGCGATGTGTTGAGAGAAAGTGGAGGCTCATGGCGGGCCGCCCATAACCGGAGGTGAAAGATGAAGCAGAATCAGAAAATTGGAGCGTTCTCGCTGGCGGCCATTGTGGTGGCAGCGGTTCTCTTTGGAATGGTCCTGTCGGGCGGATTGAACCTGACGACGCGTGCGGCCGCAAGCCGGGTGCCACAAGCTCCGGCACCGGCGGTGCACAAGACGCCTCAAACATTTCCAGACTTTGCCGATCTGGCTCAGCGGGTGGTCCCGTCTGTTGTTTCCGTCTTTGCAAAGGACGTCATCAAGCCCGGAAGTCAGCAGGCGGGGCCCCAGGGCATGCCGCAGGACCCGTTCCATTTCTTCTTTGGTCCGTTTTTCGGGCCCAACCAGCAACGGGGGCCGATCGTACAGCGTTCGGCAGGCTCCGGTTTCTTCATCTCGCCCGATGGAGAGATTCTGACGAACAATCATGTGGTTGCCAATGCAACCGAGCTCGAGATCGAAACGACGAAGGGCGACCGGTACAGTGTCAAGGTGGTGGGGCGGGATCCGGCGACCGATATTGCGGTCATCCGGATCAAGAAGCCGGATCGCACCTTTCCGGCCTTGAAGCTGGGTGATTCCGATGCGGCGCGTCAGGGCGAATGGGTCATGGCGGTTGGGAATCCCCTCAACATGCCACACACCGTGACTGTGGGCGTCGTTTCCGCGAAGGGCCGTGTGCTGGGGATTTCAGACACCTCGTTCGAGAACTTCATCCAGACCGATGCGGCGATCAACCCCGGGAATTCCGGCGGGCCCCTGGTCAACCTGCGCGGTGAGGTCATTGGGATCAACACGGCGATCAGCGCCCAGGGCCAGAACATCGGGTTTGCGGTGCCAATCAACACGGCCAAGCTGATTCTTCCGCAACTCGAGAAGAACGGGAAGGTTGTGCGCGGCTACCTCGGTGTCACGATTCGCAACATTAATGACGAGATTCAAAAAGCATTCGGTCTCCACAGCCGCGAGGGCGCGCTGGTCGAAGAGGTGTTGCCCGGCCATGCTGCCGATAAGGCGGGGCTCAAGCACGGAGACGTCATCGTGGGTATCAACGGACATCCGGTGACGAACACGCGCGTGCTGATTGACCGGGTCTCGGCGACCCCCCCGGGGAAGACGGTGCGCCTCAAGGTGCTGCGCAACGGGAAGACACTCGACATTCGCGTCAAGCTCGAGGAACGAAAGATCGATGAGAAGGGGGCTGGCAACGAGACGAGGCAGTCCGGAACACCGGAGAGCGTTTCCGAACGCGTCGGGATTTCTGTATCCCCGTTGACTCCGGACGTGCGCCAGTTCTACGGCATCGATAACAACGTGAAGGGCGTGGTCATCACGAAGGTCAACCCTGTTTCACCGGCTGCCGACGCCGGTCTCGCCCAGGGCGATGTCATCACCGAGGTCGATGGGCGGTCGATCGATTCGGTTAACCAGCTCAAGCGTGAGGTCGCCAAGGTGAAGAAGGGCGGCTACCTCAGGCTGTACGTCCTGCGTCCGAAAGCTGGGCGGTCGTTCTTTGCCATCCTCAAGCTCGTGAAGTGAGGCGGGATATCCTGTAATGACGGGCGGGTTCCCGGGCGGCCGGGAACCCGCTCTTTTCTTCGCTGCTCTGGAGGGGGAGAATTGAACGCATGAAGGTCATCGTTGCCA
>WGCW01000132.1 GCA_015493585.1 Acidobacteriota bacterium
GATGGGTTATGTGTTGGGGTGGCCCTTGGTACTGTCTGCTGGCCGAGCCGCTGGGCGGTGGCCTAGCTTGAGAATGATATGCCCCCCGGCGCAAGAAAAACGGGCAGCGAGCGCATGTCCGTAAACGGTTGGGCATCACCATGATGCAATCTGGTATCCGGCGACTCGCTGCCCGTTTTTATTGCGCCGGGGGGCATATCATTCTCAAGCTAGGCCATCGCCCATCGGCTCGGCCAGCAGACAGTACCAAGGGCCACCCCAACACATAACCCATCATACGGACAGGGGAAGGAAAGGCTTCGTCTCCCCAGAATAACAGGAGAAGGGAAGGCTGCGCTTCTTCAGAATGACACCTCTCCCTGTCATCCTGAGTGGTGCGCCAAGGGCGCGCCGCGAAGGATCTGGGCGGGGGGGCACGTGCACGAGCCCCTCAAAATCGCGGGAGCGGATGAACGGCCCAGCCTGACCCAAGCGGTTTCGGGCCGAAGGCGCAGGGAACGCGGAGGAGGGAGTCATGTGGGTTTTAGGCGAGGCGGGCTCGGCGCGAGGCTTTCTTGGGGACGGCAGAGACCATGATGGTGCCATCTGAGGTTTGACACGGACGCTGAGGGCCGCTTCATGGCAGGGTTTGAGGCAGGCACTTGCTGGCCGGCGGCATTGCCGCTATGGCCCCCACGATTCACCTCTTTCAGGAGTGGTAACCCGTTTCTGCCATGGCGCACCATGTCGTACCTCCAGCGGCGATGTCATGTGGCACGTAGCTCAGGGGGTGTTGTCGTCGAGGCCGTAGTGCTTGATCTTTTCCCAGAGGGTTTTCCGGCTGATGCCGAGGAGGGCTGCGGCGTCGGCGCGCCGGCCCTTGGTGGCGGCCAGGGCGCTGCGGATGACCTGGACTTCGGCCCGCTGCACGGCCTTTTGGAGGGGTTCGACGGGGGCATCGGTTTCCGGGCATGGCCCGCCCTTGGAGCGGCGGCTGATCGCCGGCGGCAGATCGTCGAGGCCGATCTTTGGTCCGCGGCAGAAGAGGACGGCGCGTTCGACGACGTTACGAAGCTCCCGGACGTTGCCCGGCCATGGATAGACGTCGAACGCCTCCAGAACAGTGTCGCTGAACCCCTCGATGTGGCAGTCGCGCTCCCGGGAGAGCTCGTGGAGGAACGCCTGGGCGAGGAGGGGAATGTCCTCGCGCCGTTCCCTCAGCGGGGGAAGGACGAGGGTAACGGTATTGATCCGGAAGAAGAGGTCGTCGCGGAAGCGGCCACCAGCAACTTCCTCCTCCAGGGGACGCAGCGAGGCTGCGACAAAGCGCACGTCGATGTCGATGGTGCGCTGGGAACCGAGGCGCTCGATCTGGCGCTCCTGCAGCACCCTGAGGAGCTTGACCTGGATCGATGGGGGAAGGTCGCCGATCTCGTCGAGGAAAAGGGTGCCCCCATTGGCGGCCTCGAACCGGCCGATCCGGCGTTGCGTGGCCCCGGTGAACGCGCCCTTCTCGTAGCCGAAGAGCTCCGATTCGATCAGTGATTCGGGGAGGGATGCGCAGCTCACCCGGATGTAGGGGTTGGCCCGCCGCGGGGAGTTGTAGTGGATCGCCGAGGCGACAAGCTCCTTGCCCGTTCCACTCTCCCCCTGGATCAGGACACTGGCATCGGAGTTGGCAACGATCTTGATGAGCTCGAAGATTCGCTGCATTTCCTTGCTCTTGCCGATGATGTTGGAAAACGAGAACCGCCGCTCCAGCTGTTCCTGGAGCTGAATATTCCGTTCCTTGAGCTGGCGGGTCGAGCAGATCGTGTTGACACGAACGAGGAGCTGCGCGATGGAGAACGGCTTGGTGATGAAATCCGCGGCGCCGTGCCGCATGGCATCAACGGCCTTTTCGACCGTGCCGTAGGCCGTGATGATCACGACGGTGGTGTTCGGCGAGATCGACTTGACCTGTTGCAGGACTTCCATGCCCCCCATACGGGGCATGACGAGATCGGCGAGGACCAGCGTGTGGAGGTACCGTTTGAACAGGGCCACGCCCTTGACGCCATCCTCGGCCTGATCGACGATCCAGCCTTCCTTCTCGAGCGCGTCGCTCATCGTGATCCTGAGGAGCGGCTCATCCTCGACGATCAAGAGGCGGCCGCCACACGGTGTTTCGGTCGTCATCCTTCACCTCGCTCGCCGGTTCCGTCCTTGGGTAAGACCACTCGCATCGTCGTGCCGTGACCCTCCCGGCTTTCAACCTCGATCCGGCCCCCGTGAGCCTGCACGATGCGGTGGCTCACGGCCAGTCCGAGACCCGTGCCCTTTCCGTGCTTCTGCGTCGTGAAGAACGGATCGAAGATCCGGTTCCGGATCTCGTCCGGGATCCCCACACCAGTGTCGCACACATCGACCGTCACGTTGGCACCCACGGTTCGCGTTCTGATCGTCAGGAGTCCGCCTTCGGGCATGGCGTTGACCGCGTTGAGCACGAGGTTCAAAAGGAGTTGCTCCATCTGGAAATGATCGGCGATCACTGTTGCTCCTTGCGGATCGAGCTCGAGACGAACCCGGATGTTCTCCCTGTGAAGCTGATAGGTGACGAGCTCAAGCACGTGTGTCACGCTGTGATTCAGCGGGGTTGGAGTAGGGCGGAGCTTCCGGGGACGGGAAAACTCGAGAAGGTTGTGAACCGTTTTTTCGATCCGTTTGAGACCGTCGTGGATCAGGCCGAGATACCGGTTGCGGAGCTCGGTGTCGTCGGGATTGGCGGCGAGGCTGTCAACACAGTTCATGATCCCCGCGAGCGGGTTGTTGACCTCGTGGGCCACGCCGGCAGCCAGGGTCCCGACCGCCGCCATCTTCTCCGTGTGAGCGAGCTGCGCCGCGTGGATCCGTGCCGCCTCCTGCGCTTGTTGCAGCTCGTCCATCATGCTGTTGAACACGCGGGCCAGCTCTCCAACCTCGTCGCTCCGGCTCTCATCGGCGCGGATAGAAAGCTCACCGGCACCTGCGCGTTTCATCGTTGCATTCAGGGCAAGGATCGGCCTGATCAGCGATTCGACGTAGATGGCCGTGACGATGGAGTTCCCAACGATCAGCAGGAACGCGACGAGCAGGGCTCTCTTGGCGATCACCTTCATGGTCGCTTCGACCGGAACCAGCGAGAACCCTGCGGCGAGCGTGCCGATCGGGCCGGTGCGCGTCACCAGCGGCATGCGGACCTCGAGAACCCGCTGGCCATCGGTATCGAGGATCGCATGCATGTGCACCGCGAAGGGACGGATGTCGGGTGCCCGGGGGAACGATTCGCCGAGCAGCCGGTGACGGTTCGATGAGATGACACGGCCCCGGCGGTCGCAGACGATGACGTACTTGAGGAGGTCCCGGTTATGCCGGATTACCTCGGCGATCAAGCGGTTCGTGGCCGTGATCCAGGTTGTGTCTGCCTTGCCCGTCCAGGGCAGGACCTCGGCCAGGGGGACGGCCAGACCTTCGGTGATACTCCTCGCACGCCGTTCGACCGCGGCGTACCGTGCGGCCCGGGCGTGATTGATCCAGACGCCGACGACGAGGCTCGC
The DNA here is from genome assembly GCA_015493585.1 of Acidobacteriota bacterium. Taxonomy (GTDB): domain Bacteria; phylum Acidobacteriota; class Thermoanaerobaculia; order Thermoanaerobaculales; family Sulfomarinibacteraceae; genus JAADFN01. The sequence continues at coordinate 3,555 of WGCW01000132.1, forward strand.
CGTGATGACGATGACGGTGTTCGAGTAGAGGAAAAACTTGGTCCGGAGGCCGAGCCGGATCATCATCGCCCCCGGTGAGCCGGCGGCGGGCGGTGGTGCCCCCGGCACCGCGCGCGGGTACCGTCCCGGCTCCGCTTTTCCCGCGCCAGGTCAGCTGGCCTGGGGAAGCTCACGGCAGATCCGCTCTCGCCACGCATCCTCATGTGCACCCTCCTCGATCAACTCGACCTTCCGCCATCCATGGTCCCGGGCGCGCGACGCCGCAGCCGGGTTGAGGCACCACGCTGTGACGGTGGCCGGCCACGTTTCACCGCCACGTTCGTCTTCGAGGAGCTCCACCTCGGCCGCGGAGGTGATAAGACAATCGGTGAGGGGCAGGGCGGACAGGGCCACCCGTGCGGCCGGGGTCAGGGGCAGCGGAACCGTGATGACCTCCGCGCCCATCCGTTCCAAAATTTTTCCGCCATGGCTGGCCGTTTCAGGAACCATGAAGCGCCTTCCCGTCAGTGGCAGTTGACACCTCCAGTTTAACCGGTCCGAGTACTGGACCGTGGACCCGATGACGAAGAGGGCCGGTGGACGGATTCCGCTCTCTCGTGCCGCCGCAGCCAGGGTGCCGAGGGTCGCACGGACCTGACGTTGTGCAGACGTGCTTCCCCGCTCGATCAGGGCGGCTGGAGTTGAAGGATTCATTCCGGCATCGATCAGTGCGCGAGTGGTTTTTGGGAGCGAGCTGACGCCCATGAATCCGACGATTGTGGCATGCGGGTTCTGAGCCAAGAGGTCCCATCTCACCTGTGGGCCGTTGGGTTTTGCGCATTCGTGAGCGGTCAGGAAGGTTACGGAGACCGCTTTGTTCCGGCAGGTGACGGGAATGCCAGCCGCCGCGGGCGCCGCGAGGCCGGCGCTGACTCCGGGGACGATCTCAAACGGGATGCCGGCCTCGGCAAGGGCAAGCGCTTCTTCACCACCCCTGCCGAAGATGAACGGGTCGCCACCCTTGAGGCGAACCACCCGCTTACCGCGCCGGGCCAGGCGGATGAGGAGCGCGTTGATCTCTGGCTGGGGGACCGGATGGCTCCCGGGTCTCTTCCCAACGGCGTGGAGCGTCATCGACGGCGGCAGGTTGGGCGGAAGGGCTGGCGCAGCCAGACGGTCATAGACGACGGCATCCGCCTCGATGAGCCGCTCGTAGCCCCGCAGTGTCAGCAGACCGGGGCAGCCTGGACCGGCACCGACGAGGGAGACGAACCCGGGATGAGAAGCGTCCCGTGGGGGCGGCTCGCCGGCGGCGGCCGGCGTGATGACCCGCGCCCGCTCCGGGACGCTGTGATCGAGGATGTTGCTGAGCTCCTTCGTTGCTGGAACCCGGACGGTCATGTTGTGGGCATCGACGGACGCCTCGAAGAAGCGGTCGTACAGGAGCTCGCGGCGGGCATGGCTGGACGTCAGCGCGCGGACCTGGTCGCGGAAGCGGCGGGCGGCGTCGATCCACTCCGCCCATTCGGGCCCGAAACGGTCGTCGAAGAGCTTCCGGAGACGGCGGATCGCGAACGGTGCCGTTCCGGCTGAGGCAAGGGCAATCCGGAGCGGGCCCCGGCGGATGACGGCGGGGAGATGGAACGTGCAGAGCTCGGGATCGTCGGCAACGTTGACCCAGATTCCCCGTTCTTGGGCCTCGTTGGAGATTTGCCTGTTGACATCCCGGTCGTTCGTCGCGGCGAAGACGAGCGCGTAGCCCGCCGTGTCGCCCGGACGGTACGGCCGTGAGAGCAGGATGATGTCACCTTTTCGCGCGAGGCGGACCAACGCGTCGACGGCGCGAGGAGCGACGACCGTGACCTGCGCGCCTTCGGCAAGGAGCCCGTCGACCTTCCGCAGGGCGACACCACCCCCGCCGGCGACGAGGCATCGTTTGTCTTGGAGGGCAAGCATCGCGGCAAACATCGTTCACCTCCCGGATCTGGCCGTTGACCTCGTCGAGGCCGTGGCCGCCTTCTTGTGGGTGGCCGGTGGGGTATCGCATCGGGCGGCCCAGCGCATCAGTGCTTCGAGCTCCTGCTCAACGATCTGCTCGACGGCGCCGATCGAGCCGCGCCGCCGCCTGTGTTGTGCCTTTAGGTACGCCTCCAGCGTGGAGATATCGGCGGTCACGAGATTGCCGATGGGCCGCTCGGGCGGCTGGAGATTCCGGGGCACCGAGAGGTCCACGGCAATCAGCGGGGTTGTTCTGCCAGCCACGGTGTCCTTCAAGGTTTCGAGATCGAGGACTGGGCTGCCGGCGCTCGTCGCAATGATGACCCCTCCGGCGGTCCCGAGGATGCGGGACCGCCAAGCCCATGGAACGGCCTCTCCTCGGACGGAGCGGGCGAGCTCCTCGGCACGAGGAAACGTCCGGTTGGCGACGAGGATTCGCGCCGCGCCCCGTTTCTTGAGCCGCGAGGCGGCACGCCGGGCCATCTCCCCCGCGCCGAGCACGAGGATGGAAATATCGTGCAACCCGCCGGCCGCTTCACAGATGAACGAGACCGCAGCACCCGCCAGGGATCTGCACCCCTGTTGAATCGGCGTCTCACTGCGTGCCCGCTTGCCTGTCCGGAAGGCTGCGTGAAACAGGCGATGCAGCACGGGACCGGGCAGGTGCTGTGAGCACGCATCGCGGTACGCGGACCGGAGCTGTCCCAGAATCTGGTCCTCCCCAAGGACCGCCGATTCGAGGCCGGCAGCCGTTCTCAAGAGATGCCGTCCCGCGTCGGCGCCGGTTCGGATCGTGATTTCCTTGCGCTGAAGCTCCCCATTGAGCCAGCGGCGGCACAGCTCGGCGCCTTGGGCTGCGCGAGCCCCTTCGACGTAGAGCTCGACCCGGTGGCAGGTGACGACTTCGACGACGCCCGCGGTACCGGCCGTGAGGACCGCAGCGGGCGTGGCGTGGGCCGCGGCACGATGCGCCCGCTCCAGGAGGGCCAAGCCGGCGTCGTGGTGGTCCACACCGATCTGGAGGATGGGGAACGTATCACTCATGGGAATGTTCTCCCAGCCCAGCGGCCACGCGCCAGATCATGCCACCGCCGAGGTAGCGGGCGGCGAGGCCAGCGGTCTTGAGCCAGCGGACGGCTTCAGCGGACCGTGTTCCGCGTTCGCACACGACGCTCCAGGGACGGTTGCCGCCGAGCTCTGCCAGACGTCCCCTCAGCTCGCCAAACGGGATCGCCATGACATCGACGCCGGCCAGAGGGTGAATGCGCCGTTCGGAAGGTTCTCTCACGTCGAGCACGGCATACCCGTCCAACGGAGCCAAGGGAGAGAGCGGCTCGACCCCCTCGTCGCAATCCTGAGCCACGAAGGCGGCCACCCCGAGCGGATCGAGTGCGGGCGCGAACGGCGGGGCGTAGGCGTGCTCGAGCCTGGCGAGTTGATCGACCGTGGTTCGCTGGAGAAGGATTTGCGTCGCAACGTCGATTCGTTTGACGACGTCCCCGGTACCAGCCGCCGCCACGCCGAGGAGCTCCCTCGACGCCGGATCGAAGACGATCTCGATGTGGATGTCATCAGTTTCCGGCCAGTAGTGAGCCCTGTCTTCGGCTGTCAGCCAGATCGCCTTCGGGTTGAGGCCGCACTTTTGAGCCATGGTTGCCGAGCATCCGGTGGCGGCGACGGTCAGATCGAAGATCTTCACGGCTATCACCCCGGCGGCGGGACCGAATCGATCTGGAACGCCCGCCAGAATGTTGGCAAGGACGCGCCCCTGCCGGTTTGCGAGGGATCCCAGGGGGAGGTGCACGGGGTCCCCGGTGACGGCGTGCCGGACCTCGGCACAATCTCCAGCGGCCCACACATGAGGGGCGGATGTTGCCAGATTCTGGTCGACGGCGATGGCGCCGCTCCGGCCGATGGCGACTCCCGCTGCGGCTGCAAGCTCGACGGCGGGCTCGACTCCGGTTGCGACGACGATGATGTCCGCGTTCACCGTGTGGTCACCCGCCTCGATCTGGACCCCTGCGTCACGGCTGGCCACCGACCGCACCGGGCTGTTACAAAGGACGGTGACGCCTTGCCTGCGAAGCTCGGCGGCCACGAGAGCTCCCACTTCGCGATCGACGATGGCGGGCAGGGGCCATGGGGCAGCCTCAATCAGGGTGACGTCCACGTCCCAGAGGGAACGAAACGCTTCGGCAAGCTCGCATCCGACGGCGCCGGCACCGGCGATGGCGACGTGCTCGAGTTTGCCGTGGATCAAAAGCTCCTTCAGCTCGCGCATGTCACGTCGCGTGTGGAACGTCCGGACCAGTGGCCCAGCAGCAACCCCGGAGAGGTTGCGGGGACGGGCCCCGGTCGCCAGGACGAGCTCATCCCACCGGAGCGTCTTGACGGTTGTTCCCGATTCGACCGTCAGCTCATGGGAGACCGGATCGAGTGCTATGGCGCGCCAGCCGGTGAGCATCTGGAGCCCTTTGACCTCCTCGAAGAAGGCCGTATCCCGGAGCGCGCCCCAGCTGGTACGCCGCAGGTCGTCCGGGTCATCGATGTCCCCGGAGAGCGCGTAGGGAAGCCCGCACGCGGCATCCGAGAAAATCTCACGTTGCTCGACGACGATGACCTGCCAGCGGGGCCGGAGGCGTTTCAGCCGTGCGGCACAGCGCAGTCCGGCCGCCGAGGCCCCGACGACCACGATCCGGTGGCCCGTTGCCCCCGGGAATGGGGCTGGCTCATCAGCCTGACGGGTCACCCTTCCATCTCCTCACGGACGCCGATCGCGATCTTGTAGAGGATCGTGATCAGGAAGAGCCCAACGGCGTACACTCCGGCGCTGATCAGCAGCTCGGGAATCGTCGGTGAGTATTCGGTGATGTGGCCCAGAGGGTTGGGAATGAAGCCGGCGACGATCATGATCAGGCCCTTCTCGATCCAGATCCCGGCGATGCCGAGCACACAGGCGGCGACGAGCGTTGTGACCTTGCGGCGAGTCCTGGGGCTGATCAGGAGCACGAGCGAGAGCACCGAGAGACCGGCCGACGTCCACATCCACGGCACGAGGCGGGCGTGCCCGGCGAGGCCGGTGAAGAGATAGCGGAAATGTTCCAGCTCGTCCGGGACCCGGCTGTAGAGCGGGGTGAAGAGCTCGACGAGAATGAAGAAGATGTTGATCGCCATCGCGTAGGTCACGATCTCGGCGAGCTTGAAGATGGCCTCGAGCCCGACGTCGTACGTGGAGACTCGGCGGAGGATGAGGCAGAGAAGGATCAGGAGCGCGGGGCCGGAGGCAAAGGCCGAGGCGAGGAAACGGGGCGCCATCAGAGCGGTGAGCCAGTAGGGCCGGGCCGCCAGACCGCAGAGGATGAAGGCCGTCACGGTATGGATGCTGACTGCCCACGGAATCGAGAGGTAGATGACAGGTTTGATCCATCGCGGCGGGGCTTCACCGCGCCGCTCGGCGAGGAGGGTCACCCGGGTGATGATGACGTTGATCAGAAGGTAGCCGTTGAGCACGATCATATCCCAGAAGAGGATCGAATGGGGTGTCGGATGAAAGAGGATGTTGAGCATCCGTTGAGGTTGTCCGAGATCGACGACGATGAAGAGCAGGCACATACTGACCGCCGAGACGGCCAGGAGCTCTCCGAGGATCGTCATGCGCGCGAACACCTTGAAGTTGTGAAGGTAGTACGGCAGAACGACCATGACGGCGGATGCCGCGACGCCGACGAGGAAGGTGAACTGGGCGATGTAGAACCCCCAGCTCACGTCCCGGGACATGCCGGTGATGCCTAGACCCGTTTCCAGCTGCTTGAGGTAACAGAGGCCGCCGGTGAGCATGACCAGCGCGAGGAACAGGATCCAGATCCAGTACGTTCGATTGCCGGAAAGCGCTTTTTCAAGCATGCGCACCTCACACCAGGTAGTAGACCTGCGGCTCGGTGCCGAGGCTGGGCTTCCGCCGGATCGAGATCCTCTCATCGAGGAGCTTCCGGACGGGTGCGTGCTCATCGGCGAGGTCGCCGAAGGTCAGCGCTTGGTAGGGACATGCCTCAACACACAACGGCGGCTTGCCGATGGCGAGCCGCTCCTGACACAGGTCGCATTTTTCAACGACGCCTCGCTCGCGCGTTGGAAAGTCCGGGTTGATGTGCGTGATGTACGGCCGCGGGTCAACCCAGTTAAAGCTTCGGGATCCGTAGGGACAGGCGGCCATGCAGTACCGGCACCCAATGCAGCGGTGCCAGTCCATCATCACGACGCCGTCCTCCCGCTTCCACGTTGCCTGGGTTGGGCACACCCGTACGCATGGCGGGTTGTCGCAGTGGTTGCACAGCAGGAGGACGGGCCCGGCAGCGAGCTCTGGCTTGATGAATGGCGTTTTCTTCGACGGGAAGGCGTTGTCGAACGGCTCTTCCCAGATCCACTTGATCTCGTGACGGGGGTCGGGAATCTGCGGGATGTTGTGGGCCGTGTTGCAAGCATCGATGCAGGCGTGGCAACCGGGATGCTGGCGGCAGACCGCAAGGTCCACGACCATGGCCCAGCGCTTTCCGTGGAGGGCATGCGAGGGTACCGGCTCGGGACCGGCTTGATGCCCCTGATCGATCGCCGGGAGGGCCGTTGCGCCGGCTGTGCCCGCCGCAATCAACCCCGCCAGCTTGAAAAAGCCCCTGCGGTCCAGGCTCATTGTGCGCCTCCCTTCGGCGCCACGTGGCAGTTCCAGCAGTAGGGGGTTACACCCATGTACCCGTGGCAACGGTCACAGAATTGCTTCTTGTCGCGGTGACAGCCGAGGCACGTCCCGGTGAGGCTTCGAACGTACCGTTGGCCGTTCGAGTTGGTGAAGACGCGGTTGGCGTGGCGAACGGCCAGATCACGCCACCGGTTGAGCAGCTCCATGTGCGTCGCTCGCATCACCGGCGTCGCCTCGACACAACGCGTGTATCCCTTTGGGAGCTCCAGCTTCGGTGCGGCCGATGACGTGCCGTTGGCCACATTCAGCCAGAATGGAAAGGTGACCACGGCCAGGAAGAGCACCAAACCGGGAACGATCTTGCCGGCGTCATACATCGTCACTCACCTCCCCTTCGCCGTGCAGGGGCTCACCCCGGAGGTTCGTCGTACGCTCGTTTTCGCCGTCGATCACCAGGGCGTTTCCAATGAGCTCATGAATCCCGGAGACGCGCACGCCCGGGACCCAGAAGTCCATCAAAGTCGGGAGCACGGCACGGTCGATGGCGCAGATACAGGTGAGGAGGTTGACCCGGTGTTGCTCGTGCACGTACTTGACGGCGTTGGCCCGGGGTAGCCCGCCCCTCATGCGCATGTCGATGTTTTCGTCGTTGCCGAGCCCGGCGCCAGCTCCACAGCAAAATGTCTGTTCCCGGATGGTATTTTCGGGCATCTCATAGAAGTGGTTGACGGCGTGTTTGAGCAGGTATCTGGGCTCTTCCAGAAGCCCCATGGCCCGGGCGGGGTTGCAGGCATCATGGTAGGTCACCCGCGCCCAGTCGTTCCGGGAGGGGTCCAGCTTGAGCTTCCCGTGGTGGATGAGATCCGCGGTGAACTCACATATGTGGACCATCTTCGTCGAAGCGGCATTTTCGAAGACGGTTCCCGTGACCGGTGAACGGGGAACCTCCAGGAAATCCGCAGGACCGTTCATCGTGTCCATGTACTGATTGACGACGCGCCACATGTGGCCACATTCGCCGCCGAGGATCCACTTCACACCGAGCCGCTTCGCTTCGGCGTACATCTTGTAGTTCAACCGCTTGGCCGTGTCTCGCGAGAGGAAGAGGCCGAAGTTTCCGCCCTCCGACGCGTATGCGCTCAAGGTGTAGTCCAGGCCGAGATACTTAAAGAGCAGCATGTATCCCATGAAGGTGTAGATGCCAGGGTCGGCGAAGTAGTCCGCCGACGGCATGATGAACAGGATCTCAGCGCCTTTCTTGTTGATCGGCGGGTCAACATGGATCCCGGTGATGTCCTCGAGCTCCTCGCACAGGAATTCGACATTGTCCTTGAACGTATGTGGCTGGATGCCGAGGTGATTGCCGGTCCGCTGGCAGTTGGCCACCGGCTCGACGATCCAGTTGATGTTGATTCCCAGAAGGTTGAGCAGCTCGCGGGCGGCCATGGTGATCTCGGCCGTGTCAATCCCGTACGGGCAGAAGACTGAGCATCTCCGGCATTCGGTGCACTGGTAGAAGTAGTAGAACCACTCCTTGATGACATCGATGGTCAGCGCCCGTCCCCCGGCGGCGCGGCCGAGGATCTTGCCGGCCGTGGTGAAGTCCTTACGATAGACGGAGCGGAGCAGCTCGGCCCTGAGCACGGGCATGTTCTTTGGATCGCCGGAACCGATGAAGAAGTGGCACTTGTCAGCGCAGGCACCGCAGCGGACGCAACAGTCCATGAAGATCCGCAGGGAACGGTATTTCGTCAACAGGTCCTTGAACCCCCTGTGAACGATCTCCTGCCAGTTGGGAGGCAGTTTCCAATCCTCATCGGTGGGAGACCACTCCCTCGGGTTTGGCAGGCCGAGGTACTCGAGGCTCTTGACGCCTCCGGGGTAGGACCACGTGCCCCGGCGCGCCTCGAAGTCGATCGAGGGGTCCATCCAGTCGTGCTTCGGCGGATGGTAGTGAATCTGGAGGAGCTCTTCGGGAGTCTTGCTCATCAGTCATCGCCCTCCATAGGAATTCCGGCGGCCTTGAGCTTGTCGTGGAACTCCTCCTCCCACTCCGCGTAGGTGTGGACGGGAACCGGGTGATTCCACGGGTTGATATGGCGGCGTGCGCGGTTGTTGTTCGGGAGATTTCGCGTTGGGCTCAGGAAGACTCCGCCCACGTGCATGAGCTTGGAAAACGGAATGTAGGCGATCAGGCTCGACACCAGGAACAGATGGATGAAAAAGAGCGGCGAGAGACCGTGCGGGACCGTTGGATGGAAAACGGTCAAGCTGAGCGCCAACTCCTTGACGGCGGTCAGATCCACCTTGTCCACATAGCGCATGAGGATGCCGGTGATGGCGATTCCAAGGATCAAAAGGAGCGGGAAGAAGTCGGCGGGAAGGGAGACGTACCGGACGAGCGGGTTGAAGAGACGGCGCCCCAGCAGGTAGAGGAGCGCTCCGAGGATCAGCACGTCCGTGATCAGCAGCGTAGGGACCAGAAGCTGGAAAACCCCGTCAAGAGCGGAGAGGAGCTGGATCGAACGGGGGATCGGCTGGAGGAAGAACCTGAGATGTCTCAGCACGATGACGAGCAGACTCCAGTGAAACGCCAGCGCGCCGAGCCACAACACTTTGTCCGGCTGGTACACCAGCCGCTGTTTCGGTGTCAGGACCGATCGTGTGTTCCGGAACAGCGACCGGAAGAGGAGTATCTCCAGCGCCATACGTCCGGCCACCTGCCACGATGTGAACGGGCTCTCGAGCCGCTGCTGGCGAATCCAGGGGAGGGAGCGCTGCTGGCCACAGACGGAGGGGATCTTGAACGGAACGGGGACCCGCGCCCAGGCAAGGATGTGGAGCGTGATGCCCAAGAGAAACACGGCGAGGGCGAGGTAGGGCACGGCAACGGCAAACACGGCAGGAATGAGCGCGGCGCCACCCCACGCGATCGCGATGAGCAACAGGACGACGGTCAGAGCTTGGACCGCTCTCATCTTCTCGGATGCTCCTTTCGGCCAGTTCCGTGCATTCCGGATGGGCTCACCGGAAGTCCGCGCTGACGTTTGAGCCGGGCCGAGGCGTTCCAGCGGTCCTGCTCGGCGAGCCGGATTGTGAAGAGCTGCTCGCGACACTGCATAAACACATCGAAGGCTTCCAGCGCCAGGCCGTCGATCCTCTCGTCGAGCTCGAGCCATGCACGTGCATCCTTCGCGACGAGCTCACCGGCCACGTCCGTAATGGCCTGCTTGAGAAGAAAGACGAATGACACTGCAGCGGACGCGGTGAAGTCCTGCACACTGCGAATACGGACGATCTGGTCGAGGGCTTCGGCGGTGTGCTCGCTTCGTCCCGTGACGACGCTGTCGAGCAGCGTCGCCGTGGCTTGGCGGATCGCAAACCCCACGGGGTTGGCGAACTGGTCTTTTTCCCGGGATAGGAAGCCGCTCGCGTCAGAGGGGTAGGTGGCAAAGATGAGCTCGATCCATCGCCTTCGAATGTCGTCGAGCATCGGCGTGAGCTGAGTTTGAAGCGACATCACGAGGTCCCTCCCTTGCTCCTGAGATCGTTGCAACAGGTGTACCAGGGTGGTGCTCCTGGCGCCGATGACCGGGCGCTTCGTGATCTGTTGCAGCTACGGGCTTTGAGAAGATGACGGTGCTCTCCCCCTGTTCCTGTTGTTACAATTTCGTAACAGCCGTTTCTCTGCACGAACGACGCCTCCACCGTTTGCAAGCGTGGCGAGCGGAGCTGGCCTGGGCCTTTGGACCGTGTGGTCAGACGCAGCCGGTGGGTTTTGGGAGGCCGGCGACCTTGCACGCGCCCTTTGCAGGTCCGGAAGGGAACAGATCGTAGATCTCCTTGAGCTTGAATCCGGTTTCCTTGCAGAGTTTCCGGATCATTGGAGCCACCCCGAACTGGAGGTAGTACTCCCGCAGATAGTTGACGACCTTCCAGTGGGCTTCGGTGAGGTCTTCGACGCCTTCGGTTGTCGCGAGGGCCTTGGCGACCTCTTCATTCCACTGCTCCGGTTCCAGCATGAAGCCGTCTTCGTCGACATCGATGGTCACATCTCCTTGCGTAAACTTGGGCATACGTTATTCCTCCCTTGATCTTCCTGAGACCGGAATCTCAGATGGTTGTCTTTGCGAGGCCTTTGCCTCGCGGCGGTTTTCTTCCTCGTGGAGCTTCTTGAGAAACTCGGGAACGGGGCGGTGACCCAACGCCATGGCGTGAGCGAGCTCGAGGCGGGACTCCTCAACCCTGTCCAGGGCCAGGAGGCCAACGGCAAGGTAGTAATGAGCTGCGCCATTTTCCGGGTCGTGCTCGAGCACACGGCGGTTCGCACGCACGAGACCTTCGGCGTCTCCAAGGTAGAGATACGCCTGGCCGAGGTTGTAGTGGGCGATAGGCACGTCATCCCTGAGCTGGACCGCCCGGCGTGTGGCCTCGAGCGCTCCCTGAAAATCCCACTGGAGGAGCCGCGCGCCCCCGAGGTTGACCCATGCCTCGACAAAATCGGGTTTGAGCTCAACGGCCCGCTGGAACTCGCTGGCAGCCCTCTTGACGTATCCGCGCTTGTTGTAGGCAAGCCCAAGGTTGTAGTGGGCCGCTGCCGATAGTGGCCGTTCCTGGACGTGCCGCTCGCATCTGGAGATCCGTTCTCGAATGGTCTCAAGGGTCATGGTCATCATCCTTTCTTAAGGCGCGTTCATGCCGGGGCCGTGGCAGCACGCTGGCGGAGGGCGCAAAACGTTCGTGCCGCCGTGAGGAGCCCGTCTGCCCACGGCGTAGCGCCGAGAGCATGGATGTGTGTGTATGACGCCCAAACCTGGTCACGGACGATGGCATCGCGGTGGGAACCGGCGCCGGCGCCCCGGTCCAAGCTCAGAACCGTTCGATGCCTGTCCGCACCCCCGATAAGGCGCGAGTAATGAAACTCGTGGCCGTGGATCATTGTGCCGGGAGGGAAGAACGGGTTGGGCGCGTCGACGACGCCGGAGGTGTATCCGTGGCCCTGTGGGCGAGCCGTTTGTTCGACGACGAGATCGAGGGCGCCGGCCATTGGGTACGAGGCACCGCCGACGATCAGCTCACGGGCGAGCAGCATCAAGCCGCCGCACTCGGCGTAAACCGGCAGTTGGGCAGCCGCAGCCTTCCGCACGCCTTGCATCCGGACCCGTGCCGCGGCGATTTTGGCTGCAACGGTCTCGGGGAACCCGCCGCCGATGTAGAGAGCGTCCAGGCCGCCGGGGAGCGGCCGGTTGTCCAACGGTGAGAGGAAGACGAGCCTTGCTCCGCCCCCTTCGAGCGCCTCGAGATTCTCCGGATAGAAGAACGAGAAGACACGGTCCCGGAAGACGCCGATGGTCACGGGAGCGCCTGGCGGGAGCGGAGGCGCCGGCCGAAGCTCAACCGGTGCGGCCGAACGGGCGAGCGCTGCGACGGCTTCGAGATCGACGTGATCCCGGACGATACGCGCTGCCCGCTCCAGGGTACGCTCGCTGTTGGGGTGTTCCTGAGCCGTGACGAGGCCAAGGTGCCGGCCAGGAAGCGGGTCGTGGGCGTCGAGCCTTGGGATAGCACCGAGAACCGGGATCCCGGCGGTTCCGGCGATGGCATCCCGGATGACCCGTTCCTGCCGCGTGGTGGCTACCCTGTTCAGGACGGCGCCGCCGATGTTGAGAGCGGGATCGACCGACTGGCAGCCGCGGACGAGAGCCGCTGCGGTTCGGGTCATCTTCGTGACGTCGAGGACGAGGAGGACGGGAGCTCCAAGGAACTTGGCGATCTGAGCGGTCGACGATCCCCCCTCGACGTCGGAGCCGTCGAAAAGCCCCCTGTTTCCTTCGATGACGAGGACCTCCGCGGGGAGGGAACGAGCCACTGCCTCTTCGATTCCGGTGATCCCTGTCAGGAACGAGTCCAGGTTCCGGGCGGTCCGCGCTGCGGCAGCGCCGAGCCAACCGGCGTCGATGTAGTCCGGGCCCTTTTTGAACGGTGCGACCACGATTCCGTCTTGCACCAAGGCTCGAATCAGGCCGATCGAGACGAGCGTCTTGCCGCTATCGCCGGCCAGTCCCGCAACAACGATCCGGGGCGTGCCAAGCCTCATGAGCCGATCCTCATTCCCCTTCGATATACCCGCAGGGACACACCTCCCAGCACTTCTTGCATCCATCGCAGGTTGCCAGGTTGATCGTGTAGTAGAACCCGGGCCGCGGGTCGGCGGCTTTCTTGAAACAGTTGTTCTGACAGTACATCCAGCAGCTCTCGCAGTTGAAGCACAACCCGCAGGAGAAACAACGGGTGGCTTCTTCGATCGCCTGTTCGCGCGTGATACCGCGATCGGCCTCTTCGAACGGATGCTGTAGACGTTCCTCGGGCGACAGGATGCTTCGTTGAGCCGGTGGCTTCGCCTCGTAGAAATCGAGCACGATCCGGTCTGGCCCGATCGGCGGCCGGGCATCGGGTGCCGGTAGCTCCGTTCCCCGTAACGAGGCATGGATCGACTCCGCGGCCCGGCGCCCCTGGCCGATGGAGATCGTGGCGAGCCCGAGGCCCAGGGTATCGCCCCCCGCCCAAACCCCCTCGACGGCGGTACGCCCCCAGTCGTCGGTCTCAAGCCATGAACCGTCGCTGGGCAGGCGGGTGCCGAGCGATTCCCAGTCCGGTTGCTGACTGACGGCCATGATCACTGCGGTGCAGGGCAGCTCGAAGGTGTCGCCTTCGATCGGAACGGGCCGCCGGCGTCCGGACTCGTCCGGCTCGCCGAGCTCCATCCGTTGCACGATCATGCCGGTGACAGCTCCGTCTGCGTTCCGGAGGATCTTGATCGGAGCGGCGAGAAACTCGATGCCGATATCTTCTTCCAGAGCCTCGTCGATCTCACGATCGATGGCCGGCATCTCGGCCCGTGTCCGGCGGTACAGGATGGTGGCTCGTGCACCCATCCGGCGCGAAACCGCCGCAGAATCGGCCGTGAGACGTTTGGAAACCCGCGCAGCGTCTACGGCGGTGTCGCCGCCACCGATGATGACAACGTTGTCGCCAAGATCGACCGGTTCCCCGGCATTGATGCGCCGCAGAAATTCGGTGCCAGTGTAGACACCAGGTCCGTCTTCCCCCGGGATCCCCATCTTGCGGCCCTTGTGGGCGCCGATCGCCAGGTAAACTGCGGAAAAACTGGAACGGATCTCGTCGAGGGAGATGTCCTTTCCAACCGTCGTGCCGCACTTGAGATCGACGCCGAGGTCAAGGATCCGCCCGATTTCGGCATCGAGCGTGGCACGGGGCAGCCGGTATTCCGGAATCCCGTAGCGCAGCATCCCGCCAGGTTTTGGAAGGGCCTCGAAAATTGTGACACCGTATCCCCGCCGTGCAAGCTGATAGGCGACAGAGAGCCCGGAAGGACCTGCGCCGATGACAGCGATTTTCTCGTTATACGGTCCATCGGCGTTGAGGCGCGGGAGCTTGAGCTTCCGCTCCAGCCCCCAGTCACCGATGAAGCGCTCGACCGAGTTGATGGCAACGGCACCGTCCTTGGCCGTGCGGTTACACTCGCTTTCGCAGGGATGCGGGCATACCCTTCCCATGACTGCTGGAAACGGGTTCGTGGCAACCTCGATCTCCCAGGCCCGGTCGCACGCCTCTTCGAGTGTCAGCCCGAGCTTGTCCCGCTGTGCGATCATGCCGAGCCACCCGCGGATATCATTCCCCGAGGGGCAATGGCCGGTGCAGGGCGGGAGCTTCTCGACGTACTGCGGCCGCAGGGGAGAGATCTCAGACCCGGATCCTCCGCCGGAGGTGGTCAGCCGGGCCATGCGGCTGGCGGATCTCTTCCCGCTCTTTTTCTTCAGCAGCGCCATGGTGTTGCCTCCCAGTCACTCCATCGATCGCCCATCACTAGGCGTAGGGATACAGCTTTTGCTTGAACTCCTCGAGCTGGCCGAGGATGTGATCGTGCTTCTCCTCGTCGGTGATCAGGTAGTCGAGCAGCGCCCTCTGGACGAAGAAGCGGCATTCCCCCTTGAGCTCTTTCGCCAGCTCGATCGTTTCCCGCTCGACCTTGTCGTGAGCCTTGATCGCGTCCCAGACCTCTCCGAGCTCCTCCGGGGTCAGCTGCACGGGAGTCGTCGTCAGGCTGTCGATGATGAACTGTTGCACACGATGATGTTGAACGGAATCGTTCCGGATGATCTCCATGAACTGGCGGATGAGGAGATTGTTGGTTTTCTCCATGATCTCGGCGGTCGTTTCGATCGCCTCGCGTTCGAGCTTCTGCCATGTCCGCAGCATGGTGACCATGCGTTTGATCCGCTCGGGACCCGTTACCTTATCCTTCGCCATGCGATCTCTCCTTTCCTGCGGTCTCGCAGGGGGCCGGGGGCGCCCGGCCCCCTCCTTCTCTTGCCTCAGCCGCCGCCTTCGTTCTCAGGCGGGAGCGTGATGAATGAACCGCCGAAATAGCTGTAGATGCAACGTCCAGAATCGATCAGTTGGCGGATGGCGAGCTTGCACAGTTTCTTGTCCACGGCATCCGCGCCGAACTTCTCGATCATGGCCTTGGTGAGATCCATGGCCTTGAGATTCTTCTTGCCATGCGTTGCCTTCACCAGGTCGAACATTGCGTTTGCGACCTCATCTACGGTGGGTTGGCCCATGATTTCCTCCTAGTGCCGCAACTGGGTCGTGCGCATGTAGGTCTCACCGGCATGCTTGAAGTCGTCGATGTGGTACTTGGTGAACGGAATACCGGTCAGCTTGAAGAACTGCGGCCATCCGATGCGCTCGATCCACTCGCCGACGCGCTCGTGTTTACGGGCATGTTTGGCGTAGACGTTGACGATGTTGACGACCGCTTCGACGACCTCCGGCCAGCGCGGCGGGTTGTTGGGAATGAATGGAATGACGAGCTTGGAGAACATCGGGGTGTGACGCGCATTGGAAACCTTGCCGCCGACCCAGATGGAGATGCCATCCGTTTCCGCATTGTTGATCTGCATGGCTGGGCAGACCGTGTAGCAATTACCACAGAACATGCACTGGCTTTCATCGACCTCAACCGAGGGATCCCCCTCCCAGGTGGCCGGCCGGATGGCGCCGGTGGGACAAGAGGAGACAAGGGTTGGGATCTCGCAGAGCTTTGGGAGATTCTCGTGGTCGATACGTGGGGGCTTCCGGTGGAGGCCAAGGACCGAGATGTCGGAACAGTGGACCGCCCCGCACATGTTGAGGCAGCACGCGAACGCGATGCGGAGCTTGGCCGGAAGATCCATGTTGACGAAATGCGGGTAGAGCTCATCCATGATCGACTTGACCACGCCGGAGGCATCGGTGGCCGAGGAGTGGCAGTGGACCCAGCCTTGGGTGTGCACGATCGATGAGATCGAGTTTCCGGTGCCGCCGACGGGGAAGCCCATCTTGTGCAGATCGGCTTTGAGCGGTTCGATATTTTCTTTCTTTGTCAGAAGGAACTCGACGTTGTGGCGGCTCGTCCAGCGGAGGTATCCGTCACAGTACGTGTCGGCGAGATCGGCAAAGGCGCGGATCGTGACGATGCTCAACAGACGTGGCGTTCCGGCGCGAACGGTGTACAGTTTGTCGCCGGATTCGGCCACGTGCACCATGACGCCCGGTTCGGGGATCTCGTGATACGCCCACTTGCCGTAGTTCTTCTTGATGATGGGCGCGAGAAATTGATGAAAATCCGGAGGACCTATATCGGTCTTTCTCTCTGCAACTGCCATGACGTCTCCTTTCCCTTACGCGTCTTCCTCTTCTTCGAGCTCGTCCTCGAAGAAGATGTAGGGGTTCGTGCGAGGGTGGGCGACCATCTCAGGGATCGGATCAAGTCCAATCTCCTCGAGGAAGTTGCCGAGCCCGACCCTCTGGATGAACTCGCCAACACGCTCGCGGTTCTTGCCGTATTCACCCCAGAAGTCCCAGATCGCCTCTGCCAGTTCCTTGATGTCGTCGTACGGAGGTTTCATCTCCAGGAATGGAACGAACACCGTGGCCAGGAGCGCGCCGCCAATGATCGGTGCCTTGGCGCCGATGAGGATCGTGGCGCCACGTTCCTTGCCCGGCCTCAACGCCTTGGGCATCACGTTGATGCAATGCATGCACTTGACGCAGTTTGCGTTGTCGATCGTCAGTTTCGTACCGTCCCAGGCCATGCACTGGGTTGGGCACATCTGGCAGACCTCGTGTTCGATGTCCGTTCCGTTTGCGGCGTACTCGCGGACCTTCTCCTGGTCGATCTGGATGTTGTCCTTCCACACCCCGATGACCGACATGTCAGAGCGGGCGATCGAGGCGACGCAATCGTTGGGGCATCCGGAGAATTTGAACTTGAACTTGTAGGGGAATGCCGGGCGGTGCAGCTCATCCTGGTAGGTGTGGGTAATGTCGTTGCAGGCATCGAGCGTGTCGTAACACGCCCACTCGCAGCGGGCCGGTCCGACGCACGCCGAGGGAGTCCGGACGTCCGATCCCGAGCCACCGAGATCGAAGCCATGCTCGGTCAGATCTCTGAAGCAAGGTTCCAGCTCCTCGGTCTTCGAACCGAGGAAAATGATGTCGCCCGTGGAGCCGTGCATGTTGGTCAGACCCGAGCCGTGGCGTTCCCAGATGTCGCACAGGGTTCTAAGGATGTCGGAGGTGTAGAACCAGCCGGAAGGCTGGTTAACGCGGTAGGTGTGGAATGCCGCCACCTCGGGATACTCTTCCGGAAGGTCCGAGTAGCGGCCGATGATGCCACCGCCGTACCCCATGACGCCGACCAAACCGCCGTGCTTCCAGTGACTGATCTTGTCCTCGTAGGATCGCTCGACCTGACCAAGGGTGTCGCGTGCCATGGCGTTCGTCTCGGCGCTCTTTTCAATCTCGCGCACGAAGCTTGGCCACGGACCCTTTTTCAGCTCGTCCAGCAAGGGGGTTGCTCGTTTCTTTTCACTCATGGCTGCTCCTTTCATGATGCATGGTTGTCGTTTTCTGGAAGACCGTCTTGCGGGAGGCACCATCGGCGCCGTGGTCACGGGACCGGCGCGAGTCGTTCCCAGATGGTGCTGGGAATCTCCAATGGATGTTCGTGTCAGATGCCACGAGCCAACCTCCGTTGGGGAGGGTTGCAACCCACGTGCCACGCGGGGGAGGGGGAGCGGTGTTGGAAAGGTATTGAGATTCAATGGGTTGCATGGAGCACTTTCTGTCATGACCGGGTGTGGGGAGGCGACCCGTTACGAAACAGTAACGGTCGTCCCGGGCGCTTCACATCGGCGGGGCGGGCGTGGTCCGTGGCCTGGCACGCGATCTGAGAACCTCAATACCGTGCGGAACCGGCGTACGGTGGCATGTGGCGCAGCGGAACAGGTCCGGTTTTTTCCACTTCGGGTTCTTGGCTTCCTTGCGGTGGCACGCGATGCATAAGGTGTGGGCCGCCTTGCGATACCCTGGTGCATCGATGGAGTCGAATTTTGTGACCACCGTGTTTGAGGTCATCATGTCTGTGCGATGGCAGAACGAACAGGGCCGGACTGAACGTGCCGAGGCGGGAAGGCCGGCCGGGTGACACTGTTCGCACGATGAGTTTCCTCCGAGGACCTTGATGTGATGGCTGTGATGAAAGATCTTCGTCGGGAGATACATGTCCCGGTGGCACGAGCTGCAAGGGGTTCCGGTATCCCCGGGACGGTGGAGGTGATGGCAGGTTGCGCAGGCCTTCTGCCCCAGACGCTTGATATGGTCCGCATGGGGGAAATGCACCGTTCCGGTTGGATATCCGAGGAGGAGAACATTCTTGCCCCGTGCGCGTTGGACGGACGTTGACCGGACGAGAGGGTGCCATGGAGTCAGCGCCAGTCCGAGAATTGCGGCGAGGACGAAGAGCAGAGAATAGGTCCGGCGTGGACCGAATGTCAGGTCGCCGGCCCACGGTTGGCCAGGCCGTGGAAGCTGAAAGATCTGGAGCCGCCGCAGGTTTTGAACCTCGGAGAAGAGGCCGGATCTCACCGGTTCATGTTCGTGCATCCACAGGAACGCCAGTACCATGGCCGAAATCAATCCAAAGCTGACCGCAAACTCCGTCCAGGCCGGGAAGTAATGGCTGTCGGTCGCCCAGATCATGGCGATCCCCGAGGCGTTGAGACGGTTGAAAACGATCCCAAGGATGCAGAGCGACGAGCCAATCCACAGAACCCAGGGCTGCCGCCTCCAGCGGCTCGCAGCGAACAGGAGGATGGGAATCAGGCAGCTGGCAAGGATCTCTCCGAAAAACATCCAGCTCGCGAGGTTGCCGCGTCCGATCAGGCCGAGCTTGCCGTGCCGGCACATGTCGCCGAGACGGAAAATGAGGTAGAAGGACAGAACCATGACGAGGTACCGGGCCAGGCCGGCCAGCATCTCGATCCGGTGGGGGCGCAGGTAGAGCCAATCGACGAGCAAGGTGACGAAGATGACCGCGGCGAGCCCGCACGCAATGGCGGACACAAAGAAGAGCTCGGGAAGACTCGGGGTGTACCACAGGGCGTTGAGCCGTTCGGGCATGATCAAGAAGAGCGTTCCAAGGGTGGACTGGTGGAGGGTTGAAATCATGATGCCGAGGATGACGGCGGGCAGCTGGAGCTTGAGGGCGAGGCGGTAGAGGCCGTGAAAATGGGTCAGCTCGAGGACGGTCGGCGCGAATTCGATGAGAAGGACGTTGAGATAGAGCATCACACACCACGCCACCTCGAAGAGGGGGGAGTGTGGATTCCAGAATACGATGGGTCCCCAGATTTTCCATGGCATGCCGATCTCGTAAAACAGCGAGATGGCCGCGCCGGAGTAGGCGCACAGGGCAATCAAGACAGCGCATCGGGCGACCGGGTGGTACTTTTCGCCATGGAACACATGGGCAATCGCCGCAAGGACGAACCCGCCGGCACCGATGGCGATCCCCGCAAAGACATTGAGCCCCTTCCACAGGCCCCATGGTGTGACATCGGAGAGGGCGGTGACGACTCCCAAGCCCCGCAACAGGCGGACCCCAATCAGAGCGGCCCCCATGCCGAAGAGGAACCACAGAACTCCCTTGAAGATGCCAAGACGCCGGGTCATGATTCGTCCTCTCCCTCGTCGGTGTTTGAAAGACGCCCGGCTGACTGCTCACGCTGGAGGCGCATGCGTCGTTCGATCACCCACCAGATACTTCCCATGACAGCCCCCATTCCCAGAAACTCATACGGCACCATCTTCAGAACGTCCCAGGTGGTGGTGGGCAGATCGACGCCGGACAGCTTCTCCGGATTCGTCCAGCCGAGGAACGACAGGTCGACGTGCGAGATGTAGAGCACGGACGTCCCCCCGACCTCGTGCTCGCCCCATACGTGTTGGATGTACTTCTTCGGTTCTGCCTTGAGGCGGCGATGGGCCTCCGCGAGCATCTCCTCACGCGTTCCGAAGATCGTGGCTTCTTTTGGACAGGCGGTGACACAGGCGGGCTTGTCGATTTCACCGGATCTGATCTTGTCGTAGCAGAGGGTGCATTTCCGGATCGATGGAATGGCAAGATCCCATGTAAACCTGACGACTCCATAGGGACAGGTCATCATGCAGTAGCGGCACCCGATGCAACGGTCCCCGTCCCAGATGACCGGGCCTTCCGGCGTTTTTTGCAGGGCACCGACGGGACAGACGGAGACGCATGCGGGCTCGAGGCAATGCCGGCACTGTTTCTTGACGAAGACGCCTCCTGGCCGCCTGATGATGCTGGTCCAACGGTTCGAGCTCAGGCCATCCGTGGCCGTCTCGATCCGCGGCGGCGGGACGTCAGGAGTGAGCTTGTGGAGTTTCTGGCACGCCGCGACACATTCCTCGCACCCAATACACTTGGTGACGTCGTTCAGAATGGCGAAGCTCGATCTCATACGCCCTCCTCACCCTTGCCGAGCGTGGCCCGCACCCGTTCTCCGGACCCGGGTGGGAACCTCCAGCCAAGCTCGGTCGAAGGCTGGGAAACCCAGAAAAGAACGATATGAACGAGTTTAGAGAACGGGACGATCATCAGTAGCAGCTCAGCCGAAAGAAGGTGAAAGAGATACATGACCTGAGCATTGATGGGGTTCAAGAACGGATGAGCGACGAAGAACCCCGTCACGCACGGAAACGCGCACAGGATCGGCAGGAGCCAGTCCTGGGGCTGACTCAATCTACGCGAGGCTTGGTGGCCGAGCCGCATCAGGAGGAGTGCGGCGGCCGCCGAGACCGTCATGACCGTCAACCAATCAGCGAGCGCAGGAGGCAGCGTCCACCAGCCGATTCCAAAACTCTCGCGCCAGATGGCGACGTGGCCCGCCAAAAAAACTGGGACGGAGATGATCCCGACGTGGAACAGGAACGAAATGAAGTTGTACGTGATGCGTTCCTTTCTCCGCAGATACCGCCAGGGGAGGAGCCACTCGAGGTTTCGGCGAATCGCCAGCTTCCAGGGAACGACCTGGTCGCCGGCCCGGTGGAACGCCCAGGAGATTTCCCAAACCTGGAGAAGGCCCTGCCTGATGAGCCCGAGCAACATCGTCAGCAGCGCAATCTTGAGGAGCGGGCCACGGGCAAAGGCAATCCATGCATCCATGGTGATCCCTCCTTCTAATCCAGGATCAACGCTCTGTAGATCAGGTCGTGGAGGCCAACGACCTCGACGTCGCTCAGGCCGTTGTCTTCACAAACCTCTCGAAGCTGTTTCTTGCAATTTGCGCAGGGTGCCACCACGTAGTGGGCACCGGTGGCGCGGATCTGCTCGGCCTTCTTGACACCCGTGACGCCCGTCCGGTAGGGGCGGATCTCATCGACGGACACCGTTCCGCCACCCCCACCACAACAGAGGTTCCAGACCCCGTGGGGCTCCATCTCCACGAAGTCGGAGCAAAACGCTCGCAGGAGCTCCCTGGGTTGCTCAATGATCCAGCCGGTCCGCGCGATGTTGCACGGATCGTGATAGGTCACCCGCTCATCGATGGCGCCGGGACGCAGGCGGATCTTCCCGTCCTTCCAGGCTCGCCATGTGTATTCCATGATATTGACCACTGGCGGGGCTTTCTTGCCCCCACCGAAGGTTTTCATGAACGCCTTGGCCGACCGGGATGCATGCCCGCATTCACCGATCAGAATCTTCTGGGCCCCAAGTCTCTTCAACTGGTCGACTTCCAGCCGCAGGCACTTTTCCAGGACCCAGTCGTTGTAGAACAGTCCATAATTAATCCCGTCGAGGAACTGGGAGCTGATCGTCCACCTGTTCTGATCGCCGGCAGCGTAGAACACTGTGGCAATTCCCATCAGCGTTTCAGCCTCCATCAGATAGTCGGAAACGGGTGCGAAGAACAGGAACTCAGCTCCCTCATGGTCAACTGGGAATGTGAGGTCGATGCCCTTGTCGTCCTTGATCTCTTCCTCAAGGAACTCCAGCGTGTCCTTGATCGCGGCCCACGGGATTGCGGAGGTGTTATGGGTTGCACCTTCGAGTTGCTCGCGGGTCGAGATCACCAGGGCCCGCGGGACGAGGCCGATCTCGGAGAGGACGTAGCGGGCGATATGGGTAACCAACCCGTGGTCGATTCCGAGCGGGCACTCGAGCGAGCATCTTCTGCATGCCGTGCAGTGGTAGTAACTTTCGGCCATCTCCAGGATCAGGTCGTCGGTCAGGTACGGCGTTCCCTTGAGATGGCCTTCGACGATCCCGCGGAGAGTGAAGTGGCGCCGGTAGGCCTCGAGGAGAAGGTTGGAACGGTAGCAGGGCACATCCTTCGGATCGTGGGTTTGCTGGTAGATTTGGCAGGCGCACGAACAATTGGCGCAGCGGGCGGGGATCCGGGCGTAGTTATCGATCACCTGGCGGTAATTTGTATGCTGAAGCACCGCCGCGAACGCTTCCAAGAAACGTCTGGGCAAGTCATCCGGCACGCGGTCCTTCTCGATGATATAGCTCAACCGCTCCTGGATCTTCTCCGGGGTCAGCTTTGGTTGGGAGAGCTTCGCAAGGAGTGCCGGTGAGAGTTGCGGGAGGGACTGTGAATGGACCTGCATCGCATCCTCCGTCGCGTGGGTGAGCGCGAGAGCCGTTCCAGGCTTATAAAGGGAGAGCAATCTCCGTGCCACGGGAACCGGGGCGGAACCGGCGGTGGAGCCGTGTTTTCACATATTGGAGCGATCACGCAACCATCATGTGTGTTACATCAGCGTAACGGACCGTGTTCCACCCGCGTACCCGTCGCAAAGCCGGCGGCGTCGCGCGCGCCGGACGAGAACGGCAGAATGATCGTGAAAACGGTCCCGGCTCCCTCTTCTGAAAGTACTGTGATCTGGCCCCGATGGGCGCACACCACGCGGTAAACGACGAGCAGGCCGAGACCGGTACCATTGGACCCCTTCGTCGTGAACATCTCCTCGAAAACTGAGCCGCACAGGCGCTCGGGAATCCCTGGACCATTGTCCGCCACTTCCAGGTGAAGCTGCCCTCCGGCCTCGAGCAGGGCCTTGACGCTGATCCAGTGGTGTTCCTTCTCCGTATCGAAACGACAGGCGTCGAGTGCGTTGGCGATCAGGTTGATCATCAGACGGTGGATCCCATCGGCATCCAGCCAGCCTTCCCGGACCCGCGGATCAAGCTCGACGAGGATCTCGGTTCCCTCGTTTGCCGCGCGTGCCCTGTAAAGCTCGATCGCTTCACAGACGACTGACCGGGCATCAATCTGGGCGGCCTCCGGCTCCCGTTCCCTCGAACAGAAGAGCTGGTCCCGTGAAAGTCTGGCAACACGGGCCGTGTTGCGCCGGACCATCTCCCATCCTTCCTTGAGGAGATGGGAATCGCCAGTGGCCATCGCTTCGTCGACGACGAAGACGCCGCCCTCGAGTCCGGTGAGAATGTTCTTGATGTCATGAGCCATCCCGGCCATGGCCCGCCCGAGCAGCACCAGCTCTTGTTGTTCAGCGATGGTCCGTGAGATGTCGGTCATGACCTCCATTCCACCGGCAATCCCTCCGTCCCGGCCAGGGATCGGGGCCGTTTGGACTGCCACGTGGAGCACCTCGTCGTTCCGGGTGCGGACGACCTCCTCGCTTTCATGGACAGTGCCGTCGGTGAACGTTCGAGCCATCGGGCAGCCCAGACAGACTTCGGTGCGCCCCTTGTAGGCTTCAAAGCAGCGCAGCCCCACACAATCGCCAAATAGCCGGCGGAACGTCTCGTTGACCCGGACGATCCGGTAGTCCCGGTTCTGGATGGAAATGACGCTCGGCACGAGGTCAAATAGCTGGCTCATGTCCAGTCCGATCCCCACCTCCTTCACTTTGGACTCCCTTCCTTCACCCGGTTCAGGGTCCTCCCCCGGCTCCCGTCAGCCGCTTGGCGAGCTTCACAAGCTCCTCCCGGTGCGGTGGCTTCTCCACGAACGCCTCCGGCGGTCGTACGCCCTCAAAGTCTTGGGCAAAGAACGTACGGTATTGAGAGAGGCCGGTGAGAATGACAACTGGAACCGTTTCCAAGTCTGGATCCTTTTTCAGACGCCTGTACAGCATGATGCCGGTTCGCTTTGGCATCATGATATCGACGAAGATCAGGTCCGGATGGCTCTCCCTGGCCACGCTCAGAGCTTCCTCGCCGTCACGAGCAGTGAGGATGGAGTATCCCTCTTTTGTGAAGAGTGTCTTGAGGTAGGTTCGGATGTCTTGTTCGTCGTCTACGATGAGAATCGTCGCACTCATGGTGCCTCCCTTCGGCTCCCGGCGAGGAATGCGGCGGCCTCGCTACGTATCCGCGGATCGGGGTCGGACTCCGCAAGCTCGGCGAGGGCATCGCCGCTGATCGATTGGGTCGGAATCAGCCCATGCAGCGCCTCCAGCCGAATGGCAGGTTTCGCGTGTTTGAGCTGGCGGGTGAGAATCTCGGTGGCTCTCTCTCCTGCTTCGCCGCCGCCTGCCACGAGCTTGGCAAGGGCACGAACGGCGGCCAGGGAGTCGCGAAATGCGCCGAGCATTTCCACAACGAGCAGAGGATCGTGGCCAGCAAGAATCCGGTCGATCCGTCCTCTTCTGGACTGTGAGGCCGCCTCATGTTGGAGACGCCGCCGAAGATCTGGATCGGAGAGCTTCTCGATCGCCGTTCGGCGCAGGCCTGGCTCACGAATCGTCTCGAGGAGCTCGAGGAGAAGGCCTTGATCGGCAAACATGTTGATGGCGATTCGGCGTGCCGTGAGGCTCTGGCGAACGTCTCCTGCGATCTGCGTCAGGACAGCCTGGTCCCGGATTCCCTCGAAGCAGGCCAACATGAGATCGGGATGTTTGCGGCGGCGCATGATGTCGGCCAGGAGACGGGGATTCTGGATCCGTCTGACGGCCTTGAGCCTGGCATCGATGTACTCTCCCTGCAGTGCCACGGTGCGCAGGCCGGTTTCGCTGGGGATCCGTTCGACAGTCAGGAGTCGGACCTCAAGGTCCGGGTCGTGGCTTGCCAACGCGACGAGCGTTGTTTCATCGGTCAGGGTTTTGACTGCCTCCCTGCGGACGGCAGGGTTCGCGCTTCGGTAGCCGGATCTGAAAAGCGTGGCAAGACCCATGACAGTGCTCCCTTAGTGGAAATCCCAGTCGATGAACCCCTCGCGCACGTCGACCATGGCGTTGACAACGAGCTCGACGAGGCCTCCGTACAGCATCCCGGTGCGTTCCCACGCCTGGTAGTAGCTGAGAAGATCGCGCATCTGCCCCTTGCAGTTGGAGCAGGGGGCGCACACGTACTTCTTCGTCTCGGGCTCGATACTGTCGGAAAAGGCTTCGAGAAGCTGTCGGAACTTCAGGCGTCCGGAAACCTTGGCCTTCCAGGATGGGAAGTTGAGAGACTGGCAGACGGCGAATCCGGATCCGCCCCCGCAGCAGTAGTTGTTGACTCCGTGGGGTTCCATCTCGCGGAAACGAGGTGCGATCTTCCTGAGGATGTTGCGCTGAGGCTGGATGATCCCCATTGAGCGTGTGATGTTGCATGGGTCATGGAGAGTGACCGGGAAGTCGTTGCGCGAAGGATCGAGCAGAATCTTCTCGTTGAGGACGAGATCCTCGAGCACGACGAGGCAGCTTTCCGAGCGCACCCGGAGCTCGTCCGGGATGAGCCGGTCGGCGACCGGCATGATGGCCTTGTGAGCATGGCCGCACTCGCCGACCATAATCTTCTTCACGCCGAGCTTTTTGGCGACCTCGTAGTGCTTCAGCGCCACGCGAGCGTACTGAACGTCGTCGTAGAAGAGGCCGTAGTTGACGGAATCGTAGCCAACGAGCTCGGAGGAGAGGGTCCAGCTGATGCCGGCAAGGGTAAGAATGATGGCAAACGCCTGCAAATTCTCCGGCCAGGACAGGAACTCTCCGGCATTGTGCATGACCAGATACTCCGCCCCCTCCACGTCGAACGGGATCTTGATATTGATGCCCGTCTTTTCAAGGATGTCCTCTTCGGCGAATTCCATGACGTCCATAAGTCCGGCGGGGTTGAGGCCGGTCGAGGATCCAACCGTGAGCTGTTTGACGGTACCCTTCTCATGGAGCTCAGGCATGGCGATGCCAAGCTCCTGACTGAAGAGCTTGCGGATCTCGCGTGTGATGAGGCCGTTGTCGATGCCGACCGGACACGCTTGGGCGCAGCGCCGGCAGAGCGTGCAGCGGTAGGAGAGCTCGGCCAGCTTCACCAGGGTGTCCCAGCTGAGCTCGATATCATTGCCGCGGAGCGTCGGGAATACGTGGCCGCCTGGCTTGATGTAGCGGTCGACGATCTTACGCAGCATTTCCGCCCGGAAGGTTGGGCGATAGATCTCCATCCTTCCGGAGCCGGTGAAGATAGGGCAGGCCTCGGCGCACGTCTGACATTTGACGCAGTTGTCCATGGACAGGAGGAGTGGTTGCAGGAAGGTCCAGTTATTTTCACGGGTGAGCAACTTCTTCAACCCCTCGAGGAACTTCGCCACGAGCCGTTCCCGCGCTTCGTCGCTTGGAGGCACCGGAATCTGGGCTGCGCACACCCCGTCCGGCCCGGACTCGATTCGGCTCGCCTGGTCGTTACTCAAGCCGGGGATCGGCTCGTCGTGCCAATCCTCGTACGGAAAGGGCAGAGGAATCAGTTGATCAACGTCGACGGTCTCGTCTGCGGCGAGGAACATCTCCAGGTCCTTGAGAGGTTGAATGGTGGCCTTCTGCATCAGTCCGTGTCCTTTCCAGGAGCATCAGGCATGGAGGCTGCCACCTGGCCCCAGGTCGATCCAGTCTGAACGTGGTCAGCCGACCATTCCACGCGATAGTCGAGGGCGGATTGGAGACGGCGTGCCATGCGTGTGTCCTCCGTGCGGGGTGCGTCGTCCCAGCGGACCTTGTGGTACGTGAAATATTTGGCTGCAAAGTGAATCATTTTGGTAAAGGGCAGGTAGGCGATGAAAAGCCCACCCACGGCGATTTGGATGCCCAGTAATAGTGTGACGGCGGCATGGCGCCCGGTAGCCAGGGAAGCCAAGAGAGAGGCAGCGCCCGTAACGCCGGATTGGCTCGAAGCCACCGCCGTGCTCAAGGCGCCAAAGATCGCAAGGAGGCCGAGATTTACGCGGTCCAGCGGACTGGTGTAAAGAGCCAGCTCCCGGTCGGTGATGCGCAGAAAGAGCAGCCCTGCAGCGCCGATCAGGAGGAGGCCACCACCTCCCAAACCTGCTGCCTGAAGGAGGAAGGTAAGGGGGCGCCAAGCAAGACCGGCTGAGAGTGGGATCATGACCAGAGTCGTCACGGCTAAGAGGTAGAGACCCCAGTGGAACGGTAATGATCTCAGCCACAAACGCCGGTTGTTCCTCAGGACAGCCTTGAGAAATATGATCTCTTCAGCCATTGCGAGTACTTCTCCGGCGAGGCTGCGGCGCTGGGGGTGCGCCCACCAGTTGAGCTCTTCCATGTATGATCCGCCATGTTCACGCCTGGCCGCCGGCTCGTGGGCGACCGGATAGAGATCCCACCTGAGGTGAACCGGGGTCAACGCGTAGCGGAGAATCCGCCAGGTACACCCTACGATAAAGATGCCCAACGAGCATCCAACCCATGTCATCAGGACCGTTTCCGCCATGCCACCTCCCCGATCGTGGGTGGTTTTCTTCTCAATGGTTCTATTGTGCAATATTGGTACCAGAACGCCACACACGTGAGAAAGGATGTCCATGGCTGCCATCTGAGGCCGTTGCTGGGCTTACAGGCCAAGCTCTCAAAAGAGGGCTTACATGAGGAGCACGATCCCCGTTACCGGACTGTAACGGTTTGCCCGGAGATCGTGACATGGATGCGCAACGGCGGGCTCCTGATGTGGGGAGGTGCGAAGCACGGGCTGCAAGGAGTTGGCAATAACAGGAACTGTTGTAAAATAAGGGTGTTGGAGGAGGGTGTGAAAAAACTTTGAAACAGGGGTTGCGTGAATCTCTTCACAAGTATATTCTGATTTAGTAATGGGAAGGTTGACCCGTATTTCCGCGACCGGTCCCGCGCTGCATGACGGAGATTGCAGCACCATTCGTGATTTTGTCGTTTTGTTTGCCAACCGCTTGAGACTCAAGCTTTTATGTCGTCTTGCGGAGGGTCCGGCGTGCGTGCACGAGCTGGTTGAAGCAACCGGCGACAAGCAGTCGAACGTTTCGCAACAACTGAAAATCCTTCACGAAGCCGACTTTGTGAAACGGCGCCGGGTGGGAGCCCGGGTATACTACGAAATCGATGATCCGGTCACCGTTGAGGTACTGGATTTTCTGGTGTCAGCGGCACAGCGTCCGCGCGGATGGCAACCCCATCAAGTCAGCTGAGGAGAATTCCCAATGCAGCGTCTTCCTTCAATTCTGATCGCTATTGGACCGCTCTGGCTGTTGTGGATCGCCCTGACGGGCAGCACCGATCCGGAGGAGCTGGTGGCGGGCGGCATTGTCGCGGTGCTGGTGGCGGTGCTCGCTGGAGGCGAGCCGTTCAGCCCGGCCAGTCTGAAGATCTTTCAGCCCCGCCGTTTTGCGTACGCGCTGGCGTACATTCCCTACATGATCTGGGCGATCATCGTGGCGAACTTCGATGTGGCCCGCCGGGTGATCGCTCCGAAGATGCCGATCCGCCCCGGGATCGTGACGGTGAAGACCAAGCTCAAGACGCCGGTGGGACGGCTGGCGCTGGCCAATTCCATCACGTTGACCCCGGGGACACTGACTGTCGATATCTGCGGGGATGAGCTGTGTATCCACTGGATCTACGTTGCGCACGAGGACATTGAAGGCGCGACCCGGGAAATCGTGGAAGGTTTCGAAAAGTACCTGGAGGTGATCTTTGGCTAATCTACTGCTCGAGCTTGCCCTCGCCATCGGCGCTGCTGGGACATTGTTGGCCGTCGTCCGTTTGGTCAAGGGGCCGCGGGCCGCAAGCCGTGCCGTGGCACTCGATGTTTTGACACTGATCACGATGCCGATGATGGCCGCCTACGGGCTCTACGCCGGCCGTCAGATTTACCTCGATGTTGCGCTCGTCTACGGCATTCTCTCGTTCCTCGGCGTGACCGCGCTGGCACGGTATGCCGACCGGGGGGTGTGACATGGTGCATCACATCGTTGGAGCGGTCTTCGTGCTGATCGGTGCGCTCTTCCTCTTCCTGGGTGCCCTTGGGATCGTGCGCATGCCCGATCTGTACAACCGGATGCAGACCGGAACGAAGGCGACGACCCTTGGCAACGTGTTGACGATGCTCGGACTGGGCATCATGCACCCTGCCTGGCTGTTGAAGCTGACGCTCATCGCCCTCTTCGTGCTCTTCACCAATCCGATCTCATCTCATGCGCTGGCCCGCGCCGCCCACCGGGTCGGTGTGCCCATGACGCCACTGACTGTGAAGGACACGCTCAAGGACAAGAAGCCGGTCGTGAAGGAGGCCGAGGTATGAACATTGTGACGTGGCTGAATCTGGTTGACCTCCTCGTCTGTCTGGTCGTCATCATCTCGGCCATCGGTGCCGCCGTCCACAGAAACCTGCTTGCAGCGACGGTGTTTGCCGGTGTCGTCAGTTTGGCAATCTCGTTCCTCTTCCTCAGGCTTGCAGCCCCCGATGTTGCGATGACCGAGGCGGCCATTGGGGCCGGGCTTTCGACAGTCATCTTCCTGATCGCCGTGCGGCGGACCGAAGAAGTCGAGGGGAAAGACCAATGAAACAGATTATTTCCATCATCGCCATTGTCACGATCGGCTTTGTGCTATGGCAGCTGGTTCCGATCGCGATGCCGTCCGGTTTTGGGGCCGTGACCCATCATTACGTCGCCGATGGCCTCAAGGATAACGGTGGATCGAACCTCGTGACCTCGATTGTTGTCAACTATCGTGGCTTTGACACGTTGGGCGAGGTGACCGTACTGTTCCTCTCGGTCAGCGGGGCGGCGTTCGTGCTGCGCCGCCGGTCCGGCCTGGAGGTTCAAGAACCCGTTCCCGCCAGTGAGATCGTGCAGACCGGCGCCCGGATGCTGTTTGCGCCGATCGTGGTCTTTGGCGCGTACATCTTCGTCCACGGTCACCTGACACCTGGCGGGGGGTTTCAGGGTGGCGCGGTCATCGCCTCCGGCGTACTGCTCCTGTTGCTGGCCAATCGTGACCGCGCGCTCCCGCACGGACTCTTGAGCTGGGTCGAGTCATTATCCGGGTTTGGGTTCGTCCTGGCGGGTTTAGCCGGTTTGATCGTGGCTGGCTCGTTTCTCGCCAACAAGGGGGTGCTCCCCCTGGGTCAGTGGAACCGGCTGGTTTCGGCGGGCGTCATTCCGATCATCTACATCTTGATCGGGCTCAAGGTCGGATCCGAGCTCTCGGTGTTGCTCGACGTCATGGTGCACGCCGCCGGTGACGAGGAGGCAAACTGATGATGGCGGGAAACGAACTGTACGTCGCGACGGGGCTGATCGTCATCCTGATCGGATTTGCCACCGTTCTTGTCAAACGCAACCTGCTGAAGATCGTCATCGGCTTCTCGCTGATCGATAGCGGGACGAACCTGCTGATCGTCGCGCTGGGCTTCTATCCTGGCAGGACGGCGCCGATCGTCAATAACCCGGACATGCTGGCAAACCGGGCATCCCTTCTGGTGAACACGGCAAAAGTCGTCGATCCGGTGCCGCAAGCGCTCGTGCTCACCGCGATCGTGATCGGCGTCGGCGTCACGGCGCTGATGCTCGCGTACGTTGTCCGGCTCTACGCAACTGGAAAGACCCTTGATGTTCGTCAGTTCGGGAGGATGAAGTGGTAAATCCGATTCTGCTCATTGGCGTTCCCCTGGCGGTTGCATTCCTCCTGCCCCTGGTGGACATGTTGGGGCGCCGGACCGCCCGTGCGGTCCACCTGCTGACGCTGGCCTTCGAGCTTTTCGTGGCAGGCGAATGGCTGGTGCAGTTTCTCCACGGTGCCGCCGCGGTCAACATCATCACCGGTGGCTGGGCTCCCCCGATCGGCATCAATCTGCGCCTCGGTCCGCTGGAAGCGGCGCTGGTCTGCCTGGCGGCGCTGACCGGGATCGGCTCGGCGTTGTACCTGGCCCATCACGAAGAGGTTGGGAGCCTGAGAGGGCTCGTGATCCAGCTGCTCCTGGTTACCGGTGCAATCGGTCTAATCATGACCCGGGACGTGTTCAACACCTTTGTCTTCTTAGAGATCAGCGGCATCGGCACCTACTCGATCGTCATTTTCGGGAAGGAACGGTCCGCGCTCGAGGCCGGTTTCAAGTACATCGCCTTAGGAGGCGCGGCCTCGACATTCTTCCTGCTCGGCGTCGCCTTCCTCTACAAGATCACGGGGACACTAAACCTCGACGACATGATTCACAAGCTCCCGATGGCCGTCGTCGCTGGGACAGGGACCGTGCTCCTGCTTTTGATGGTTGGCATCATGTCCGAGCTCAAGCTGTTTCCGCTCAACGGTCCGGCGATCGATCTGTACGACGGCGTGGAACCTGGGGTGATGGCGCTGATCGTCGGGACGACGGTCAACGCGCTCTTCTTCGTCTTCTGGAAGATTTCAGCCCTCTATACGGGACCGGCATGGGCGGCGATGTTTGCCTCAGTGGGCATGACCACCTTCCTCGTCTGTAACGTGCTGGCGATTCGTCAGACGAGGGTCCGGAGGATGCTGGGCTACTCCTCCTCGGCCCAGATTGGTTTGCTCGTCTTCTTGGTTCCGTTTGTCAAGTCGGGCGAGGTTGCGCTGTCTGCCATCGCGCTGCTGCTGGTCAACCACACGTTTGCAAAGGCCGGGCTGCTCTGGCTGGCCGGGACCCACGGCGGCGAGAAGATCAAGGAGTGGAAGGGGGCGTTCTCCGATTCGCTGGCTCTCCGGATTGCACTGGCCACGTTCGTCCTGGCCATGACGGGCCTTCCGCCGTTTCCCGGTTTCTGGGGCAAGTGGCAGGCGCTGGTCGGCCTGGCTCAGCACGGCCATGGATGGTGGATCGGTGCAGTGCTCGTTGGTTCGCTCTTTGAATTCGTGTACTACTTCGGGTGGCTGAAAGAAGCGCTGACGCCGGCTGAAACGGTTCCGCGCGGTGCCGTTGGATCACCGCTCAGCGAAGTCTTCGGATCGCTCCTCTACGCGGGTCTGGCGATTGCGCTCGGTGCGAAAGTGCTGATGCAGGTGTGGGGCGGGTTCAAGACGCCAGCGATCTTCCTGGGAGCGGCTGGCTTCGTGCTGCTCTTCATCCGGGCGCTCCCTGAACGCTTCAAGGCGGCGTTGACACTTGTCGCTGTCGCCTGGGTGGCGTGGGGTGTTTTCGCCGGAGCTCGCGCCTGCCCGCTGTGGGACATTCGCGGCTTCTTCCTCGTCATGGTGCTCTTTGGCGCATTCGTGATTTCAGTCGCCGGCCTTGGGATCCCGGCTGAGCGTGGAAGCTTCTGGGGGCTGTTCCTGATCCTGGTTGGTTCCATCATCGGCATCCTCTACTCCAGCTCGCTGCTCGGGTTCTTCGCGGGCTGGGAGCTGATGACATGGTCGAGCTACCTGCTGGTCAGCCAGGGCCGGCATGGCCCGAAGGCTGGTTACCTCTACATGCTCTTTGCAGCCGCTGCCGGCCTGCTCGTGCTCGGTGGCATGATGGTGGCCGAGAGTGCAGGTGTGACGACGCTGGCCGCCCTGGTTTCGCTCTCGGGCGGCGTGGCGCTCGCGGCGTGGGGGCTGCTGGCTGTTGGATTCGCCGTCAAGGTTGCCTCGTGGGGCGCGCACATCTGGGCGCCCGGCGCGTACGCCGAATCTCCAGATCTCTTCACGCCGTTCCTGTCCGGGGTGATCTCCAAGATTCCCATTTTCGGGCTTGCCGCTGTCGTCGCCAGGATCGCGGCTCCCTCCGTGGCGACGGCGATCAGCTCGATCAGCGTCGCTCACATCCTTGGATGGGTTGGGGGGCTGACGGCGTTTGGGATGACCCTGCTC
Source organism: Acidobacteriota bacterium (assembly GCA_015493585.1). Lineage (GTDB taxonomy): Bacteria > Acidobacteriota > Thermoanaerobaculia > Thermoanaerobaculales > Sulfomarinibacteraceae > JAADFN01. The sequence goes on from WGCW01000132.1 coordinate 36,667, forward strand.
GCCGTCTTCCAGGAAGACATGAAGAAGCTGCTGGCGTATTCCTCCGTTGGCCAGGTCGGGTACGTGGTTCTGGCGATGGCGCTCCTGACGCCGCTGGGGTGGACCGCCGCGCTCTACTACGCCGTCAATCACTTCCTGTTCAAAGGGCTGCTCTTCCTCGCGATCGCTGGGGTGATCTACCGTACCGGAGTGCGGACATTCGCAGATACCGGTGGCCTGATCAAACGGATGCCGCTCTCCTTCATTGCCGTTCTGATCGGCATCATCGCGCTGGCCGGGGTGCCGCCGCTGTCGGGCTTTGCGGGCAAGTGGCTCCTGTATGAAGCGTTGATGGACAAGGGGTGGCTCTTCCTGACGGCGTTCATGATGCTGGCGTCGGTGATGGCGTTTCTCTACTGCTTCCGCCTGATCCACTCGATCTTCCTCGGACAGTTGAAGGACAAGGACCGTAACGTCCGGGAAGCGCCGTGGCCGCTGTTACTGGCTGAGCTTCTGATGGTGATTCCCATCCTGGCCCTGTCCGTACGGCCCCAACTGTTGATCGAGCCGCTCCAGCACCTCGTCACCGGCGTCTTCGGCGTGCCGGGCGTCCGGTTCGCCAGCGCGGCGACGATGACGACGCATTTCGGGTATTTCAACGCGGCCGCCATGATGGCGCTGGTCGTCGTGCTGTTCCTCGTCCTGCTGTTCATCCTGCTGACGGTGGGGCCAAAGCCGACGAAGGTTAAGCAGCTCGACATCGTGTATGCGGCCGAGGTGCCGCCCTCGCCCGAGGAGCTCCAGTACGCGTGGGCGTTCTACCGGCCGTATGAGCGGGCGTTCGCCCCGCTGCTCAAGGCGCGGGTCACGGCGTTTTGGCACGGTGTCGTCGACGTTGTCGAGGGGGTCGCGGAGGCCGGGCGCCGTTTCTACACGGGCAATGCCCAGACGTACGTGCTCTATTCGGTGCTCTTTATTCTCGTGCTCGCCGCCTTTGGCCTGGCGAGGTAGGAGGGGTTCATGCCGTTAGGTATCAAAATCGCCTGGTCGTTTCTGGGCGTCCTCGTGGCAATCGCCTATGGGCTTGTGATTGCAGGAATCATCCGGAAGGTGATGGCCCGGATCCAGGGCCGCATCGGGCCGCCGGTTTGGCAGCAGTTCATCGACCTCGGCAAGGTCATCTTCCAACGGACGGCGACCCGTCACGGTTGGATGTTCTACCTCGCCCCGATCTTCAGGGCTGGGGGCGGCATCGGCCTGTACCTGCTGATTCCGGTCGTCATCGGTGTGCCGGCTCTCTCGAACTTCTCCTTCAACGGCGATCTGCTGCTCGTCATGTACTTCATCTTCTTTGGCTCGCTGGGCATGGCGCTTGGGGCCGCGGATTCCGGGCATCCTCACTCGCCGATCGGGATCTCGCGTGGTCTGTCGCAGATGACCGCGTACGAGCTGCCGTTCGCCCTCGCCATGGTGGCGCTGGCCGCGCAGGTGCACTCGTTCTCGATCCACGACATCATCATGGCGCAGCAGGGCGGGATCCTGCACTGGAACCTCTTCGCGAATCCGCTGGCGGCGATTGCGGCGTTCATCGCGTTCCTCGGCATGAACATGTACGCGCCGTTCAATATCGTCGGGGCTCCGCAGGAGATCCCCGTTGGTCCTCCAACGGAGTACAACTCGATCTTCCTGTCGTTGATGATGAGCGGGCGGGCGATCCTGGCCGTCGCCAAGATCGTGCTCTACATGGACCTGTTCCTCGGTGGAGCCCACAGCATCTTGGCCGCGTTCGTCAAGACGATCATCATCTATTTCTGGTCGGTGTTCGTTGGCGCCGTCTTTCCCCGGTTCAGAACGGAGCAGGCCGTCCGCTTCTTCCTCGGCTGGCCGACCGTCGCCGGCATCGCTGGCGTGCTCCTGGTCCTGATCCGGTAGGAGGCATGCATGGATAACAAACCGAAGTCCACGTTACCGGTGCTCGTCGAGCCTCCCAAGGGCGCACAGCCTCACGGCCCCCTGGGGCACGGCTACTTCCTCGGCGAGACGAAACGGCAGCAGGCCCTGCCCATGCGGGAATCGCTGGCGAAGATCAAGAACTGGTTCCGGGCCAACTCGTTGTGGGTGATGGCGTACGGCACGGGGTGCGGCGGGATCGAGCTGCGTCCTCTGACGACGGCGCGGTTCGACTTCGAGCGGTTTGGGATGGCGATGCGCCCAACGCCGCGGCAGTCGAACGTGATCATCATCTCCGGCTACCTCGCGGTCAAGTCGCTCAAGCGGGTGATCCGTGCCTACGAGCAGATGCCGAGTCCGAAGTGGGTCGTTGGCCTCGGCTCGTGCACGATCAACGGTGGCATGTACTGGGACTCGTACAACACGATCAACCGGCTCGATCTCTACGTGCCGGTCGATATCTACATCGCGGGTTGCATGCCGCGGCCCGAGGCGTTGCTGGCCGGTTTTGGCGAGCTGATGAAGATGATCAAGCGGGGCGAGGCCAACGGGTGGAACCACTACCTCGAGAACTTCGACTGGTACAAGGAAAACCAGAAGAAGGTGATCAACGACTGGAACATGCCCGATTACAACTGGTAGGTCATCATGATGCACATTCTTGACGAAATCCGGGAACGGTTTGGGGCCGAGTGGCAGAACGAGCAGCGCCCCGATCTCCTTCAGATCGGTGTGCAGGCCAAAACGATTGTGCCGCTGCTAACCTGGCTCAAGGCGCATACACCGTTCGTCCAGCTCACACATCTCTCCGCGGTCGACTGGATCGAGGATGGCGAATTCCAGTTGACCTACCTGCTGACCGATCCGAAGGCGCACGTTTCGTTGATGGTGTGCACCCGGATCGATCGTGAGCAGGCCGAGGCGGAATCGATCCATGCGTTGTGGCCGCAGGCGGTGACGTACGAGCAGGAGATCAACGAGATGTTTGGCATCCACTTCCCGGGTAGCCCCCGGCAAGGCGTGCCGTTCATTCTCGAAGGCTGGAACGATATTCCTCCGATGCGGCGCGACTTCGACACCGTGGCCTACATGAATTCGCACCACCCGTCGCGCCCGGGCCGGGAGCACACCGATCCGCGGGCGTACATCGGCAAGGTTTTCGGTGAGAGGGGGTATCTCCATGACGACGACTGAGACGGCTGAGCTGAGACGGCGGGTCCAACTCTGGTTTGGACCTCAGCATCCTGGCATCACCGGGAACATGTCGGTGCAGGCCTGGCTCGAGGGAGATACCCTGACGGCGGGCGTGACCCACGTCGGTTACCTCCACCGCGGGTTCGAGAAGCTGATGGAACGCCGGCGCTACATCCAGTCGTTCCCGATCGTGTGCCGGATCTGCGTTCCCGAGCCCGACACGAACGAGTACCTCCTCGCGGCCGGCTTGGACGAGCTTTCGGGGCTCGCGGCCGAGGTTCCCGAGCGCGGGCGGTGGATCCGGACGCTCGTGCTTGAGATGTCCCGGCTTCAGATGAACCTGATGACCCTTGGCGGACACATCGGCGCCATGGCGATGGGCGCAGCTCCGAACTGGTTGATCGCCATGCGTGACTTTGTGCTCGACCGGTTCGAGGAGCTGACGGGCGGGCGTATCTACCACATGTTCATCACGTACGGCGGTGTACGCAGGGACCTGCCCGAGGGGTTCGCCGAGCGGATGGAAGCGGATCTGGAGGCGATCGAAGAGAAGCTCCCGCTGGTCGATAACGTGATCTTCGATTCGTCGGTCTTCAGGAAGCGCGCGATCGGCGTTGGCGTCGTTCCCGAGGAGTGGGTCGATGAGATGAGCCTCTCCGGCCCGATCGTGCGTGCGATGGGGATCCCCCGTGACGTGCGCAAGGATTTCCCGTACGAGAAATATCCGGAGCTCGACTTCGAGGTCGTGACGACCACGGGCTCGGATATCTACGCCCGGGCCTGGGTCCGCCGGCAGGAGATCGCGCAGTCGATCGACCTGATCCGCCAGATCCTGCGCAAGATGCCGGAGGGCCCATACTGCGCGAAGCTCCCGAACATGCTGACGTGGACCATCCCCCCCGGCCAGACCTACGTCCGGGCGGAGGCGACCCGCGGCGAGATGGGGTACTACGTCGTGACCGACGGATCGGACAAGGTGCGCCGGGTTCACGTGCGCGCCCCATCGTACGTGCACGGTGTCGCGCTGCTCGAACGGATGATTCCGGGAACGAATATCGCGGACCTCGCACCTCTGATGGTGTCATTCCAGGTTTGTCCGCCCGAGATGGAGAGGTAGGAGGCTCGGATGAGCGTCAAACATACGCTGGCACCGTTTTCAGCCTGGTTGCAGGCGTTTTCGAAGCCATTCACGTTGCCCGACAAGCACGGGTACCGTGAGGGCGCCGACCGGTACCGCGGCTGGCACATCAACGATACGAAGAAGTGCATCGGCTGCGGGAGCTGCGCCGAGATCTGTCAGAACGTCGCCATCGACATGGTCCCGGTCGATGATCCCGTCAAGGGGGATTCTGGCCTGCGCCCCCGGGTCGATTACGGCCGCTGTTGCTGGTGCGCGCTGTGCGTCGATGTCTGCCCGTCTGGCTCGCTCGGGATGTCCAACGAGTACATCTGGGTCGAGGCGGATGCGGACAAGTTCCGCTACATCCCCGGCGTCGATCCGAAACCGTGGGACAACGCCGAGAAGGGTTGGCGGCAGGAGGAAGGGTTCGATCTGGTCGATCACGAGCGGGTGCCGATGCCGATGCTCGATCCTGCCGAGCGGACCAAGACCTGGGCAGAGGTTGTCATTGGGTACAGCGAGGAGGAGGCCCGCCAGGAGGCCTCGCGGTGCGTCGAGTGCGGTTTGTGCGTCGCCGCATGCCCGGCTCACATGCACATCCCCGACTACATTGCCGCCATCCGGGACGGCGACGATATTGCAGCGCTCAACATCATCTACGACAACAACCCGATGCCGGAAATGTGCGGCAAGGTCTGCACGAGGCGGTGCGAGGGTGTCTGCTCGATCGGCGTTCAGGGTGATCCGCTGGCGATCCGCTGGCTCAAGCGGTACGTGACGGAGCAGTTCGACGACCTGAAAGATGTCGTGCACGCCGAGGTCGAACGGGTCGGCGAGGGGAAGAAGGTTGCCATCGTCGGTGGCGGACCGTCAGGTGTGACGGTCGCGTACTACCTGGCGATCCGCGGGTTCGACGTCACGATCTACGAGGCGTTGCCGCAGCTCGGTGGTGCGACGTTCTTCGGTATTCCGAAGTACCGTTTCCCGATGCCATCGCTCGAAAAGCAGGTCAAGCTGTTGACCGACTCCGGTGTCAAGATCGTCACCAATCACCGCGTCGAGAAGGATGAGATGCGGCAGCTTGTCAAAGACAACGACGCGGTGTTCATCGGAACCGGCTTGATGAAGCCGTACGGCCTCCGGGCGCCGGGCGAGGATCTGCCCGGTGTGATGTATGCGCTCGACATGTTGCGGGACCATCACATCGGGAAGAAGGTCGATATCACCGGGAAAGTCGTCGTCGTTGGGGGTGGCAACGTCGCAATCGATGCTTCGCGCGTCTCACTGCGGTTGGGAGCGGAGGTGACCATCGCGTACCGCCGCCGTAAGGTTGATATGCCTGCTGACGACGAGGAGATCGAGGATGCCGAGGCTGAGGGCGTCGAGATCATTCCTCAGGCGATCCCGTTGCGGGTCGAGCAAACCGGTGACGGGCGGCTCGACTTCATCTGGGGTCCTGCCGAGATGGTGCAGGAAGAAGAGGGCCGCCGGCCGCGGCCCAAGCTGATCGAAGGTGTCGAGAACCACATGATCGTCGATCGCGTCATCGTGGCGATTGGTCAGGGTGCCGAGCATAGCTGGATGCCTGAGGAGATCGCCGAGAAGATCGCGGACAAGCGCGGGTGGATCACCGTCGACGAGAACGGGATGACTGCGTACGAAGGCATCTTCGCCGGTGGCGATCTCGTCAACAGCACGGCCGATGCCATCTCGGCGATTGCCGATGGCCTGCGGGCGGTCGTGGGAATCCAGAAATACGCCGGCGTGTTACCCCAAGCCGAGGACGAGGGCAGTGAGCCCGTCGCGATCGCCAAGTAAGGGAGAGCCTATGGAGTTCAACTCGGTTCACGACATTTTGGATTTCGCCATTTCAAAGGAACAGGAAGCGCATGATCTCTACGTGCATCTTGCGGAGATCGTCTCCCGGCCCGAGCTCAAAAAGACCTTCGGCGAGTTTGCGCAGATGGAGCTGGGCCACCGGACGCGCCTCGAGAAAATCAAGGCTGGTGAGCTGCCGGGGCTCCCGGATACGGTCGTCCAGGATCTGAAGCTCTCCGATTTTCTCGTTGACGTCAGCCCGCACGCGAACATGGATTACCAGGATGCGATCCTCTTCGCGATGAAGGCCGAGAAACGAGCGTACGATCTGTACATCGCTCTCGGTCAGGCAACCTCGGATGCAGGCGTGCGTCAGGTCTTTGATGGGCTTGCTCAGGAGGAGCTCAAGCACAAGCAGTTCTTCGAGGCAGAGTACGACGACGTCATCCTCGAGGGCAACTGAGGCGATCAGGAACATACGGATATGAAGTGAGGCCCATGGTGGCCGGGGGAGGTGCTCGATGGCTGATGTCGTAGCGTGTCCCTCCTGCGGGGCAAAGAACCGCGTCGGGACGCCACCCGCCGGGAAGACGCCCGCGTGCGGCAAGTGCGGAGCGGCTCTTCCCTGGCTCATCACGGCAACCGATGCGACGTTTGATCGCGAGATCAAGGCGCCGGTTCCCGTTGTCGTCGACTGCTGGGCACCGTGGTGCGGACCGTGCCGGATGGTGGCGCCGGTTCTCGAAGAGCTCTCCCGTGACCTCGCTGGGAAGCTCAAGGTCGTCAAGCTCAACGTGGACGAGAATCCCCTGACGGCCGGAAGATTCCGGATCCAGAGCATCCCGACGCTGCTCGTCTTCAAGGGCGGGCTGCTCGTCGATCAGATCATCGGCGCCATGCCAAAGCAGGCGTTGCTCGCCCGCCTCAATCCGTACCTCAGCTGACCGGCCATTCGTGTCCGGCCCCGGCGCGGCCTGATTGTGTGCCACCTGAGGTGGGAGACTTTTTTTCAGACCCAACTTCCCGTAAGGTGGCAGGGACAGGTGGCGTGATCCGATCCCGGCCACGCCAACCGGTGGGAGGATTCGATGGCAAAAGCTCGCTCATGGTTTCTCGGTGGCTGTCTCGTGGTCGTGCTCGGTATGGCCTTCATGTTCTTCCTTGGCCGGGCGCTGGTCGTGCAACATGTCCCAGAAGATGCGATCCTTTCGGTGCGCTTCCGAGGTGCCTTGCCAGAGATCGCGGCGCACGATCCTCTGTCCCGGATGTTTGGAGAATCGCAGCTCAGCCTCCGGGACGTGCGGCGGGCGTTGGTCCACGCGGCCAGCGATCCACGGATCAAGGGTGTGCGCGTTCGCATCGACCGGTTTGGAGGCGGCTTTGCCGAAGCTGAGGAGGTGCGGGCCTTGCTTGAGAGGGTGAGCCATGCCGGGAAGTGGACGGCCGCGTACATGGACACCGACGGCGAGTTCGTCCCGGGAAACCTCGAGTATTTCGTGGCATCGTCCTGTCAAGAGATTTCGATGAACCCGATTGGCGACGTCAACTTGATCGGATTGTCCGCGAGGTCACCCTTCCTCAGGGGCACGTTCGACAAGCTGGGGATCAAGCCGGAGTTTCTCGGGCGTGGCGATTACAAGACGGCCCGCTTTATGTACACGAAGAAGAAGTTCACGCCCGCGCACCGCCAGATGCTGGGCTGGCTCCTCGATTCATTGATGGACCAGCTCGTGCGCGGAGTTGCCGCCAACCGTCACCTGCCACCGGACACGGTGCGAAGCTTGATCGACCAGGCGCCGCTGCTGGCCCAGGATGCGTTCAAGGCGAAGCTCCTCGATCATCTGGAGGATTGGGACGCCTTTTGCACGCGGCTCGATGACCGGCAGCACGGGACGGCACGCCCGGTCGGTATTGATACGTACCTGCAACGGATCGGCCGGACCGGATCAGGACCGGAAATTGCTGTCGTCACGGCGGTCGGTGCCATCATGCGCGGCGAAAGCGGCAAGAGCATGAATCCGCTGCTTGGCGGACAGATCATGGGCTCGGACACGATCGCACGGGCGTGGCGCCGCGTCCGGAAGGCGCGGGGCATCCGGGCGGCGATCTTCCGGATCGATTCTCCGGGCGGGAGCGCCGTCGCCTCGGAGATCATCCGTCAGGAGATGGCGAAGACCGCGAAGAAGATCCCGGTCGTCGTGTCGATGTCGAACGTGGCGGGATCGGGAGGGTACTGGATCACCTGCGGAGCGAAGGAGATTGTGGCTGATCCGGCGACACTGACGGCGTCGATTGGCGTCTTCGCAGGGCACCTCAACTCGGCCGGTTTTTGGACCGGCAAGCTCGGAGTGACGTTCGGGCGGATGGATCGTGGTGTCAACGCTGATATTTACGGCAGCCTGCAGGATTGGACCGATGAACAACGCGCGATCGTCAACCGGATGCTCGATCACATCTATCACGAGTTCGTCGCCCGCGTCGCAGCATCGCGGCACATGACGCCGCAGCAGGTTGATGCGATTGGGGAAGGGCGCGTCTTCACCGGCGAGCAGGCGCTGGGCAAGGGGCTCGTTGACAAGCTGGGCGGTTTCGATGTCGCGTTGGCAGAGGCCAAGCGGCTCGCAGGGATTCCCGCGGCGAGCCGTGTCCGGCTCGTTGACTTCCCGCGTCCCGTGCCCCTGTGGCAGCGGATGCTCCATCGGAGGACGGACAACGCGGCCGAGCTGCGTGAGGCGCTCGCGGAGATGCAGCGTGTGCTCGATGGGGAAGGGCTCCAGACGCCGGGTGTCGCCTGGATGCCACCCATCGCCGTTCGCTGAGCCCCGTGATGGGCACCGGCAAGATTGAGCCCAGTGGCGTTGACGTGCTCCGGCTCCAAACGTGGGCACGTGGCGAGGCTTCATCTGCCATCTTCGGCACGTCGCGCGTCCGCGAGCTGATGCATGATGAGAGAACCGGCTGGCTGGCCGCAGGTGTTGTTGCCGCACACCCCGGCCGTTTCAGCGATGATCTCGTGGCGGAAGCCGAAGCGGTTGTTGAGGTGGCTCGCCAGTGGAATCAGCAGGTGCTCGAACGGGCCGGGCGGCTCTTCGAATCGTTCGAGGAACTGGGGATCCGGTGGGCGGTGGCTGGCATGCCCCCGGCCTCGGATGCCAGTGGCGTCCGGCTCGACCCGTTGCGCCTGCTCGTGCATCCGTACGATGCGCCACGTGTACGGGTGAGCGCCGTGGCGCACGGCTGCCGGAGAGCCGGGGAAGGCCGGCTGGCGGTTCGCTTCCGTTGCGGTGAGCTCAATCTCGTTCTGGAAACGGGGCTGCACCCCCGCGGGTGGGCGCCGCTTCCCCTCTCTCCGTTCCTCGAAACGGCCCAGCAGCGCGATCAGACCCCGGGGCGGTGGATGACGGATCCGGCGGCATGGGCCGCCCAGCGGCTGAGGGTCGCACGGGATCTGTGGCATCCGGCGAGCGTGGACCTCGATGAGCTCATGATGCTGATCCAGCTGGGCGCGATGGTGGACGATGAGGACCGTGACGTGTGGAGGCGCTCGGCGGGACGGTGGGGCGTTGGGAAGCTGTGGCGCCGGTGCGGTGAGCTGGAATCATGGCTCGGTGGTGGGCCTCGCCCGGCGTGGCTCGATCCCATATGTGGAACCGCCCAGGCAGGTTCTGGCGCAATCCCGGCTGGCTGGCCGCCGTTTGGCATGGGGCTCGCGTTGCAGGACGGGCCCGGAAGGAAGGTGACCTATCTTGTCAGGCGTCTGATCGGCCGGTGACCGGGGCCGGGCGGCTTGTGCCGGGAAGCGTTGGCTCAGCGGTCCGGTCCGACGAGGAGGCGCAGCGTTGCCGTGGCGACCTCATCTCCTCCACGATCCCGGATCGTGACCCGGGCCTCGTACTCCTTCCGCTCATTGTCCGGCGGAACCGGGCAGATCGCCTCGGACAACAGCGTGCCGCGCGCCTTCTTGAGGAACGCGATCTCCATGCCAAGCACGATCGCCCGGGCATCCGCGGGGAGCGACGCCACCATGGCCAGGCTTCCGCTGAGCTCGGCAAGATTCATCTGCGCGGCGGCGTGGATCGAGCTGAGATGGTTGCGGATCTCCGGCCGGTCCTCGATCTGAATCGAACAGGCACCGGGCTCCAGCTCGAGGATCAGCGGATGAATCGTCCCTGAGTACGGTGCCGCCTTCGCGATGAAGGCGCTGAACTGCGCTCGCCCTTCCGGGCTCGTCCCCAGCTGCCGCCACGAATCCAAGAGCCCACTGAGATCAACATCTGCCATAGCATCCTCCCGTGGTGTCTTTCGCTGAAGTCATCGTACCGGCGTGGGAGATGTCCTGCAAGCGGGATCGGAGGGATGAGCTGCCGTGCCTCTTCCGGCGATGGCTGGCGACCGTGACCGTCCTCTGGTTCATGTACCGGGAATGCGCGTGGGATGCTTAGTTCGTCGTCACCATCAGGTGGAGCGCGGACTGTCCCATCCTAACCGGCATGTACTCCGCTTCGGAAAGCCCCATGTAGCGGGCGACCGATGACACAACCCGTGAGTACCAGACGGTGGCCGTAACCGTCAGGGGGCCGGGGGCGATCTCTTTGGGGAGCTCCCAGGTAAAGGTTTCGTTGATGGCTTTGAGCGGCGCCAGGCGGTAGTCCGGCCCGAAGCTGGCCGTGTTCCACTGGGCGACGGTCATCCGTCCCCTGTCGTCGAGGTAGGGGAGCCGGAAGATTCGGTCGCCTGCAGGCACGTCGCCGTCGCGCTCGAGGCCTGGGAAATTCTTGATCCCCTTGATATCCCCAATGTCCTGATATGCCATCGTGCCCGGCGAGGAGATTGTGAGGTTCTCACCCTTGAACCCTTTCCTGTCGACCTTGATGTGGTAGACATGGCCGGCGGCGTCGGTGGCGTTGACATCGAGCCAGACAACACGCTCCTCGGCGGAGCCGGAAGGGATCATGTGGCCCGCCTTGATGTTCATGACGGTGGCGATGAGCCGCGTCTGCTTGCCGGGACGAACCGTATCCGAGCTGCCGACGATGGCCACCGAAACGGCTCCATTGAGCATGTCTGGCCAGTGGGCCCCGTGAAAGAGGTGCTGACGGACATCGGGGTGGTGCTGGCCACCGGCATTGGGGGCGCTGTTGCCCGGAGCCGCCGGCATGTGACACTGCTGGCAGGTGATGCCGGCCCTGCCCTGGGGGCTCCTCTTCCACTCGAGTTGGGTGGCCTTGACCCACATACCCCACGGATCCTTTTCGTTGTGGCAGGTGCCGCAGAATTCGGTCGAGGCCAGGAAGGGGTTGGCGTGAATTTTATGATATGGGCTCTCCGTCCCGGTGCGGACTCCCTGTTTCGTGTCGCCCGGCTCAATGATGTAGTTGAAATTGAAAGGGATCTTGCCCTCGAAGCCCGTGATGCTGTGGCACACATCGCACGATACCCCCTCGTTGGCCCGGCTGCCCTCCTCGGGCCGTTTGGGAGGAATGTCGCCGGCCAAAAACGCCAACGGAGCATGACAGCCGTTACAGCCGGCCTTGACACCGGCAACTTTTGCGAGCTTCTCCGCATGGGGCACGGCCAGCTCGAAGTACTCGGCCTCGTCCCACTGATGGGTGAAGGACTTGGACATCAGCGACTGGGCGTACTGCTGGGCGATATCGGTGTGACACTGGGCGCACACTTCATTCTTCTCGAACCGGCCGTAAGGGATAGTCCCCAGAGCGGCATCACCCACTTTGTGAACGGTTGCCGCGATCATGGTGCCAGCAACGAGGAACATAACACCAACGAGAGCCATTCTTCTTCGCATCGTCTTCTCCCTGAAATAAGACCTTTTCTCAATCCGCACTGTGACAAAAGGCAGAGGCTATGTCAAGAACTTCCGGGATGGCTCGGTTTTCTCTCGTCAGGGTGAGGAGGGTGAGATCATATGATCGACAGCGGCCGGGGCCGGGTTAGAATCCGGGAGATGAAACGGTCGCATACGGTCTTGCGATGACGGACACGATTCGGGTTCTCGGGGCGGGGGTGTCCGGGCTCGGCGCCGCAGCGCTGCTCGCCGGGCGTGGGCATGCCGTTGAGGTGCGAGACAGGAGGGGTGTCGCGGGAGGCCGGTTCGCCGGCGGTTTCCAGATCCTGGAAAACGGATCGGGGCCGCAAGACGTGCTCGACGAGCTCGCCGGGATGGGGCTTGAGCCCGCCTGCGAGTTGACTCCGCTTGACCAGGCCGTGCTTCTCGATGCGGACCGGAACCGGTACGAGGTGCACTCCCGCAAGCCGTACGCTTATCTGATCCGCCGCGGCGGCGGTGAGGGGACGCTGGATGCCTGGCTTGCCGCCGAGGCACGGCGGCGCGGCGTGCGGATCGAGGCGGGAACGTCGGGTGATGACTGGATACCGGACATCATCGCGACGGGGCCCGCCAGGGCCGATGGTGTGGCTCGGGAGGTGATCTTTACGACGCCCGATCCCGATCGGATCGTAGTCCTCTTCGATCCGGCACTGACACCCACCGGATACAGTTACCTGTTCATTCATGACGGGAAAGGAACGATGGGCGCCGCCCAGGTCCGCGGGATCCGGCGTCTGCGGGGCAACGCGCGCCGCGCTTTTGCGGCGCTCCTCGATGCATTTCCGGCGCGGATGGAGGATGTCCATGAGCACGTGCAGTTCATGAGCTTCGGCGCGCCACGCACCCTCCGGGCCCAAGGGCGCTGGTACGCCGGTGAAGCCGCGGGGATCCAGGATTACCTCTTCGGTCTCGGCAACCGGCTGGCGTTGCGGTCTGCGCGGCTGATCGCCGGAGCGCTCGGCGGCGAGGGGTGGGATGCGGCCGGGTACGAACGCCAGGTCTGGGAGCCGATGCTGGCGTCGATGCTCGGCCGGGCGGCGTTCGAGCTCGCGGGCGCGGGAACGGTCTCCCGGCTGTGCCGGTGGCTTGCAGGGGGCGATTTCCGCCAGCGGCTGATTGCCCTGCAACGTCCGTCGGCGGGCAGGCGCGTGCTCGCGCGGATCGTGATGGCGGTGTGGGGGAGCCGGCGGCCCGATCCACGGGTGCCGGTCGCGGCGTGGTCACGGGGGAGCTCACGATGAGCGGGACGGCCGAGGCCCGTGTCCGGCGTTTGACGCACCGCCAGGGGCCGAATTTCTCACTGGGGTTCCGGCGGCTGCCTGCGGCCAAGCGTCAGGCGGTCTACGCTGCCTACGCTGTCTGCCGCATCGCCGATGACATCGTCGATGAGGCGTCAAACGAAACGCCAGTTGCCGAGACCGAGCGAAAGCTCGACGCGTGGGAAGCGGAGGTCGAGGCGGCGTACGCCGGGAAGCCGCACGAGACCGCGACACGCGCGTTGGCCGATGTGCTCGGCGAGTTCCCGATTCCCAAGGACGCGTTTACTGGCCTCATCGAGGGCTGCCGGTGGGATCTCGTCAAGCACCGGTACGAAACCTTCGCCGAGCTCGAGCGCTACTGCGAGCTCGTGGCCGTGACGATCTCCGACATTTCGCTGGCGATCTTTGGTGTGGTCGATTCCCGTGCCTCAGAATTCGGACGCTCCCTCGCCATCGCCCTGCAACTGACCAACGTGTGCCGGGATGTGGGGGAGGATACGGAGCGCGACCGGATCTATTTGCCGCTCGACGAGATGGAGCAGTTCGGTGTGACGCCCGGCGAGATCCTTGCGAAGCGCCCGTCACCGGCCTTTCGCAGCCTGATGGCGTTCGAGACGAGCCGGGCCCGGGATTATTTCCGGCGGGCGAATCCGCTTCCGGAGTGCATCGAACGGGATGCGCGTCTTGCGGTCCGGCTCATGGGCCGGGTGTACGCCACGATCCTCGAACGGATCGCTCGCGAGCCGGGGGCGGTGCTCCACCGCCGCGTCCGGCTCGGAGCGCTTTCCCGGGCGGGTGTGGTCCTTGCGGGTCTCCTTGGCCGGCCCTTCGTCAGCTGATGCAGTTGCGTCACACGGCAAGGACGCGTATGCTGCCTGTCCCGCCGAGAGGCGGAATCTCCCCGGAGGGAATGTTTCATGACGTTTGAACGGCTTCAGAAAATCATTGCAAAAAGTGGCATGTGCTCGCGCCGCGATGCCGAGGACTTGATCCGGCAGGGTGCCGTGACGGTCAACGGGAAGGTCGCTCATCTCGGGCAGAAGGCCGATCCGGCGGCCGACCACATCAAGGTGCACGGGAAACGTCTTCCCCGGCCAGAGCCTCTGCGTTACATCCTCTTGTACAAACCGCGTGGTGTGATGACAACCTGCGAGGACCCCGAGGAGCGCGCGACGGTCGTTGACCTGATCAAGGGCAAGGTGAAGGAGCGGGTCTTTCCCGTGGGGCGGCTCGACTTCAACTCCGAGGGACTGCTCATCCTGACCAACGACGGTGACCTGGCCGCCCGGATCACGCATCCGCGCTACGGTCTGATCAAGACGTACCTCGCAAAGGTCCGTGGTGACCTGTCAGAAGCCGAGGTCGAGAAGATCCGCCGCGGTGTGCGGGTTGAGGGCGCGCTCGTCCGGCCGCGGTCGATTCGCCGTGAGCGGGTAACGCCCCGGGCGGGCAACAGCTGGTGGAGAATCGAAGTTGGAGAGGGCCGGACCCACGAGGTACGCGAGATGTTCTTCCGGGCGGGACATCCGGTCCAGCGGTTGCGCCGCGTGGCGATCGGGCCGCTTGAGGATTCCGCGCTCGGTCCCGGAGACTTTCGTGAGCTTCTGCCGTCGGAGGTGACGGCGCTTCGGCGGGCCGCCACAACCCGGTCCGGAGGCCGGGGTGGCCGTGGCACCGGCCCGGCGTCAGGTTCCCAACGCCGTCGGGGACGGGAAGGCGGCCGGGCAGGTGGAGGGACCAAAACGCCCCGGTCCGCCGGACGGTAAGCATCCCACCCTCCGGCGCGTCCGCGTTCAATGTCAGGAAGAGGTACGTCTCACGGGGTGACTTCGGCACGATTGACCGGTTCGAGGTTGTTGCGCAGTGCGGAACCCGTGTGATTCCAGCGGATACGGCCACAGTCCAAGCACGTTCACCCCAACGCCAAGGCAACCGGTCGCGGGGAGAGCACCCGAGGGCGCGCGGGCTTCAGTCCGCATCGTGCGCTCAACGCGTTCTGGTACAAAAAGATGCGGACTGAAGTCCGCGCTCCAAGGCTGCCTCCGGCCGACGGGGCACAGCGCAATAACCTTGGTTCGAGCATGATTTGACGGATAAAGACCGTGCTGGTAGCATCCGCGCGACTTCGCGGCCGCATGGCCGCTGATGAGGGAAAAACGATGAGCCTTCTGACAAAAATCAAGAGCGTCCTTGCTGCCCAAACGCCCCCCGCCGACCTCAATCTCGGCCGGAATGATCCGTGCTGGTGTGGCAGCGGCTTGAAGTACAAGCAGTGCCACCTGCGCTCGGATGAGCGTAAACGGTCGGCCAAGCGAGCTGCGGCGCGCCCCGCTGCACCTGGGATGTTTTGACGTTCGAGCTCGCCTTTCTTCTCGTACTGACCGTCCCAAGAACAAAATCTTCCGGTCCCCCACCCAGATCCTTCGCGGCGCGCCTTTGGCACACCACTCAGGATGACAGGGGGAGCTGTCATTCTGAGGAGGGGCAGCCTTCCCTCCATTGTCATTCTGAGGAGGCGAAGCCGACGAAGAATCTGGGCGGGGGGAGGCCATCGCTTCTTCCTGCCCGTACCGGCCGTTTCGAGCACGAAAGCTTCATGCCCCCCACCCAGATCCTTCATGGCGCGCCTTTGGCGCACCACTCAGGATGACATTGAGGGGAGCGTTCCGATATTCAACATCCCTAACTTTGCCTGACTCAAGATCCATCTGGAAGAGGCAACCGCGGAGGTTAGCTCTCAGATACCCCATTCTCTCCGCGCTCCCAGCGTGCCCCGTGTGAGACCTCATGGGTGGATGGGGGAAGGAAGATGTGGGAGCGTCGCGCAACCTGTGCTCAACCTGGGGAGACGAGAGGCTGAACAGATGGCTGCCTGCCACCTTTACCAGGCCGCGATCGTGTTTCGGTCATTTGATCAGGGTCTGTTTTTGGGTCAGGCGCTCGTTGGCAACCTCGACGGCTTCCGGGGTTGGCATCGGCTCGCCTGGGCGTGGCGTGTAGAAAGGCTCCTGGAATGGCCATGGCAGGTCGATGATCTCGTGCCATTTGTCGGAGCATGATTTCGTGGGCTCGGTTCCGTCGAGGAAGGCTTCGAGAACGACTTTCGGGCACGATGGAATGGCTCTCAGGCCGGTGTACCAGTCGACAGGGGTGAAGACGACTCCGGCAGGTACTGGGAAGTTCTCCTTCCGTGTTGCCGGGTCGAGCGTATCCAGGTATGCCTTCATGAAGCTCATCCAAATCGGAAGAGCCGCCCGTGCGCCGGTCATACGGTTGGCGATCGTCTTCTTCAGATCGCGCCCGACCCACACGCCGACGGTCAGCCGGGGCGAAAAGCCGACGAACCACGCATCGGTGTAGGCGTTCGTCGTTCCGGTCTTTCCGGCGAGGTTGGCGTCGAGGCTGGCCGCGGCGCGTCCCGTGCCTTCGAGCACGACTCCGCGCAACACATGAACCAGCAGGTACGTCACGGGAGGTGGCATCGCCGGCTCGAGATCGGGGAAGTTCCGTTCGAGCACTTTGCCGTCCTGGTCCTTGACTTCGGTCACCATCAGCGGTTTCGGCGTCACCCCAAGGTTGGCGAACCCTGCGTACGCCCGGACGAGGTCAATCAGCCGAACCTCGAGCGCGCCGAGTGCAAGCGTCGCGTACGGGTGCAGGGGCGTGGTGATCCCGAACTTCCGGGCGGTCGTGATGACGTTTTGAGGCCCCACGAGCTGCTCGAGCTTGACCGCGGTCGCATTGAAGCTGAGCTCGAGGGCGCGCCGTAACGTGGTGATGCCGTGGTATTCGCCGTGATAGTTCTTCGGACAGTAGGTCAGCTGGCCGGTTGCGTCCGGCAGGAGGAACGGCGCATCGAAGAGGGTGTCGGCCGGGGTATAGCCCTGCTGAAAGGCCGTCAGGTAGACGAACGGTTTGAAGGCGGACCCGCACTGGCGCTTCGCTTGGATTGCGCGGTTGAACTCACTTGTGTGGAAATCGAAGCCTCCAACCATCGCACGAATGGCGCCGGTCCGGTTGTCCATCGCCACGAGGGCCGCTTCAAGGCTTGGAATCTGCAGGAGCTCGACCGGCATGGGAGTCTGTGGGTCTTCTGGAATGACCTGCGGAAGGCGGACGAGCGTCAGATCTCCCGGATGGAGGATGCGCTTGAGTGAGCGGGTGTGGGTCCATGCGGCGCCGGCAAGATCGAGGCGGCCGGTTCTCCCCGCGATCCGGAAGGTCGCGTGCCTCCGGCCGACGTGCAGCGCGACCGCCTCGACCATCGCGCCAGGTGTTAGCTGGAGGTCGTTCCACGACGGTGGGGAGAACGCATCGGGGCTCGAGGCCCGCCCTTCTCTGACGACGTTTTCTGGCTTCCGGTAGCCAAGCGACATGTCAAGTTTGACGAGCTCTTCCCGCACGGCATGCTCAGCGGCGCGCTGGAGTGTGGGATCGAGCGTGGTTTGCACTTGCAGCCCCCCGGAATAGAGCTCATCGGTTCCGTATGTTTGTTCGAGCCTTTGACGCACGGTTTCCACGAAGTAGGCGCCGGTATCGATGCGTTGCTTGTGAAGCGAGACGCCGAGCGGTTCGTTGATGGCGGCACGGTAGGCCTCGGGCGTGATGAACTTGAGGTCCAGCATACGTTTGAGCACGTAGTTACGCCGATGGGTCGCGCCAGTGGGGTTTCGAATGGGCGACCACCGGCGTTCGGGATTCTGGATCATGCCGGCCAGGAGCGCTGCTTGAGCGAGGTCGATATCCCGGGCAGATTTTCCAAAGTACAGCCGTGAGGCCGCTTCGACGCCGTAGGCACCCTGGCCGAGGTACACCATATTGGCGTAGAGCGCCAGAATCTGGTCCTTGCTCAGCCGTTTCTCGATGTCGATAGCCAGGAGCATCTCCTTCAGCTTCCGTTTGATGGTGCGTTGGTGCATGCCGAAGTACGTGCGAGCCAGCTGCTGCGTCAGGGTCGAGGCGCCCCCCCGCGCGCCTAACCGGCCCTTGAGGATGCTGTAGACGACGGCCCGGAAGATGGCGGCAGGATCGATCCCACCGTGGTGGTAGAAATCGGCATCTTCCGTTGCGACGATCGCGAGCTTGAGCTGGTTGGGGATCTCCTCAGGTTTGAGGACGATCCTGCGCTGCACTGAGAAACTTGCGAGCGGCGTCTGATCGTCGGCCAGGACGATGGTTGTGCTCGCAGGACGGTAATTGGTCAGCTTGTCGACCTGAGGGATATGCAACATCTGAGCGAGCCCCCAGCCGAGCAGGGCGCCAACGACGCAGCCAATGACGGCAGTCCAGATGAGGCGGGTGAGGAAGCGTACGGTTCGTTCGTTCACGGTGATAGGGTAGCAGACAGTGCGAGGGCCGTCGCATCGGGGAGGTTGAGGTGAGAGTGCTCATCGGTCTCGGTGGCAACATTGGAAATCCGCCGGACGCGTTCGTGCGCGCGTTGCAAGGGCTGGAGCTCGCTGGAGTTACAGTCGAATCGGTTTCCCCGCTCTACCGTTCCCGTCCGGCCGGGCCTGTTCAGCCCGATTACTGGAACCAGGCTGCCATCGTCGTGGCGTCCGGGGGGCTGCTCGCGCTGCTCGATTTCTGTCAGCGGCTGGAGGCGGCCGCGGGGCGCGACCGGGCGCACGAGCTTCACTGGGGCCCACGGCCGCTCGACCTTGATCTTCTCCTGGCAGAGGCTGCCGTACACCGCGGCCCCCGGCTCACCCTCCCGCACCCGCTGTTGCATCAACGTGCGTTTGCGCTCGTTCCGGCCGCTGCGATCGCGCCGTACTGGGTTCACCCAATTGCCGGCGCGACCGTGGCGCAGCTGGCACGCGCCGTGTTCGAGGCCGACCCTGGGGCCGTGTGGGAAGCGGAAACACCGGTTCGGGGCGGCGTCTTCCCAGGGGCCGGCTCACCGGCGCATGATGAATCGTGATGGGCTATGCGGTTCCCCGCTGCCGATTGTGGCGGCCGGGCTGACGTGAGTGGGAAAGGATCCTTCCCGCATCGCTCCGCAAACCGCCCACCTCTCTCCACGTCCGGCGCCGGTTGCGGGCGGCCAGGAGCAGGGCTCGTAAAGTGAGCGATTCTCTCAGGCGATCTGCGCACGTTCACGCTGCCTCCTGGGGAGGCAGGCGATCGACGGGAAGACGGCGCTGATTGTCACGCACCGGCTGACGGCGGCCCTCCACGCCGATGTCATCTTTCTGATGCACGCCGGCCGGATCATCGAATCCGGGACCCACGAGGAGCTGCTCGCCCGGGGCGGCCGCTACGCCGAGGCCTGGCACCGCGGTGTGACTGGTTGAACCCCTCCCTCGACTGCCGCGGCGAACGAGTGAGGACGCGACCGGAGCTGTTGGGTGGCTGGGAGAGGTCATGCGGGCCTATCCGTTTGGTCAGCGATCAGCATAGGTGTATGATATTCAGGTCAACCCCGAGGAGGTTTGCCCAATGCGCTTACATCATCGTCTCATTCTTCTCGCGTTTGCGATCGTGGTCTCGGCCGGGTTTGCGGCGGCACGTGAGCCGTTTACGGCGTACACGTCTCTTCGGACCCAGGCGCCGCAAGCGACCGGGGGGCCGGACCATTTTGGCTATACCTGGGACGATTCGGAGCCCTACCAATGGATCGATGCAACGGGGGGGACTGCACTGAATCTTCATACCGGCGCCGACGCGTACGTGTCGGTTAACCTTCCTTTCGGGTTCACCTATTACGGAGCGTCGAGCAACCGGGTCATTGTTCACTACGACGGATGTGCTCTCTTCCAGGCAAATTCTTGGCCCGCCTACCTTGCGTACCCAAGATCTCTACCTTCGCCCACGGAGCCGAACACCATAGTGACGCCGTACTGGTCACATTTTGAGGACAACAGCGGGACGGTGTACGCCCTGAGCGGTGGCACGGCGCCTGACCGCTGGGAGGTGATCGAGTGGAACGGAATGCGGGACTACTCGGATCCGTCGTCGGCCTATACCTTTGAGGCTGTTTTCCACGAAAACGGGGACATCACCTTTCAGTATCAGAACATGACGTACGGCAGCTCATCCTGGAGAGCCGTGACGGGGATCGAGGACAGTACGGGCTATGACGGCCTGATGTATCAGGATGGAAGCCACATTTCGGCGGGGACGGCGATTCGCTTCATCCGGCCGGCGCCTGCTGTTCGTGCATTTGTGTATCCACCTACGGTCGGTTCGTTCGTCGCGATGGGATTGCCTCAGCAACTTGTGACGAACTATTTCGGCCCCAAAGTCTTCAACTCGGGCGAGCTCGGCAGCGATACCTACGATCTGACGGTTAACTCAGCGTGGAACGTAACGCTGGACGGTGAGAGCGATACCAACGGCAACGGCATCCCTGATACGGGCACGCTCGAACAGCAGCAGTCGAGGACAATTTACGTAGATGTTGATGCTCCTGCAACGCCTGCAGCGTCGAATACAACGGTCTTGACGGCAACGTCATCGCTCGATCCATCGGTCTCGGACCAGGTGACCATCCAGGCGGCGGTCCCAGCTCGTTTCATGGAGGCTCACGGCCGCTACCGGATGCTGCGCATTGCGACACCTTCCGGGACGACCGACATTGCGGTCCCGGTTCCGGACGAGTACGGCTATGCAATGCCAACGGTGCTCGAGCTGGGCAACGGAAACCTCTTGTATACATGGACTCAAGAGGCTGACAGCGGCAACAACTATGTTGACAGGATTTACTGTGAGATCCTTGACCGTGCGGGTCACGTCGTGGTGGACGGGTTCCGCGTTGATCCCAGTGACGATGATACGTACCGGACGTTCATCTGGGATGTTGCGACGGCGGAAAGCCCGGACGGCCATGTTGGGATTGTCTGGCATCAGGACCGGTACGACAGCTCGTACAATGAAAATGACAATGTCTACTTTGCGGTGATCGATGAAACCGGGCAGGTGCTCGTGCCAGCGGTCAACGTCACCAACAATGCAGCGTTTGGGCAAGATGGTGACATCGGAGTCCCTTTCATCCGCTATACGAAAATCGCAGCGACCGGCGACAACCGGTTCGTGCTCGCCTGGCAAGAGGATTCGACCCAGAGCGCCGGGGCAGAGGAAAATGTTTACACCGCCATCTATGACACCGCTGGGACGGAGATTCAAGGGATCGTCAACCGCAGCGGCGTCGCTGCAGGCACGGGGAGCGGTTTTTCACCCGGTATTGGCGAGTTGTCCGGAAATC